>JAILBP010000240.1:0-19486 GCA_024680835.1 Lachnospiraceae bacterium | reverse complement strand
GACTTCCCCTTCGAAGAATACGATTATGTGATCGATGCTGTGGATACAGTTACGGCTAAGATCGAGCTTGTGATGCAGTGTGAGCGGTTGGGCGTTCCTGTCATAAGCTCCATGGGAGCCGGGAATAAGCTTGATCCCACCAGTTTTCGTGTCGCAGATATTTACAGTACCAACATAGATCCGCTTGCCAGAGTTATGCGGCGTGAACTGAAAAAGAGAGGTATTCGCAAGCTTAAAGTGGTCTATTCGGAGGAGGAGCCCATCAGTCCGAATGCAGGTAATGAGACTGCCAACAATTGCGGTGATACGTGGGATTCAAATGCCGGAAGTCCCGGCAAAAGGCGCAGGAGCATACCGGGCAGCACAGCTTTTGTGCCGTCTGTCGCTGGTTTGATAATAGCAGGAGAAGTTATCAAAGACTTAACGGGTATAAGATGATCATTTGAGGGAGGTTGAAAATGAGTGATTCAGCGAAAAGTTTTATGGTATTCCATGAAGATCCGGAGAAGCTTCATGTAGGAACAATGGGTGATCATTGTTATTTCATACCTTTTGCCGAGGGGCAGGATCCTTTCGGACAGAGGGAAGAGTCCGGGCTGTATGAGTCCTTGAACGGAGAATGGGAATTTGAATATTATGACAGCATTATAGATATGCCGGAGGATTTTACGGATATGGAGTTCTCCGGCAGGATCGCGGTTCCGTCCAACTGGCAGCTTTCGGGATACGACATAGCGCAATATACGAATGTATCCTATCCGATCCCCTATGACCCGCCTTTTGTACCGGATGATATACCTGTTGGTGTTTACAGAAGAACCTACGGATACACACCGGACGGATCGAGGAGGATCCTGTGTTTTGAGGGAGTGGACAGCTGTCTTTATCTATATGTAAACGGAAGATTCGCAGGCTATTCACAGGTGTCGCATCACACCTCGGAATTTGACATCACAGACATGCTCTCGGAGGGAGAAAACCTTATCACCGCAGCTGTGCTGAAGTGGTGCGACGGTACCTATCTGGAGGATCAGGACAAGTTCAGGCTGTCCGGTATTTTCCGGGATGTGTATGTGCTCTCAAGGAATGCCGATCGTCTGGAGAATTACCGCATTACAGCGGAACCGGATGATAACATGGAGAATGGAAAGTTCACGATATCCGTTGAAGGCATCGACGCGAGAGTTAGACTTTATGACGGTGAGAACATCGTAGTGGAAGGCATTGTCACAGAAGCAGCACCTTTTGAGAGTGTTGTCAAAAATGTGAAGCTGTGGTCTGCGGAAAGCCCGTTTTTATACGGGCTGGAGATCGAAACAGAGCATGAGATCATCGGCGAGAAGGTGGGCTTCAGGAAGATAGCCATAGAAGACGGTGTGCTGAAGTTAAACGGAAAACACATTAAGTTTTTCGGTGTCAATCGCCATGACAGCTATCCCGATACGGGTTATTACGCAGACAGAGCCAAAATGTTAAAAGATCTTCTGCTGATGAAGAAAAATAATATCAACGCAGTGAGAACCTCGCATTACCCCAATGCGCCGGAGTTTTACCGCATGTGTGATGAGTTGGGGCTTTATGTGATAGATGAAGCCGATTTTGAGTCACACGGTTGTGTCAATGTTTATAACGATCTCAAGTGGACTTACGAAAACGCATACAACGGTATTGCAATGATCGCCGTAGATCCCCTCTTTAAGAATGCGATCCTGGACAGGGAGCGTCTGCTGGTGACCCGGGATGTAAACCGCCCCTGCGTGATCTTCTGGTCACTTGGAAATGAGGGAGGTTACGGCGAAAACCTGCGTGAAGGCGCAAAGCTTATCAAATCCCTGGATCCCACACGTCCGGTGCACTATGAGAGCACCCACAGGCTTGACGATACATCCACGGATGTTTTGGATGTTGTGTCACAGATGTATACCTCGCCGGCGGATATGATTGCCTTTTTGGAGAAGGCTGAGGAAAAACGCCCCTTTATCCTGTGCGAATACTGTCATGCCATGGGAAACGGCCCCGGAGATCTGGAGGACTATCACAATACATTTATGGAGAGTGACAGATTCTGCGGCGGACTCATATGGGAGTGGGCCGATCACGCCGTGATACTGGGATACACAGAGGACGGAAAGCCAAAATACGGTTACGGCGGAGACAGCGGAGAACGTCATGATGACGGCAATTTCTGCATGGATGCGCTTTCGTATCCGGACAGAAGACCGCATACCGGATTGAGGGAGACGAAGCAGGTTTACCGCCCAGTGCGGGTTCTGAAGGGGGAGCAGGACGGAGAGTTTAAGATAAACAGTATTCTGCGTTTCATCGACGCCGGGGAATACCTTGACTGCAGGTGGGAGATCACCTTCGACGGTGGCAAAGCCTGTGACGGGACATTTGATTTTAACCTGCCGCCTATGGGAGAGACGAAAGTTTATATCCCGGAAGCTTCTCTGAAATACGAAAAAGACGCATACATACGTTTTATTTTCACCTCAAAGAACGGATACAGTGTATTTGAGGAAGGAGAGGAAGTATGTTTTGACCAGATAAAGATATATACTGCCGAAAAACAGGCTGTCTCTCATACGGAACCGCTTCCGGAATATGAGGAAAGCCACGGAAAATACAGGATAAAGGCAAATAATACGGAATTTGTGTTCGACAGGCGAAAAGCAAGATTTGAGAGTATTTCTGTCAACGGAAGAGAAGTGCTGGCACGGCCTGTGGAGTATAATTTTTTTCGTGCTCCGGTTGATAATGACACCATGAAAAACGACTGGTATTCGGCGCATCTCAATGACTACATAGTGAAGGTCTATGACACATCTGTCAGGGAAGACGGGGATTGCGTGGTGATAAACGCAAAACAGTCCTTTGGATGGAGTATCCACCAGCCCTTTGCACGGATGGAAGCCGAGTACACCATAGACGGCAGCGGAAGGCTTGATGTATCATGTACCGCAGAGACATCCAATAAGGTTGAAATGCTGCCCAGGTTCGGCATGAGGTTCTTCCTTCCTGCCGGATTCGGTAGAGTCGATTATTACGGTTACGGAGAGTATGAGAGCTATGTTGACAAACATCAGGCTTCGTATATCGGGAATTTCACGTCAGATGTGTCGGAGATGCACGAAGATTACATAAGACCCCAGGAGAACGGGTCCCACTGGGGCTGCACCCACATGACCGTGAGTAGCGATGCGCAGTCGGTGACCTTCTCACAGCCCGACGGTTTTTCTTTCAGCGCATCCGAATACACTCAGGAGGAGCTGGCGTCAAAACGTCATAATTTCGAGCTTGAAAAATGCGGTCTCACTGTTGTGTGTGTGGACTTTGCCATGGCAGGAGTCGGCTCTGCGGCCTGCGGTCCGGCGCTGAATGACAAATACAGGATCAAGCTCCCGAATATCAAAGGAAACATCAGTATCTGTTTCAAAGGTAAAGATAAGTGAGAGATCATTCGTAATCATAAAATGATCAGGAGACGGTTAAAAAATTAGAAGAATATGTTTTCCTCCTGCTGTATATTACAGCCATAACACGACAACACCCCGAAAAAGGGTTGATCTATTAAAAGGAGGAAACAGCTATGAGTATTTTTACAAAAAAAACCAAGATCGTACTTTACAATGAAAATCAGAAGGATGAAATGATTGAAAAGCTTGAAAGTCAGCTTATCGAATACAAGCTCAAGGAGAAGAGAGGCGAGCTTATGTCAGACGATGTATATTACGAGCTGATCATTGCCGAGGCTGATCTGAGGAAGGTTAGTTGAAGTATTATCTTGAAGATCCTAGACACGGAAAAACCGTAAGGGGGTTGTAAACCCCCTTTTTTTGTCTATAATCAAATGGTGTTTTACAATAAACGTCGTGTTGCTGAGATCGGTTCCCATGAGGAGCTGATGGCAAAGAAAGGTATTTACTATAATCTGCAGATGGCACAGCGCGCTTTTTGTGCTGGTGGTATTCGTGCTGGGTATTCCCTCGGCTATGCTGTTAAAAGCGGCTTAGGCAAAGCTTAAACTGAAGGGATAGGGAATGCCTGCAGTGCTGTTCTCTGCCCGAATTCAAATATTTTTTGAAATAAAGGTGATTTTTTGAGAAAATGTGGTATAGTAGTACCTTGGTATTTTACAAAAACATTTTATTCAGAACGGAGGCAAATATGATCGGTATTATCATAGGTTTGATCATCGGAGGAGTGTCGGGATGGCTTGCAGGTATCATAATGAAGAGCGAGGGAGGACTCTTGCGTAACATTATCCTGGGTCTGATCGGAGGTTTTGTGGGCAGTTTTGTGTTGGGTATCCTGGGACTGTCCGGAAGCGGTTTCATCGGAAACATTGTGGTATCGGTGATCGGAGCGTGCATTCTGATCGCAGTGGGAAGAGCGTTTTTTAAGAAATAAAGACAGTCGGGAGAGAAAAGACAATGATCTGTGACAATATACTGGAATACATAGGACACACGCCGATGGTGCGTCTGAATCGCATGAACGATCCGGAGGCAGCTGAGGTCCTTGTAAAATACGAGGGGCTGAATGTAGGTGGCTCCATCAAAACGCGTACTGCTTACAATATGATCCGTCAGGCTGAAAAAGAAGGCATAATACATGATGACACCATCATAGTGGAGCCTACCAGCGGAAATCAGGGCATAGGACTTGCACTTATCGGTGCGGTAATGGGGTATAACACTAAGATCATCATGCCGGACAGTGTGAGCGAAGAGAGAAGACTTCTGGTGAGACACTACGGCGCTGAAGTCATCCTGATCCATGATGCGGGCGATATAGGAGCCTGTATGGAGGAGTGTCTCAATACGGCTGTGAAGATGGCGGAGGAAGACCCGAGAGTCTACATTCCGCAGCAGTTTGAAAATCCGGCTAACCCAATGGTGCACAAACACCATACGGGACTTGAGATCTTAGAGCAGGTGGCAGGTCCGATACACGGATTTTGCTCCGGGATCGGCACAGGAGGTACCATAAGCGGTATCGGCGAAGTCCTTAAGGCTCAGTATCCGGATATTGAGATCTGGGCTGTGGAGCCGGAAAATGCGGCAATACTCGCCGGAGGCAATATAGGAACACACCTTCAGATGGGTATTGGAGACGGCATAATACCGCAGAATCTCAACACGAAGATATACGACGACATCTATATCGTGACAGATGATGAGGCTATAAACACCGCCAGGGAATTGGCAAAAAAAGAGGGGATAATGTGCGGCATCAGTTCGGGCACCAATGTTGCGGCAGCCCTGAAGCTTGCAAAAAAGCTGGGAAAAGGCAAGACAGTGGTGACAGTACTGCCGGATACCGCAGAGAGATATTTTTCAACTCCTCTTTTTGCGGAGGACCGTTGATTCGGTACGAAAATCTGAGGTTTTAAGAGTATTTGACATACCCGGAGCAAAGCAAATAATTTGGTCCGGGTGTTTTTTTTGCAAAAAACATGTTGACATTTCAACATCAAAGCATTATCATCTGAATGTTGAAAAATCAACCTAATACAAGGAAAGGAAAAAGAAAATGGCTATAAGGTTAATAATTGATTCTACTGCGGATCTTTGTGAAAAGGATGCAGCAAAACTTCAGGTGGTACCGCTCTTCGTGCATTTCGGCGAGGAGGAATTCCTCGACGGTGTCGAGATGAAAAAAGACGAGTTTTACAAAAGGCTTGTGAATGGCGATGAGATGCCGAGTACCAGTCAGCCGTCTCCCGCAGTTTTTGAGTCGGTATTTAAGGAGATTTCGCAAAATGGTGACAGTGCGATAGTGCTGACGCTGGCATCCGAGTTTTCGGGAACATTCCAGAGCGCTTCGATCGCGGCAGAGGAATTTGAAAATGTGCGTGTCATAGACAGCAGAACTGTGGCTATAGGTACCGGCATACTGGCATCCTTCGCCGTAAAGTGCATTGATGAGGGAAAAGATCTTGACGAGATATGCGCACTTTTGGAGGAAAAGCGTGAACATGTGAGGATCATCGCCCTTTTGGATACGTTGAAGTATCTGCAGAAGGGTGGGCGCATCTCTAAGACGGCCGCATTCGCGGGAAATGTGCTGAACATCAAGCCTGTCATATCCATATCGGACGGTATGATCTCACTTTTGGGAAAAGCCAGAGGCTCCAGAAAAGGTAACAACTTTTTGAACGAAGAAGCGAAAAAATACGGAATAGATTATTCCATGCCGATATTGCTGGGATATACAGGCTGTTCCGACGATCTTCTGCAGAATTATATTGAAGACAGTAAAGATTTATGGCAAAATGAACTGGAAAGCCTTGATATTGCACAGATCGGATGTGTTGTGGGAACCCACGGCGGTCCCGGGGCGATAGCGGTGGCGTTTTTTGACCGGTTGTGATCACGCTGAGACAGGACGGAATATATTATGCAGGATAGATTTGAGACTTTTACAACTTCTATATTCAAGATAATGCACTATTGGAACAGGATAGCAACAGATGAGATGAAAAAACACGGCCTTAAGGGCGGATATGCCCTGTATTTTGTTGTGATATCCAATCACGATGGAGAACTTTCCTCCGCGGATCTGGCCAAGCTTTGCGGCAGGGATAAGGCAGATGTATCCCGTGCGGTTTCCACACTTCAAAAAAAAGGTCTCCTTGAAATGTTCGAAAAAGGAACATATCGTGCCCATCTGACATTTACACCGGAAGGGAGTAAGATTGCTGACAATATAAAAAGTCGAGCTTCTATCGCAATAGACATAGCAGGACACGGTCTGTCTGATGAGATGCGCAATAACATGTATCAGAGTCTTGCTGTTATAGGTGAGAATCTGAAGATGATATCGGAGGACGGACTTCCGGAGGACTGATAAGTCTGTAGTTAACAGCCCGTTTTTTACAGGGAAAAAGCCTGAAATCAAAATACAATAATACTATATAAGAAAGCGAGATGATCATTATGAAGAAGGCAGTGGTTATGGCATTGATACTGGGTATGGCAGTCATGACAGTGGGATGCGGTGCGAAAAATGAGGTGAAGGATAACACGGAACCGGCAGAAGAATCCGGTGAGCAGGGTGAAGATACTTCCTCAGAGGAGGCTCTCACAGGAGAAGAGGCACTTACAGCGGTAGAGAATTACTGTTATGAGGCAAACCCGGATCTGGAAGGTATTGTGGAAGACGGAGAGTATGAGGTTTATTGGGATATAGCTTCGGAAGCGGAAGATGAGATCGTGATCCTGTATCATTCATACACAGGTTCCCTGAATCGCTACTATATCGATCCTGTTTCGGGAGATACCTATGTCACGGAGTTCGTGCCGGGCATAACCGATGAGGAAGAACAGACAGAAGAATCATTTAATATTTTTGATTATCTGGAGTAGTGACGAAAAGCAGAGAATATGTATGTGATCCGGCAGGTAAAAACCCGGTGGAACGGCTGTCAAAACTATCATTAATATTTTTTTCAGAAAAATGCTTGACAAGAAATGCGATTAAGGTTATTATGTAACACGGTTCGTTGGTCAAGCGGTTAAGACGCCGCCCTCTCACGGCGGAAACACGGGTTCGATTCCCGTACGGACTGTTTTTCATATGTTTAAGCATATGAGAGCTTCAAGTTTCTTGAGGCTCTCATTTTTCATTATTTGGGAGGTTCTATGTCTAAACATTCAGATTATGAGAAGAGAACAGAAGATTTGGTTACCCCTGTTTTGGATAGGATGGGACTCACGCTCTACGATGTGGAATACGTAAAGGAAGGAAGCGAGTACTACCTTCGTATTTTCATCGACAAAGAGGGCGGCGTTGATATCAACGAGTGCGAGGCAGTGAGCCGCGAGATGAATACGATCCTGGATGAAGAGGATTTCATACCGGATGCATATATTTTCGAGGTGAGCTCTCCGGGACTTGGGAGGACGCTCAAAAAGGACAAGCACTTAAGCTACAGCATCGGAATGGAAGTGGATGTTCATACCTTTAAGCCTGTGGACGGCACCAAGGATATGACAGGCATATTAAAGGGATTTGATGACGAATATGTCGATCTGGAGATTCAGGGTGCAGAGAAGAAACTTGAGAGAAAAAATATTGCCAGCATAAAACTTACCGTAGATTTTTGATGATTTTGAAAAATACTCAGATAACACAACGGTCTTAATGTAGGAGGAAAAGGGAAAAATGAAGAAGGTTAAGCCAACCGCGGAAGAGAATTCATTAAGAGACGCACTGGAGGCGTTAGAGCGCGAAAAAAACATCAGTAAGGATTCCATCCTTGACGCCATCGAGCAGTCTCTTATCACTGCGTGCCATAAACAGTACGGTGATTCCACCAATGTGCGCGTTATAATGGATCGCGATAAATGTGCATTCAGCTGCCAGCTTGAAAAAGAGGTAGTGGAGAATGTTGAAAATCCCAACAATCAGATCGCTCTCGGAAAGGCTCAGATGTTGGATCCTACATTAAAGCCCGGTGATTTCATTACCATGGATGTGGATTCCAAGGAGTTTGGACGTATCGCCACATCCAACGCCAAGAACGTCATACTCCAGAAGATCCGCGAGGAGGAGAGAAGAGTCCTCTACAGTGAGTATTATGAAAAAGAGAGAGACATCGTCACAGGTGTGGTACAGAGATATGTAGGCAAGAACCTTTCGGTTAACTTAGGAAAGCTTGATGCTCTTCTGGTGGAGAAGGAGATGGTCAAGTCCGAGCACTTCGAGCCCAACGACAGGATCAAGCTCTATGTTTGCGAAGTCCGCACCAACCCGAAGGGACCGAAGATCATGGTTAGCCGTACTCATCCGGAACTTGTCAGAAGACTTTTCGAGACGGAAGTTACGGAGATGGCTGAAGGCATTGTGGAGATAAAGAGCATTGCCAGAGAGGCAGGAAGCCGTACAAAGATCGCAGTGTGGTCCAACGATCCGGATGTGGATGCCGTGGGCGCCTGCGTAGGTCAGAACGGAAACAGGGTAAATGAGGTTGTGGAGGAGCTCAGAGGTGAGAAGATAGACATCATCAACTGGGATGATAACCCGGCAAACCTTATACAGAACGCACTCAGTCCTTCAAAGGTTATTTCGGTTATAGCGGATGCCGAGGAAAAGACCGCCAGGGTTGTGGTTCCGGACTATCAGCTCTCACTTGCCATCGGAAAAGAAGGTCAGAACGCGCGCCTTGCAGCAAAGCTTACAGGCTTTAAGATCGATATCAAGTCTGAGAGCCAGGCGAGAGAAGCAGGCGACTTCCTTGATTACGAGAATGATTATCAGGATGTTGAGGAGACACCTGAATATACAGAGAACACAGATGATTTCGGTTATACTGATGAGAACGGTGTATTCCATGAAGGTTACTATGACGAAGACGGTGCCTTCCATGAGGGATATTATGATGAAGCAGGAAAATTCCACTTCGGATTCTTTGACGAAGACGGAGCTTTCCATGAGGGATATTTCGACGAGGATGGAGCCTTCCATTACGGATATTACGATGAGGACGGCACATTCCACGCAGGATATTACGATGAGGACGGCAACTTCAATGCCGGCTACTTTGACGAAGACGGAACGTTTCATCCACAGGAGGCTTGAGTTTGGAGAAAAAGATTCCAATGAGGACCTGTATCGGGTGTCGTAACGTCAGACCGAAAAACGAGATGATACGCATAGTAAGGACTAAAGACGGTCTTGTCGAACCGGACATCACAGGAAAGGCGGAAGGTCGTGGGGCTTATGTCTGTAAAAATGCTGAATGCTTTCTGAAACTCAGAAAGACAAAGGCTTTGAACAGGACATTCAAAACATCGGTTTCGGAAGAAACTTATGAGAAAATACGACCTGCATTTGACACATGACGGACAGATTCAGATCGGCTCTTTCCATGGCCGCAAAGGCGGGAAAGGTAGCCAGCGGAGAGACCGGCGCGGAAAATGCCATAAAATCGGGCAAAGCGGTATTTTGCATCATAGCAGAGGACGCGACGGACAATACCAAAAAGAAATTCAAAAACATGTGTATCAACAGGAAAACAGACTGGTGTATTTATTCCGACAGGGCATCGATAGGCGGCGCCATAGGGCGTGAGTTCAGGTCGGTGGCTGTCATTACGGATAATAATCTTGCACAGCTTGTCAGAGCGAAGATTGAGGAGGAGCGAGCTTAATGGCAAAGAGAAGAGTTTATGAAGTTGCAAAAGAAATGGATGTCATACCCAAGGAACTGACAGAGTATATCAAGAATAACATCCAGGATATCAAATCTCACATGAGCTATATCGAGGAGGATGTTATAGAGAGGGTAAAAAAGGAATTTGTACCTTCTCAGAAACTTTCCGAGGTAGAGGCGCAAAAACCGGCTGCTCCCAAAAAGAAAAAGAGTATCACAGCGGTATATAATCCGGTGCTTCAGGAGCAGAAGTCTGCTCATCCGGTAAAAAAACCGGTAGCTCCCAAGCCACCCGCTCATCCGGCTCCGGGCAAGGCACCGGTACATCCGGGGGGAAAACGCCCCATAGGTACGCCTACCCGTTTCATACCGGTAAAGGTCGCAAAGCCGCATACTGAGGAGAACGTGTCACAGGAGACAAAGGAAACTGTACGTGATGATGCAGGTGCTAAAGCTGTGACACCTGCCGATACCACGGTAAAACAGGCTGAGAAGACTGAAGTAAATGTAACGGAAGTAAAGCCTGCAGACAACAATACTGAGGCAGTGGTAAAGACAGATAATAAGTCCGGCGAGAATGCAGCAAATACCGCAGCTCCTTCAAATCAGCTCAACGAGAAGAAACCGCAGGAGAGAAGATTCGGTCTCACAGGCGAGAAGGTCATAATACCCGTTGAAGAGAAAAAGAAGGGTAATTCAGGTGACAGGGACAGAAGACATGGGCAAAAAGGCGAAAGAGCCGGAGAAAAAACCGGCGAAAAGAACGGCAAAAAAATCTATACTACCAGCAATTCCGGGAATCGTTATGGCGGTGATCGCAATAATACCGGTCGCAATGAAGGCAGTAGAGGTGACAATAGATTCAATAAGGATCGCCAGGGAAAACCTGGGCAGCAGTCACAAATAAGAGACAACAGCGCAAACCAGGCAGCTGCCGTTGCAGATCCTAACAGAAAGAACGGCCGCAAGGGCAAGGACAAGCGCGACAACAAGGATTTCGACAAGAATTCAAGGCATGCAGAGCAGCTTAAGAACCTGGAGAAGACAACTGGTTACAAGCAGCGCAATAAGACTGCCATGACAGCTGAGGAGAAGGAAGAGAAGACCCAGATCAAGGAGATTGAGCTTCCGGAGCATCTTACAATAGGCGAGCTTGCCAGCCGCATGAAGGTCACAGCTTCAGAGATCATCAAAAAGCTCTTCGAAAAAGGCAAGATGTACACCATGAACTCCGATATCTCATATGATGAGGCGGAGAGCCTTGCACTGGAGTTTAATTTCATCGCATCACCTGAAGAGAGAGTAGATGCCATAGCAGAGCTTCTGAAGGAAGAGGACGAGGATGACGCAAAACTTGTGAAACGTCCTCCGGTAGTCTGCGTTATGGGACATGTAGATCATGGTAAAACATCACTTTTGGATGCCATCAGAGATACAAAAGTCACCGACAAGGAGGCCGGCGGTATCACACAGGCCATCGGTGCATATATGGTAAGAGTCGGTGATCAGAAGATCACATTCATCGATACACCCGGACATGAGGCATTCACCGCAATGCGTATGAGAGGCGCGAACTCGACGGATATCGCGATCCTCGTGGTAGCTGCAGACGACGGTGTCATGCCCCAGACAGTTGAGGCTATAAACCATGCGAAAGCAGCCGGTGTAGAGATAATCGTAGCTGTAAATAAGATAGATAAGCCTTCAGCAAACATAGAGAAGGTTAAGCAGGAGCTTACCGAGTATGAGCTGATCCCGGAGGATTGGGGCGGCAGCACCGTATTTTGTCCTGTTTCCGCACGTACCAAGGAAGGTATCGATAACCTTCTGGAGATGATACTGCTGACAGCGGATATATTGGAGCTCAAGGCCAATCCCAAGAGAAATGCAAGAGGTATCATCATAGAGGCACAGCTGGACAAGGGAAGAGGTCCGGTTGCCACTGTTCTGGTGCAGAAGGGTACACTCAAGGTTGGACAGCCTGTAGCCTGCGGTTCTTCATACGGTAAGGTCAGAGCCATGATCGATGACAGAGGTCATAATGTCAAGGAAGCAAGACCTTCAACACCTGTGGAGATCCTGGGTCTGAACAGCGTTCCCAACGCCGGAGAAGTTTTCGTTGCCATGGATTCTGAGAAGGAAGCCAAGGCATTTGCGGATACATATATCGCAGAGGGCAAGAATAAGCTTGTGGAGGAATCCAGAGCAAGAGTATCACTGGATGATCTCTTCAGCCAGATCCAGTCCGGTAACATGAAAGAGCTGGATATCATCGTGAAGGCTGATGTACAGGGTTCTGTGGAAGCAGTAAAACAGTCTCTCGTGAAACTTTCAAATGATGAAGTCGTAGTGAAGGTAATACACGGTGGTGTCGGTGCGATCAATGAATCCGATGTCATCCTGGCTTCAGCTTCAAATGCTATCATCATAGGATTTAACGTAAGACCCGATGCAGTGGCTAAGTCCACGGCAGACAGAGAAGGCGTGGATGTAAGACTTTACAAGGTTATATACAATGCTATAGAGGACGTGGAAGCAGCCATGAAGGGTATGCTGGATCCCATCTACGAGGAGAAGGTTATCGGTCATGCGGAAGTTCGCCAGATATTCAAGGCATCCGGAATCGGCAACATCGCCGGAAGCTATGTATTGGATGGTGTATTCAAACGCGGCTGCAAGGTGAGAGTCACCAGAGAGGGCGAGCAGATCTTCGACGGCGATCTCGCTTCTCTGAAGAGATTCAAAGACGATGTCAAAGAGGTCAAGGCCGGATTCGAGTGCGGTCTTGTGCTTGACGGATTTACAGATTACGCAGAGATGGATGTCTTTGAGGCATACGAGATGGTGGAGGTACCGCGTTAATGCGAAAGAACAGTATAAAGAACACCAGGATAAACGAGATGGTGAGAGAGGAGCTTGCCAATATCATCAGAGGCGGGCTCAAGGATCCCAGAGTTAATTCCATGACTACAGTTACCGCTGTGGAGGTGGCACCTGATCTTAAGACGGCAAAGGCATATATTTCCGTATTGGGAGACGAAAAGGCTCTGTCGGATACACTGAAGGGCTTAAAAAATGCGGAAGGATACATAAGACATTGCCTCGCCGAGACGGTAAACTTAAGGAATACTCCTCACATCACATTTATCGGTGATCAGTCAATAGAATACGGTGTCAGGATGTCACATCTCATCGATTCCGTCATGGGTAAGGATTCGGTGTCAGGTGAATCTTTTGATGAGACATTTGATGCTGATATGGATACAGATGATGAAGACGATGAAGATGATATGTAGGTTGAAGGCTGAATAAAGTATAAGGCTAAATGGAGAATTGTTAAAGGCGCCCCCTCCGGGGGAGCTGTCGGTGCAGCCGACTTAGGGGGAGCCGACTGAGGTTAGTGCCTGCTGAGATGTCATTTTAGGAGTGATGCAGTATGAGTTTTAAGGACTATATAGGCGAAAATGTTCATAGCGTAGGTATAGCAGGTCATGTGCGACCGGATGGTGACTGTATTGGCAGCTGTCTGGCTGTATATCTCTACATAAAAGATAATTTTGATGTCGATGCGCAGGTTATACTGGAGCCTATCCCTCATGTTTTTGATTTTCTCACAGGATCCGGCGAGATAGTGAACACGGCTGACAAGGGCAAAAAATACGACCTGTTCATAGCGCTCGACTGCAGCGATAAGCGAAGACTCGGCGATGCCGAAAAACTTTATGATGGTGCAGACTTCAGGATCTGTATAGATCATCACAAAAATAACACCATGGGTGCAGATGTGACCTTTGCGGATGAGGATGCAAGCTCTACATGCGAGCTCGTGGCAGACTGGATAGGCAGGGAGAACATCACAAAAGAGATCGCCGAATGTATCTATACCGGCATGGTGACGGATACAGGTGTTTTCCAGTATTCCTGCACTCACAGCTCCACCATGATACTGGCGGGATTCCTCATGGATAAAGGGATTGATTATCCGTGGATAGTGAATCACGTATTTTTTGAAAAAAACATAAAACAGCAGAAGCTTCTGGGGGTAGCTATGGATTCGGCTACACTTGCATGCGGAGACAGGGTGATTTATTCCGTTATCACCAAGGAAGATATGGACAGGCTTTCCGCCCTTCCCAAACACCTGGAAGGTATATCCGCACAGCTTCGCTCTACAACGGGAGTTTCGGTATCGGTATTCGTTCAGCAGAATCAAAACGGAGCCTACAAGATATCCATCAGATCCGACGGATCTGTGGATGTGGCTGAGGTTTGTCAGCTGTACGGCGGCGGCGGTCATGACAGAGCTGCGGGAGCCACCATCGATAAGCCGTTAGACGAGTTTTTACCGGGACTTTTGAAAGCTATTGAAAACAGATTGGGTGATTAATTGAACGGTATAATCAATGTTTACAAGGAGAAAGGTTACACATCCCATGATGTGGTGGCCAGGCTCCGCGGGATATTAAAAACTAAAAAGATAGGACACACAGGAACTCTCGACCCGGATGCGGTGGGAGTTCTTCCTGTATGTGTGGGTAATGCCACGAAAGTGGCGGATATCCTGACAGACAGGGATAAGGAATACATCTGTGAGATGCGCCTCGGAGTGACGACAGACACTCTGGATATGACAGGTAAGGTGTTGACGGAAAGCCCTCAGAACGCAGTAATGACCATAGATGACAGAGATATCCGGGATGTTATCGCATCCTTTGTGGGTGACATAATGCAGGTTCCGCCCATGTATTCGGCACTGAAGGTGGGTGGCCGGAAACTCTGCGATCTCGCGAGACAGGGAGTTGAGATCGAGAGGAAACCGAGACCCGTAACCATTCATTCCATCGAGATTATGAGTATGTGTCTTCCTGTGGTAAAGTTTCGTGTGGAGTGTTCAAAGGGAACCTACATCAGAACCCTCTGTGACGACATAGGAAGGACCTTGGGGGTCGGAGCTGCGATGGAATCCCTGGTGAGATCCCGCGTCGGAAGGTTTACATTAGATGAAGCGAGAACCCTGGATGAGATAGAACAATACGTTTCAGATCATGTAGACGAGTCCGCTCATCTTGACACCTGTCCTTTGTTCATAGGAGTTGACGAGCTTTTTGACTACAGAAAGGTCTTCGTATCTTCGGACAGGCTGTTATATAACGGCAATCCCATGACCGCGGATGACTTTGAGGCTGCCCCTGCAGCAGCATATGATCACGAAAACTTTCTGGTCTACGATAGCCACGGAGCCTTTAAGGCGGTATATGAGTTCTCCTCACAGACCCGGTATTTTAAACCTGTAAAAATGTTCTTATGATTTTAAAGGCTCCCCTTCCAGGGGAGCTGTCAGCTTTGCTGACTGAGGGGTTATGTTTTTATATCATACCAATCAATATCATATACGGTATACTAACGTGAAACTATTCAGATCATTTGAGGAATTGAATATTACCGAATCTGTCAGCATGACCATCGGCAAATTCGACGGCGTGCACAAAGGTCATGCGGATCTTATCGAGAGACTGTCAGGGAAAAGATTTGTTTTTACTTTTGATATATCAGAGGCTGACGGGCTCATAACCACCGCATCCGAGCGAAGGGAACGATTTGAGTCGCTTGGTGTGGATTATCTTTTTGAGTGTCCCTTCGACCGAAACATACTGAACATGACGCCGGAAGTTTTTTTGAGCGAGCTGTTCGGCAGAGCGAATATCAGAAAGATCGTGGTTGGGCGGGATTTCAGGTTCGGCCGCGACAGGGCGGGAGACTGCGATACTTTGATGCAGAAGGGAAAAGAGTTTGGTTACGAGACGGAGATCGCAGAGAAACTTAAGTTGGATGACAGGGAAATATCCAGCTCGTACATCAGGGAAGAGATCTCAAATGGTCATATGGAAAATGTGGAAAGGCTTTTGGGACTGCCTTATTTCTGCGACGGAACTGTGGTCACCGGCAATAAGATCGGCAGGACCATAGGTTTTCCCACAGCCAATGTTCCGGTGAATCCGGCAAAGCTTATGCCGCCCTTCGGAGTATATAAGGCGTCTCTTGCTACCAAAGACGGTCTGGTATACGCGGACGGCATTGCGGATCTGGGCAGAAAACCCACTATCAGATCAAAAGACGGTGTAAATCCTGTCTGCATAGAGATAAATCTATTTGATTTTGATATGGATATATACGGCAGGGATGTGCGTATCCTGCTTCGCAGATTTATCAGACCTGAACGGAAATTTGACAGTGTTGATGCCTTAAAACTGCAGATTGCAGAGGATATAAAGAGCATCAAGCGGTAAATTATACAGAAATTCTTTTGTTTTGACTGCATTAGTGTTAAAATGTTACAAAATATTACAAGCGAATCTAAATAATTTGACATACAAAAGTGCTTTTGATATCATAAAAGATACAAAATTCAAAAGGATAACTTTACTTTCGGAGGTATCATGAAGGATATCAGAAAAAAATTAAGAAAAGCGACGGCACTGGTTATGACTGTGGCGTCGGTTTTTTCGGGGATAAATACATACAGCCTTAAGGCTGATACGGGGATCGTAGCCCTGACGGATACAAGCCTTGCGGGAGCTACGGCTCAGATCGCAATGTATCTTGCAAAGTCGGATATAGTGTTCCTTCCGTCGGATGACGATATGGATATATTGCTGGCAGGCATCAGTGATGGTCTGCCGAAAGTTGAATACCATGTTACATATGCGCCGGAGAGACCTTTGCTCAGCGCTGTGAGCAGCAATACAGTGAGTGGAGACAGTGTCAGCGGCAACGCGGTCAGCGGAAATTCCGCAGAGGAAGATGCGGGAAAACAGCCCCAGGAGATTCCGGAATATTATGGATACAAAAAACTGGGTGTGGCAAATGTAGATAATTTCCTGAATATGAGGGAAAAGGCAGATATCAATTCCAAGCTGGTGGGCAAGATGCCTGCAGGTGCAGGCTGCGAGATCCTGGATAAAGACGGAGACTGGTATTATGTCAGGAGCGGCAAGGTTACGGGTTATGTTTCCGGAGAGTTTCTGGCTACCGGCGATTCGGCAAATGCCATTGCAAAAAAATATGCTTCCATCATCGCTACTGTAACGACTGTTACCCTGAAGGTCAGGGAGGAGCCTAACACGGATTGCCGCGTCATGACTCTGGTGCCCGAGGGTGAGGAGCTTCACGTTGTGGAGGATCAGGGTGAGTGGATCAAGATAGATCTGGATGATGATGAATTTTATGTTTCATCTGAATATGTGACGCTGTCGCTTCAGCTTCCTCATGCCAGCACCATAAAGGAGCTTACCAAGGATTCGGGTTATTCCAGCGTCAGGGTGCAGATGGTACAGTTTGCGCTTCAGTATGTGGGCAATAAATACGTTTGGGGTGGAGAATCCCTTACAAACGGTGTGGACTGCTCGGGATTTACCATGAAGGTATATGCACAGTTTGGTATCAAATTACCCCACTCATCAAGGTCGCAGGCTGCCATGGGCACGAAGATCAATGCGTCACAGCTTCAGCCCGGAGATCTGGTATTCTACGGATCTCACGGATATATAGGCCATGTGGCTATCTATATCGGAAACGGTCAGATAGTGCATGCTTCAAATGCGAGAGATGGTATCAAGATATCGAATCTCAATTACAGATCTGCTCTCAAATATTGCAGATATTTCCAGTAATGTACATAAAAAAATCCTTTACAAACCATGGCTTTCTGTGGTAATATTGCAAAGTTGCTAATGTCCGTGACTTAGACAGAGGTACTCCTAACCTTATCCAGGTCACAGGATCTAACATAATAAACAGGAGGAAAACAAAATGTTAACAACAGAAGAAAAGGCAAAGATCATCGCCGAGTACGGCAAAACACCGACAGATACAGGATCACCGGAGGTTCAGGTAGCTCTCCTTACAGTCCGTATCAACGAGCTTAACGCTCATTTAAAGGAGCATCCGAAGGACAACCACTCCAGAAGAGGTCTTCTGAAGATGGTAGGTAGCCGCCGCAGACTCCTTGCATATCTTAAGTCAAAGGATATCGAGAGATATCGTGGGCTTATCGCAAAACTCGGCCTTCGTAAATAATCTTTGGTTCATCAGAGCGGTATTTGATACCGCTCTATATTTCGTTTTTGCACGGAGGAAAGAAAATGTTTAAAAATTATTCTATCGAGATAGGCGGCAGAACACTGTCTATCGATATAGGGCGTGTTTGTGCGCAGGCTAACGGCGCAGCGCTCTTAAGATACGGTGACACAACAGTTCTGTCCACAGCGACAGCTTCCGAAAAGCCAAGAGATGGTATTGATTTCTTCCCGCTCTCAGTTGAGTATGAGGAGAAGATGTACTCTGTAGGTAAGATCCCGGGAGGCTTTAACAAGCGCGAGGGTAAGGCCAGTGAGAATGCGATCCTCACAAGCCGTGTTATCGACCGTCCCATGCGCCCTCTTTTCCCGAAGGATTACAGAAATGACGTTACATTGAATAACATGGTAATGAGCGTTGATCCGGAATGCAGACCTGAGGTCGTAGCAATGCTGGGTGCAGCTCTTGCCACCACTATATCAGACATTCCGTTTGACGGACCATGCGCCATGACTCAGATGGGTCTGGTGAAGGGTGAGTTCATAGTGAATCCGTCACAGGAGCAGTGGGACAACGGTGATCTTCAGCTTACCGTAGCTTCTACATCAGAGAAGGTCATCATGATAGAGGCAGGTGCCAATATCGTTCCCGAGGATAAGATGTTAGAGGCTATTTACAAGTGCCATGACATCAATCAGACCATTATCAACTTCTTTAAGCAGATCGCTGCGGAGGTTGGTAAGCCAAAGCATGAATATACAAGCTGCGCTATTCCCGAGGCACTGTTTGAGGAGATCAAAAAGATCGTTCCTCCGGCAGAGATGGAAGAGGCAGTATTCACAGATGTAAAACAGGTACGCGAGGAGAATATCCGCAAGGTAACCGCTAAACTTGAGGAGGCATTTGCCGATAATGAGGAGTATCTTGCACTTCTCGGTGAGGCTATCTATCAGTACCAGAAGAAGACAGTCCGCAAGATGATCTTAAAGGATCACAAGAGACCTGACGGACGTGCTATCAATGAGATCCGTCCTCTTGCAGCTGAGGTTGATCTTATACCGAGAGTTCACGGATCGGCTATGTTCACCAGAGGACAGACACAGATCTGTGATGTTGTGACATTAGCTCCGCTGTCTGAGGTACAGAAGATCGACGGTCTTGATGCATTTGTCACAACCAAGAGATATATGCATCATTACAACTTCCCGTCATATTCGGTAGGCGAGACAAAGGTAAGCCGCGGTCCGGGACG
>JAILBP010000188.1:0-8173 GCA_024680835.1 Lachnospiraceae bacterium | reverse complement strand
CCTCATCGTGATTGAGATTATAATCCAGCACCACCATGAAATAGTCACGTGAAAGCTCGGATCTGAGATTGTCAGTATCCCTCAAACACTTGGTGGTGGATGACACAAATTTGTATGAAGGATAACGCTCGCGAAGGAAATCCTCCAGCGCCGGCGAATTAACCAGCACCTGGTTCATCCCGTTATCCGCCAGCTTCATGATAAGGTTGCACAGGGTATCATGACAGTGCTCCTCGCTTATCAGAGGATTTGTCCACGTAAACCTCAGGGGGATCTTTCTGGAATTGTACTCCTTTACGGTGCGCTCTATGTCATTTTTGGATGTGAAACCCAGGACTGTCCTGCCGCCGTTCCATATGGCACCGGGAAATGTACCATATGCGCTGCCTATCCTGTATCCTTCCACAAAACAGTTTTCATATTCTTTCATCAGGTCTGCCAGTGCAAGCCACAATGGCTTATGGAAGCAAAACCTCGGCAGATGCCAATAAACTTCTTTACTCATGATATTCTCCTAAATGACTTGTTGCCCGACATCAGGGCTCTTCCCCCTTCCCAATGCTTAACATTTGATCACCCTGATGCCCTATGGCCAATTACCCGGGCGTGGTCTCGAAATATTTATTATGCCGGCCTTAGTAAGGTTCGCCAGCAGCTGAAGGCGTGCTTCTCCTGCCCTCTCAGGCTTTAACATAAAGAGACAGTATGTGTCTATCAGCGAGAACAGATTGGCTGTGCGTCCTTCGATCTTGAAATTATTGATACCCATTGGAATGTATTTTTCCCAGATGTCATCCGGTTTTACAAAGGTGCTGTAATCCTGTATCGTGTGAACACAATTATGGTCGCCGTACTCACAGGTCCAGGGGATCAATGGTTTTCGCTTCTCCGGTGGGAGCTTCCTGTTATTGATGGCTATACGTTCGTTTCTGGCCTGGTTTTTGTAATGCTCACCGCGTCTGGGACAATTTGGTATGCACAGAGTATTCACCAGTATCTCAAGCTTTTCCCGATGCTCCACCTTCTCCAGCAGCTCCCATTTATTATTGAGGTTATAGTCCAATACGACATATTTATAGTCCTTTGCTATCTCTGCGTTTAATGTGTCGATATCCTTTATCTCCTTGCAGGTGGAGCTGTTATAGGCGAAATTCGGATATTTGGTGCGCAGGAACTCTTCAAGCAGTGGCGAGAACACCATTACCTCATTCATACCGTTATCCGCGCACTGCATGCAGAAATTGCAGTAGGGATCCATGAGATCATCCTCCGTGATCTCCGGATTAGTGTAAGTGTAGCGGATCGGTATTCCCTTGGCATTCACCGCCTTAATAACATTTTTGATGTATCCGGCGTCACACTGGTCTCCGCCTACATAGCGTCCTCCCGTCCACAAGGACATAGGAAATTCACCAAAAAACGAAGCAATCTCCACATCATCCCTGAAATACTCCGGATAATGCTCCAGCATACTGACCCAAAACATATTAAGCGGGTAATTGTACCGTAGTCCCGGCAGATGAAATCTGGCTTTTAACGACATATGCTACCTCCTGAAATCCAGCTGTTATTAAACTGTTACTATCACCACTTACCGTCAAGGCTTGCTGATCACTATCTGTCCGTCCTTCACAGACAATTTTACCTTGTTGTCAGAAAGATCCAGGCTCTCCAACATCTCATGGGGAAGCTGCAGTCTTCCTGCACGATCCAGAACGGAAAACTCGTCCTGGGTCTCCACATCCGAAAGGTCTGATCCCGATTCCGTAACTCTCTCCGCAAAGCCTTCCTTGAGCACTCTCTCGGAGCTGATCTTTCCGTCTCGTATAGCCACGACTCTCCTGACCTTTTTGGACAAGGTCATGTCATGAGTTACTATCAATATGGTCTGACCGTTTCTGTTGAGTTCCGAGAAAACATCGAAAATGTAATCTGCAGTCTTTCTGTCCACGCTGCCGGTGGGCTCATCTGCCAGCAGCAGTGCAGGTGAATTTGCCAAAGCAATTGCTATTGCCACACGCTGCTGCTCACCTCCGGACAACATATTCATCCTGCTGGCGCTCTTGTGCGACATTCCTACCAGCTCTAAAAGTTCCTTCGCCTTCTCGCGTCTGTTTCTGGTGCCGGAAAGCTGCATCGGCATCATCACATTGTCAAGGGCTGAAAGATACGGCAGCATATTACGTCCGTTATTCTGCCACACGAAACCTACCGCATCCCTCTTGTAGGATACAAGCTCCTTCTCCGTCATGGTGAAAAGATTGCTGCCCATGACGAAAAGAGCGCCTGCGCTGGGTCTGTCAAGGCCGCCTATCATATTCAGGAAAGTGGACTTACCGCTGCCGGAATTTCCTATTATGGCTGTAAGCTCGCCCCTTTCAACAGTGAGATCAAGACCCTGAAGCGCCAAAACCTCCGTCTCTTTGGTCTTGTATATCTTCACGAGATTGTCAGCCCGTATCATGTATTCATCATTTTTTGCTTCATTCTGTGTCTCGGCCGCCATCTATCCGCTCTCCATTCTCCAACTCGATGATCATATCCGCCGCTCCCATAAGTCCCACATCATGGGTGGTCATCAGTATGCTGATACCCTCCTCCGCACTGATGCGGGTGAAAAGCTTCGCTATCTGCACTGCCATTGAGCTGTCAAGCTCTGCTGTGGGCTCATCCGCCAGCAACAGCCTCGGTCTGTGGGCCAGGGCTCTTGCTATGGCAACTCGCTGCTGCTCACCGCCGGACATCTCAGCCGGCATATGTGTCATACGGTTTTTAAGCCCCACCATGCGAAGACATTCCTCTACTCTTCTGTCACGCTCCGGTCCCGGTGCTATGCCCGCCATACGCATTGAAAACTCCACATTCTGAAAAGCGTTCAGCGACGGGATAAGGGACACCGACTGAAAGACGAAGCCCATTTTTTTGCGTCTTAACTCCTCTTTCTGATAGTCGGTGAGCTCCGCTACGCCATGCCCTTCAAGCTTCACCACTCCGCTGGTTGGCTTATCCAGAGTACAGATTATATTGAGCAGGGTAGTCTTACCGGATCCGGAACGCCCTTTCAATATCACAAAACAGGACTCGGGAATCTGGGCAGTTATGCCCTTCAAAGCCATGAATTCTCCCCCGGGCACCGGAAAACTCCTGTAAATATTCTCAAGCTCTATAACATTTGACATATTATTCTTCTCCCAGCTTAAGAGCCTTAGCTACATTCATCTTTAACAACAGTACACTCAAAACTGCCAGACATGCGATCAAAACAGCCGCGATCACCGCTACCAGTCTCCACAGATCCTCTGCGCGTGTTATGAGTACCATGGGCAGAAGCTGTATCGAAGATGCATATACCTGCTGCAATATCGGCACGAAAAGCTCAGATGTGAGCTTTCCTATGCCAAGTCCGGCAACGATGGACAGCACTCCACAGAACAGCTGCTCCAGAAACAGCATGAAGAAAAGTTCTGCCGTGTGCATTCCGGAAGCTCTCAGCACACCGAATACAAGCTCTCTCTCCTTGAGTGACATGATCCAGTATATGAGGTAACCCACAGCGCACAGGATCAATGTTACCACAAATCCCATGGTCAGCACTCCGTTGGTTCCCTGTAACAGAGGATCCGTCTGTGCGTTCTCTAAATCTACGTTTCGATTGACATATCTGGTAAGTCTCACTTTTTTATCAGTCAACCAGGCATTCACATCGGATTCTTTTGCGTCCGGCTTCATCTTCACCATTACCTCGTATGGCTCGTCACCAAGTTTTTCCTTGAGCAGTGAAAAATGAGTTACCACAAGATAGGAATCCTCTACGGTTATAGTGCCGTCAGCCTGTTGCACGTTCACCCTTGAGGCATAGCCCGGCCAGTAATCAAAGAAATCCAGGATCACTCCGGAAAAGCTCTTGCCGTTTTCATTTTTGCAGGTGATGCTGTCTCCGGTCTTAAGTCCCTGCTTGTCCCTGAAATTGGCGGATACCAGAAGTCCGTCCTCAACAACCGCCAGCTCGTTCAACAACTTATAGTACTGCTGTCCGTTAAGCTCCGTATCAACCCAGGTGAGACTGCCGTATTCCTTAGTGTGTATTCCCATCAGATTCACCGGCAGTTTTCCGGCTTTCCCGGCATCTGCCTCCACATTTGCCATGTTATAAACTCTGGTAAAGGACTCCGCAAAAGGAGCGTCCACATATTTTGTGACATCCGGCTCCACATATATGCCTGTGCTGGCTCCGTTGGTATCGACGGTCTGCTGCCATACCTCTCTGAATAACAGATCGCAGCCGTCAGCATAATCCGTATTTCTGACAGCATTCTCCACGATGGTCCTGGCTACGGTGGAGTGGTACATACCGAGGGACACCGTCATCAGCAGAAACAACATGATAAGCTGCTGTTTGCGCCCGTTCTTTATGTTTTCCATAAAAGCGATATACGGAGCCGGATGCCAGAATCTCTTTCCGAGCCAGTATATCACCCTGAGGAACAGGGGCTGCAAACGCAGAAAGAGCAGACCCAGTCCTATGATCATCAATGATGATGAAAGATACAGGAGCGGATCCAAAGCCTTGCGGTTCAGCACGCTCTCTGCCATATCCGAAGAGCTTTTGCTGAAGCTGTAATACGCGTAAAACGCCACTGCCATGATGATAAAATCAAGATAAAGACGCTCCCACAACGGTTTTTTTCTGGTCACTCTCTGTTGCTTGAGTCCTACTATGGAAACCCTGCTGTGTTTTATAGCAGGTAACGTGAGGCACAGAAGCGCCGCAAACATAGCGCCGCCGGCGTATATCGCAGCAGAGCTGTTAAAGCTGATGCTCATGGTCTCGCTCAGATCAAATACCAGGAAGTTTCTGGTAGACCCCAGCAGCGAAGCAAATAACATTCCCAGAGGTATACCAAACAACGCGCCTGTTATCACCAGTGTCAATGCCTGATAAAGATAGAGCATGAATATTTGGAAGCCTGAACTTCCGCGGCTCTTTATCACGGATATCTCGTTTCTCTCCATCTCATACATCTGCGAAGATATCATGAGAAGAAAGGCTGCCAGCATTATCAGCACAGGAAACTGCAGGATCGCAAGAGTTGCGCTGATCCTGGCCTGCTTGGCCTTATAATCCTCCAGCACCTCCATATAACCGGGCTCGTCTATTACAGTACGGTACGGGCTCTCATTAACATAATAATCCGTTTTCTCTATGAGGCTGTCCACATCCCTGTAACCCAGATCCTCATATTCAAAACGTGCTGTGTAATAACACAAAAGATTGTATCTTCCTGCATTCTCACCCGTAAAGAGCCTGTCAAAAAGAGCGGGTTCCATGAGTCCCATATCGTTGAACTCTCCGTCTTTTTCATTCCAGTAAAAATCATCTCCTTTGACCGGCTCATATACGCCGCAAATACAGAAACGCAAGGGGTTGCCATCAGGATCTCTCAGCGCCTTGTACTTGAAGGTCTCACCCAGAAGATATCCCTGTGAACTCAGACACTGCTCGCTCACCACGACTTCTATGGCGCCGTCCTCATTTACGCCGCTTTCCGAATACATGGAACCATCCAGCATATTGATATGTGACGCAAGATCCGTCTTTGCTCCCAGTCTGGCATTCAGCTCGGCCGCGTCATTTCGCATCAATTCCGACGCAACCTCCGCCCTGACCAGCGTGTAATATTTTATAGTATCATGTTCGGTCAACCCGATGTCACTGTAAAGATTCGGGATTAGATCCTCAATCTTTTTTATGGTCTTACCGCCCTTTTCCTTCTTGG
Organism: Lachnospiraceae bacterium; assembly: GCA_024680835.1. GTDB lineage: Bacteria > Bacillota > Clostridia > Lachnospirales > Lachnospiraceae > RGIG6904. The sequence continues at coordinate 2,396 of JAILBP010000188.1, read as the reverse complement.
AGGAGATCATGAGGTCAAATTCAGCCGGCCACTGCCCTTCCGCAGCCTTATAGTGCTCAAACTCGTCCCTTAACATCCTGTCATAGGCCGCAGCCTCATAGAGGGGAAAACTCACAGCGGTAGCCACCAGGAGAATGCAGCCCAACAGAAGGCTTAAGTTCATCCATTTTTTATTTCTTATCTTCCGGAGCATTATCACCAGCATATGCTCATACCCTCCTCAAGACCGCCTGCTACCCAGTAGTTTGATGCGTCTGAGCCACCGGCCACAAAGGCCTGCTCTTTTATGTTGCCGTCTTTGTCTGTTACAGTCACGTAAGTTGCACCCATCTGCTGATTTACAGCCGACTTCGGTATCAACAGCACGTTGTCCATATTGCGCAGATCCGCAGTCACCGACACTCTGGTAACACTCCACCAGCCATCCGAATTTCTGGTGCTGCCTTCTATCTCCGCCACAGCCTCAGCAGAGAGCTGAACCAGGGCATAACCTGTCGTAAGGCTCTTGCCAAGGCACATTGGATTTGCCGTTGCCACAAGACCTTCTGCGGTCTTAGTGCCGCCCGCGTCATCTTTATAGGATACAGTCACCGTATTGCCGTAGGACAGCTTTCCGTCGCCATCCTCCACCATGATAAAACATGACTGACCGTTTGCTATGGACAGTATCTCTTCTTTACTATACAGAAGCTCACCGGACTCTTTTCCCGTGACAGATGTGATCATACCTGCCTCCGGCGCCTTTATCTCCGTAACTGCCGCATCCGAATACAGCTCCTCCAGATACTCCTGCTTTTTGGACAGATCATTTTGTGCGGACTCTATAAGGTATTTATTCTCATCCTCGCCCTTTGAACGCAGGTAAGATATCTTTTCCTTCAGGCGGGTGATCTCCCTCTCCGTACGTCCCGTCTCAATGCTGTCACTCACCACATGAACTTTTGCCAGCACCTGACCTTCCTCAACCTGCTCGTTAACACTGACGCATATCTCATCAAAATATACCGTGCCGTGCTCCACCGGATTTGTCACCGGTGTGGCTGAGGCATAAAAAACATACCCTGTAGCCTCAAACTTTGAGCTTATATTTCCGTATTCCAACGTGGCTTTATTTGCACCACCGGAAAGTTTGTACTCACTCTTGACCTGATCTCCCTCGGAAAGTCCTGACAAAACTTCCGTAAAATATCCGTCGCTCAGCCCCAGTCTCACCGACTTTTGGACATAGTTTGCACCATCCATAACATATACATAGGCATCGGACCCGGAATAAGAAACTGCGTCACCCGGCACAGTCAGAACATCCTCTTTGGCGGAGGATACTATCACTATCACAGCGAAATCGCCCTGATCTATGGAATCCTCGCCGGATACGATATCAAAGCACCCGTACACTGAACCGTTCTGTTCCATCAATCTGTTATATTCATCAGTTGACAGCGGACGATATTCCACCTCTATACGTTTACCGTCAACTATGGCATATACTTCTTCAGCGGCAGTGATGGTGCCCGGACTTATGTAGTCACATCTCAATTCTTTTTTGGAGGTGTCTCCCACTGCGGATATGACCGTGTTCTTGCCTATCCACTCACCGCGGTAGTATCCGGTCTTGTAATTGCCGCGGTCATTGAGCCTTATAGCTAACATAGTACCTTCCGCCCCTGCTACAAGTCCGCTCTTATCCCTGATATCATACAGCTCTTCAAGCTGATCGTTAGCTCTGGCAAGATCCAGCTCGAATAGTTCGTTATTTTCTTTAATCTGCTCATCTGCCCTGTCTTTTGCAAGCTTTGCATATAAGCTCTTGGAATAGACAGGATCATACTCCGCCTGCCATTCATCATGCTCCGGTTTATCCTCATCCGGCTCCTTCGCCGCTATTTCATCAAGAGCCTTCTGTATCTCCTCATAATTTTTTGTCGCATCTGACTGAGCCTGTTTGAGACGGTCCAGACCCTGAGTGTGAGACTCCTTGAGGGAATCTATCCCCTCTTTTGCATTTTCGATCTGCTGGTCTATATCTGTCGTATCCCCTGACAGCAACACGTCACCGGTTTCAACATCTTCTCCGGGCACCTTCTCATAAGCCTTAAATCTAAAATCAGATGTGCTCTCGCATTCTTCAACAGGCGGACAGCATATAGCCGAATATACCTTGTAATCATAGATATTCCGTCTCTCCACCGTAGCGCTGCCTGTTGACATGGTGACCGGATCCACAAGCTCAACAACATCCTCCGCCGGTTTGTCCGTATTCTTTCCGCAGCCGTTTAATAACAGTATTGCGCCAAAGACCATGCAGCATATTCTCTTTATATACATCCTCTTATTCTTCATCGCAATATTACTCTGTCTCCCTCACTCAAACCTTCGGTTATCTCTGTCATGGTATC
>JAILBP010000160.1:0-7473 GCA_024680835.1 Lachnospiraceae bacterium | reverse complement strand
TACGGACATTTTGATCTTGCGGCAAAGGAATATGTCATCACAAGACCGGATACTCCGGCACCATGGTGCAACTACCTGGGTTCGCCTGAGTACGGCGCTATCATTTCCAATAACGGCGGCGGTTACAGCTTTGTAAAGAGCGGTGCCAACGGCCGTATCGCGAGGTATCGTTTCAATTCGCAGATGTCTCTGCCGGGCAGATATATCTATCTGCGAGACAATGACACAGCGGATTACTGGTCAGCTACATGGCAGCCGGTGGCAAAGCCTCTTGATAAATACAAGACGGTTTGCCGGCACGGCACGGGTTACACCATCATGACCACGGATTATGAGGGTATCAATTCAGTAACTTCGTACTATGTTCCCATGGGTGCTACCTATGAAGTTTGGAGCTGCAAGGTTACCAATACCTCCGATAAGCCGAGGAATCTTTCTGTTTACGGCTTTATCGAGTTTACCAACGAAGACAATTACAATCAGGATCAGGTAAACCTGCAGTATACACTCTTTATCTCGCGCACCTCTTTTGAGGGCAATAAGATAATACAGCACATCAATGAGAATTCCGGAAAAGATGCCACAGGCTCAAACCACAAGGAGAGATGTTTCGGCCTTGCAGGAGCGGATGTGAGCGCATGCAACGGAAATCTTGACAGCTTTATCGGTGCATATCGTACATATTCGAATCCCATCGCGGTAGAGAGCGGCAAGTGCGACGGCACCATGAATTACAACTCAAATGCCTGCGGCGCACTGCAGTCCGATATCACATTGCAGCCGGGCGAGAGCAGGACACTTACCTATGTTTTCGGTCGCAAGAACGCAGCCGAGGCAGACGAGATATTGGCAAAATATGCAGATGCATCTGCAGTAGACGCAGAGATCAAGGCATTAAAAGACTACTGGCATGCTAAACTCGACAACTTCTCAGTTGAGACTCCGTCAGAGGAGTTCAATAACATGATAAACGTATGGAATGCTTATCAGTGCTTCATTACATTTACATGGTCGAGAGCGGCTTCACTCATATACTGCGGTGAGCGTAACGGATACGGATACCGCGATACGGTACAGGATATCCAGGGTATCATCCACCTCGATCCGGAGATGGCACTTGAGAAGATCCGTTTCATGATATCTGCTCAGGTTAATAACGGCGCAGGTCTGCCGCTGGTTGTATTTGATTTTGTACCGGGCAATTCGGGAACACCGGATGATCCGGAGTGGGTCAAGATGACAGGACATCCGTCATACAGAGCCGATGATGCGCTCTGGCTCTTCCCGACAGTATACAAATACATCGCAGAGAGCGGTAACATTGCATTTTTGGATGAGGTTATACCTTATGCAAATGGCGGAGAGGCAACAGTTTACGATCATTTGAAGCTGGCTATAAAGTTCTCTATGGATCATCTGGGAGCACACAATATGCCGGCAGGTCTTCATGCTGACTGGAATGACTGCCTGAGAATGGGTGCCAAGGGTGAGTCTACATTCGTGGCATTCCAGCTGTATTACGGTTTGGACATGATGCTGGAGATCGCAGCAGACAGAGGCGATACGGAATATATCAAATATCTTGAGGATGTAAAGGAAAAGCTTTCCAAGACTCTTTCAGAATGCTGGGATGAGGACAGATTTATCCGCGGTATCAGGGACAACGGCGTTATCGTAGGCGCTAAGAAAGATCCCGAAGCCAATATGTGGCTCAATCCCCAGAGCTGGTCTGTTATTTCGGGCTTTGCTTCAGATGAGCAGAGTGAGAAGGCAATGGAGAGCGTTCACGAGATACTGAACACACCTTACGGCGCTAAGCTTTTGGAGCCGCCTTATGTTGATCACTACTTTGACGGCGCTCTTATGCACATATTCAATCCGGACACCAAGGAGAACGGTGGTATCTTCTCACAGTCACAGGGCTGGCTGATACTGGCAGAGGCATTGATGGGTCACGGTGACAGAGCGTTTGAATACTTTATAGAGACCTCGCCCGCAGCTATGAATGACAAGGCTGAGATCCGTGTTATAGAGCCGTATGTTCACGGACAGTTTGTTGAGTCCACACGCTCGCCCTTCGCAGGACGCGCTCATGTGCATTGGCTCACAGGTACAGGCTCTACCGTCATGGTGGGCTGCGTAGAAGGTATCTGCGGTATGCGTCCTACACCGGAAGGCCTTGTGATCTCTCCATCTATCCCCTCAAGCTGGGATGGCATGAAGATAGAGAAGAACTTCAGAGGATCACATCTTTCTATCAAGGTAGAGAATCCGTCTCATGTCGGCGGCGGTGTTGCATCCGTAACGCTCAACGGTGAGAAGCTGGAAGGCTCGCTCATACCGGCTTCAAAGCTTGCGGCACAGAATGACATCGTGGTAGTGATGGGCTGATCGAAACATAATATGTTTATAAGTCCCCGGGTTTTGCCCGGGGATTTTTGTGGTTTGTCTTCCCGATTGTAAAACAGGAATAAAGTGGTATAACAGACACAAGTGTCTGTTATCACTGGCAGTCGTCGAATACAAATAAATTTGTATTCTCCTCGTTGCTTTGTGGTATAATATTCGGCGTTGTCGAATCATTTATTTCAATAAAACAGGAAACTATTCAGAACCGGGTTTGCAGAATAAAGGTTTTCTCTCCAAAGTAATTTGGTCAGATATATCCATCCAAAAGCAAGCTTTCGTCCGGGCATATCAGATCAAATCGACTTGGTTATGAATGAGTTACAAATCGGAGTTTTAAATGGATAAAGATATAAAAAAAGAATACCTGCGCGGCGTCACGGCAGGTATTCCCATAGGCTTGGGATATCTTAGCGTGAGTTTTACATTTGGCATAATAGCCATAACCATGGGATTTACCTGGTGGCAGGCGACACTCATTTCATTTCTGACGGTTACATCGGCGGGACAGTTTGCAGGTATCAAGACCATGCTCTCCCCCGGACATTTTGTGGAGATGATCGTCTCACAGCTCACCATAAACATACGTTATTCATTTATGAGTATATCTGCGGGGCAGAAAGCGTCGGAAAGATTCTGCGGCATCAAGAGGTGGCTCTTGGGATTTTTTATGACGGATGAGATCTTTGCAGTGGCCGTGAGAGAAGATGTTATAAATACGGCGTTTTTTTCGGGGCTTGCTACCATACCATGGATCGGCTGGACTTTCGGAACCTTTGCAGGCGCTGTGTTCGGCAATATTTTGCCGGAGAAACTTCTGTCGGCCATGGGAGTGGCGCTGTATGGCATGTTCGTGGCAATCGTGGTGCCGGAGATGAAGAAGGCGAGGGCTGTGATGTACGTGGTCTTTGCGGCCATAGCTCTGAGTTGTCTGTTCTATTACGCTCCTTATCTTAAAGAAATTCCCTCCGGTTTCGCAGTCAGCATCTGTGCGATCGTGGCGGCCGTTGTGGGTGCGGTATTTTTCCCGGTCAGCGAAACGGCTGATAAAGAAGCGGTTGGTGAGGAAGTGATCGATAAATAAGTAGCTGATAAAGAAGTGATCGATGAGTAGCTGCGCTTGTGTTGATTTACAGTATAGTACAGTATTTTGAAATGCGGGAGATATTCGGTACACCGAATGTTGAATTGAGAAAAATACTGTATTTGAAAGAGGAATAAACAGAGATGAGTAACGCATTATTTTTTCCATATTTGCTGTTGATGGCAGGTATAACATATCTTGTGCGGGCGATACCCTTTGCCCTTATCACAAAAAAGGTGCAGAATAAACGGATCAAAAGCTTTCTGTACTACATCCCGTATACGGTGCTGTCGGCCATGACGGTTCCGGCCATCTTTTACGCTACCAATAACCCGCTGTCAGCGGCAGTCGGCTTCGTGGCAGCTATCGTCTGCGCCATGAAGGGCCGGTCGCTTACGGTGGTAGCCATAATATCCTGTGCCTGTGTTTTCCTGGTGCAGCTATTGGTGTGATTCCGGTGTTGCGGTGACATTTTCATTTATCGTGACAGCCTTGCGTTTATGGGGTTCGTGTGCTAATATGTTGTGTGTGCGTTAAGGCTGTTGTGGTGGAAGCTTTGACGCAAAACCCGGTTGATCGTTCAGGAGGCATGAGATGAATAAGATTCGCAGAAAAGTTTTGATAGTGGACGATGAGGAGATAAACCGTTCCATACTCGGTAATATCATAGGGCAGGAGCATGAAGTCCTGTTTGCGAAAAACGGTGTGGAGGCGATGCGGATCATACATGAGAACGAGAGCACTTTATCTTTGATATTGCTGGATCTTTTGATGCCTGAGATGGACGGGTATGAGGTGCTTAAACAGATCCCCGCGGATCCGACACTTAAGCGCATTCCGGTCATAGTGCTGACATCAGAAAAGACCGCCGAGGTAGAAACATTGAATCTGGGAGCGGCGGACTTCATTTCAAAACCCTATGAGCTTCCGGATGTGATCCTGGCCAGAGTGCGTCGCACCATAGAGCTCGCGGAGGATAACATCATCATCCACGAGACGGAGACCGATGATCTGACGGGGCTTTATACAAAAGATTATTTTTTGAGATATGCAGAGAGATACGACAGATATTATCCGGACAACGACATGGACGCAGTCGTCATCGACATTAACCGTTTTCATGTTGTCAATGAGCTGTACGGCAGGGATTACGGAGACGAAGTTCTGAGGAAGATGGCGGCGGGTATCGCCGGCCTCATGACTGAGAACGGAGGTATCGCCTGCAGGAGCGGATCTGATACGTTCTATTGTTATGTTCCCCACCGGAGTGATTACGATGCGCAGGCAGCTGCGTTCTCCGGGATTTTTGCCACAGAGCCTGACATACAGCGCATGAATCTGCGTATCGGTGTATATGAAAATGTGGATAAAAAGATGGAGATGGAGCAGCGTTTCGATCATGCCGCTTCAGTGTGCCACAAACAGCGCAATGTCTACTCTACCTCGGTTGTGTTTTACGATGTCTCCGCTCACGAGAGCGAGCTGTTTTCCGAGAGGCTGATAGGTGAGATGGAAAAGGCGCTGCGTGAAAAACAGTTCCGTGTTTTTTACCAGCCCAAATATAATATAAAGGGAAATGAGCCGGTGTTATCCAGCGCCGAGGCTCTGATCAGATGGATCCATCCGGATCTCGGCATGATAAGCCCGGGGGTTTTCATCCCGCTGTTCGAGGGGAGCGGGCTTGTGCATAAGCTGGATCATTATGTTTGGAACGAGGCTGCTTCTCAGATCAGGGAATGGAAGGAAAACTTCGGTGTCACGGTTCCGGTGTCGGTGAATGTGTCAAGAGTTGATATTTACGATCCGGATCTCGAGCAGATGTTAGACAATGTCATGAAAAAAAACGAGCTTTCACCGAATGAATATCTTTTGGAGATCACGGAGTCTGCCTACACCAGCGATTCAAGCCGCATAATAGATACCGTAAAGCAGCTTCGAACCAAAGGCTTCAAGATCGAGATGGATGATTTCGGATCCGGTTATTCTTCGCTGAATATGCTGGCCAGCATGCCCATAGACGCGTTAAAGCTTGACATGCAGTTCATAAGGAATATCACCGAAAATAAAAAGGATTTCAGGATGGTGGAGCTGATGCTGGATATCGCTAAATTCCTGGAAGTTCCGGTCATTGCGGAAGGTGTTGAGACACGGGAGCAGTACGACCTTTTAAAACAGGCGGGTTGCGATATCATACAGGGGTATTATTTCTCGAAACCTGTTCCGCCGGAGGAGTTTGCACGATTTTTTCGGAAATAGCACAGACCGGATGTTTTGAGGTTGATTTGGAAGTGCTCTATGAGAAAAGACAAAAATAACGAAAAAACTATCAGCAAGAGGGAGCGGCTTACGCAGACGCCGGTCCCGAAACTTATAATAACACTGGCGATACCCACTATCATCAGCATGCTGGTGACGGGGTTCTATAACATGGCTGACACTTTCTTTGTGGGAAAGATATCAACACAGGCCACTGCGGCAGTGGGACTGGTGTTTCCGGTCATGGCCATGATACAGGCTTTCGGGTTTTTCTTTGGACAGGGCAGCGGTACGTTTTTGTCTCGCATGCTGGGAGCGGGAAACACCCGCGAGGCCAATGAGATGGCGATCACCGGATTTATCACATCACTGGTTGCGGGAGTGATATGCGCTGCGGTCGGTAATGTTTTCGCTGAGCCGTTGGCGTATGCTATCGGCGCATCCGATACCACCATGGCGGACACAATGTCGTACATGAGGATCATCTTGATGGGCGCACCATTTATGATGGGGCAGTTCGTACTTAACAATCAGCTCAGGTTTCAGGGTAGCGCCATGTATTCCATGGCTGGACTTATGTGCGGTGCGGTCGTGAATGTGCTGCTGGATCCGCTGCTGATACTGGTGTTGGAAATGGGGACAAAGGGTGCGGCCATCGCCACCGTGGCAGGACAGATGGTGAGCTTCTTTGTGCTGGATATAGGCAGCTCCCAGGGAGAAAACATAAGGCTTGATCTTAAAAACCTCAGGATCAACACTCATTATATGCTGGAGATCCTGAATGGCGGTCTGCCGTCTCTTTTCAGACAGGGGCTTGCGGCGACTGCCACACTGATGCTTAATCATGCTGCCACGAAGTACGGTGGAGACGCAGCGGTTGCAGGAATGTCGGTTGCTACCAGGGTGCTCATGATGATGGGATCTGCCATGATAGGCTTCGGCCAGGGATTCCAGCCGGTCTGCTCTTACAATTTCGGGGCGGGATTGAAGAAACGGGTAAAAGAGGGATTTTTCTTTTGCGTGAAATACGGAACGGCTTTTCTGCTGGTTCTGTCTGTTTTATCTTTTGCATTTGCGCCGGAGCTTATAGCCGTATTCAGAGATGATGAGGCGGTGATCGCGACGGGATATGTTGCGTTGAGAGCGCAGTGTCTGACTATGCCGTTACTGGCATTTACCGTGATGACAAATATGATGCTGCAGTCCAGCGGCCTGGGGTTAAAAGCTTCGATCTCGGCCTCGGCCAGAAGCGGAATATTTTTCGTGCCCATGATCCTGCTGCTGCCGGCACTCTTTGGTCTTACGGGTGTTGAATTTGCGCAGGCAGCTGCGGATGCGTTGGCCTTCCTTCTGGCTGTTCCGCTGGCATTTTCAGAGCTTCGTAAAATGTAATGATACCGGGGTTAAAAGTCAAAAGTTTCGTTTTGGCTTGTTGGCCCCGGTATTTTCGTGTCTGTTTGGAACCTGCCTGGCTTGTTATCTGCCTAAACAGCTCGAAAACCGCAGATTTTCGAGATTGGCTCTGAATAATTACAATTTTTTTTATAATCGAAAAACTTTTTTGACTTCTCGTGCGTATTTTATGTGTAAGACGTCTACACGGAGAGTTTTCAGATAATGATCTTTTCTTATAAAAATCTTGTTGAAGATGTAACGGATCAGCTGGATAGCAAGGGCGAGCTGCACATCCACGTGGATGATCCCGCCAATGAGAATACTTACTTCAA
>JAILBP010000123.1:0-7415 GCA_024680835.1 Lachnospiraceae bacterium | reverse complement strand
CTCACCGGACTCCGTATGACCATGACGGTGCTGCCCATAGCAGGAATGTTCATAGCTCTGTTCATCTTCTACAAGAGATTTATCCTGACGGAAGAGAAGATGGAGGAGATCAACAAAGAGCTTGAGAGCAGACACAACGGTTGAGGGGAAAGGCGGCAGCATGATAAGATATCTTGACGGACTTTTTGTACTGGATACGGCTAATACCACCTATGCTTTTAAGATTTTACCTACAGGCCAGCCCGAGCATATCTATTATGGCAGACGCATCAGGATCGAAGGAGCTTCCGATGCGGATATACTGGTGGAAAAACATGCATTTGTGCCCGGAAATACCAATGTTTATGATAAAGAGCACATGCAGTATTCCCTGGAGGATATGCGGCTTGAGTTCAGCTCCTACGGCAAGGGCGATATCAGGGAGCCCTTTGTGGAGATAATACATCACGACGGCGGACGCACCTGCGATTTTGTATATTCGGATTATGTCATAAACTCAAGGAAGACAGCCTTAAAAGCTTTACCCGGAGCATATATGGCGGGCATCGGGGAGAAAACTGATGTGGCCTTATCGCGTACTGCTGAGGGCAATGATAATTCGAAAACCGTTACGCGTGAACAGGCTGAAACTGGTGAAGAGGCTGAAAAGGCTGAAAAGACTGAAAAGACTGTAACGGGCTACGATCCGGTTGAATTGGTTGTGATATATACAGACAAGTTCTATGGATTGGTATTAAAGCTTTATTATGATGTGTTCTATGATACGGATGTTATCACAAGGCGCAGTGTCCTGACGAATGACAGCGGTGAGACTGTGGATATCGAGCGTCTCATGTCAATGCAGATCGACTTTAACAGGGACGATCTGGTGATGACTACCTTCACCGGCGCATGGGCCAGGGAGATGAAGCGTGAGGACATATCCCTAAAGCGGGGAAAGTTTATCAACAGTTCATTTACAGGCACAAGCTCGTCAAGGGCGAATCCATTTGTGATGCTGTCCGGCAGTACCACAGATGAGGATAAGGGCGACTGTTACGGTTTCAATCTGATATACAGTGGTAATCATTTTGAGGCAGCTGAGGTTTCCCCCTATGGGAAAACACGGTTTGTGAACGGTATCAACCCTGCCGGTTTCTCATGGAAGCTGGCGCCGGGAGAGAGTTTTGAGTCGCCGGAGGCATTCTTTACATACTCACATAACGGCTTTAACGGTATGAGCCGTAATATGCATGAGTTCATAAGGCGTCATATTGTAAGAGGCGAATGGAAAGACCGTATAAGACCTGTTCTCATCAACAGCTGGGAAGCCAATTATTTCAACATCAGTGAGAGAAAGCTGTTATCGCTGGCAAAAGCCGCAAAGGATGTGGGAATAGAACTATTCGTCATGGATGACGGCTGGTTTGGCCACAGAAATGACGACACTTCAAGTCTTGGTGACTGGTTTGTCAATAAAGACAAGCTGCCTGGCGGATTGAAAGGCTTATGCGATAAGATAAAGGCATTGGGACTTGATTTCGGAATCTGGGTCGAGCCGGAGATGACAAATGTGGACTCGCTGTTTTATCAGGCACATCCGGATCTCACCCTTGAAATTCCGGGAAAAGACCACAGCGAGGGACGCAATCAGAGGATCCTGGATCTGACCAAAGAGGAAGTTCAGGATTACATAATAGATTCCATGACAACGGTTTTTTCTTCCGCTGATATCAGTTACGTGAAATGGGATATGAACCGCACCTTCACGGATGTGTTTTCACAGGGAATGCCTGCAGAACATCAGGGGGAAGTATTTCACAGATATGTTCTGGGACTTTACCGTGTTATGGGAGAGCTGATAAAACGGTTTCCGCACATACTCTTTGAGGGATGCGCAGCCGGAGGAAACCGGTTTGATGCCGGGATACTCTGTTATTTTCCGCAGATATGGGCGTCGGATGATACGGATGCCCTGTGCAGGTCAAAGATACAGACAGGGTACAGTTACGGTTATCCCATGAGTACGGTATCTGCCCATGTGAGCAGCTGTCCAAACCACCAGACTCTCAGGGACACTTCCATAGAGACAAGGTTTAATGTTGCCGCATTCGGTGTTTTGGGTTACGAGTGCAATCTATGTGACATGGGCTCAGAGGATCTGACTGCCATCAGGGCTCAGATCGAATTGTACAAAAAATGGCGTGATGTCCTGCAGTTCGGTACTTTTATCAGGGGCAGGGTCGCAGGCGCCACAGATGAAGTCTTGGGAAAAAGCTTCGGCGATCTCACCGAGTGGACATGTGTGTCAGGCGATAAGAAAAGGGCTGTGGGCTTCATAATGCAAAAGCTTGTATCCCCTAATACACAGTATGCCTCATATTATCCAAGGGGACTGGATCCCGAGGCAAAATACAGCTTCAAAAACCGGAAGCTTAAGATCAACGTGATGGAATTCGGCGATCTGGTAAATACTGTGGCACCTGTCCATATCAAACAAGGGGGCCTTGCACACAACATCATCGCAAAATTCGTGAAGATGGACGGTGAGGAGGAAGCATACGAAAGCTACGGCGATGCGCTGATGTACGGCGGAGTCTCCTTAAAACCTGCTTTCTCAGGTACGGGTTATTCGGATGAAGTGAGATTTTTCAGGGATTTTGCATCCAGAATATATTTTATGGTTCAGAAGTCAAAAGCATGAACAGAATAATGGACAAAAGACCAAAAATGTAGTATATTAAAGGTTCATGAAACAAAATACCAGGGAGGTAAGATGAAATGGCAGATGACAGAAAGGTACTGAAGATCAGAGAGGATGAGAACGGTGAGGTCAGGATGGCAGACGAGGTAGTGGCTATCATAGCCGGACTTGCAGCCACAGAGGCTGAGGGAGTTACTTCTCTGGCCGGTAACATCACCAATGAGACCGTTGCAAAGATCGGTGAGAAAAAGCTCTCAAAGGGCATCAGGATCAATGCTGATGAGAATAAGGTAGAGGTAGAGGCGGCCATCAATATTGCATACGGATACCAGATACCGAAGGTTTATGCGGATGTACAGGAGAGGATCAAGTCTGCTATAGAGACTATGACAGGTCTTGAAGTTACCGGTGTAAATGTTCGTATTGCATCGGTGGATGTGGAGTAGATTATGGGCATGACACAACATGACAAGAGATGCGAACTCTTCAAAGGCGTATTTCTGATGGGCTTTTTTGATGAGCAGGAAGGCCTTAAGGCTTTTGAGCTGTTAGGCGGTAAACATATCACCGATGAAGATTCCATGGATGTGCTGCCGGAGGACGTGAGACAGGAAATTTTTACACGCCTTCAGGATCTGACGGAGCATCTGAGTGAGATTGATGAGATCATAGACCAGAATGCGACAGACTGGAAGAGAGAGCGAATGGCCAAGGTTGACCTTGCCATCATAAGACTGGCTGTCTATGAGACCACCTTTGATGATAACATCCCGGAGGGAGTTGCCATCAACGAGGCTGTTGAGATCGCCAGGGAATTCGGAGGAGATTCGTCACCTTCCTTTGTAAACGGTGTACTGGGACGGATCAGCAGAAAAAGGGATTAAGATATGTCCGATTTTTCCGAAAACACAGGAAATTCCACGGGGAGAAAATATACCGTCGGAGAGATCAATTCATACATTAAGAGGATGTTCGATCAGGATTTTCTGCTGGAGAGGGTTACCGTCACAGGAGAGATCTCCGGATGTAAGAACGGGGCGAGACACCAGACGGGACACATTTATTTCAACCTCAAGGATGACAGTGGCATAATACCGGCCGTCATATGGAAGAGCTCCAGGGACAGGATCGACTTTGACATGAAGGACGGCGACAAGGTTGAGGCCTATGGCAAGATCTCTGTATATGAACCTTACGGCAAATACCAGCTCTATGTCACAGGTATCAAAAAGGCGGGAGCAGGTGAGCTTTTCGAGCGTTTTCAGGAGCTGAAGAAAAGGCTTGAAGCAGAGGGATACTTTGATCCTGCACACAAAAAGACGATTCCCAAATTTATCAAAAGGCTTGGGGTGATAACAGCAGCTACGGGAGCCGCTGTTCGTGATATCATAAATGTCACTCACAGGAGAAATCCGGGAGTAGAGATCTTTGTTTACCCTGCAGTGGTTCAGGGAGACGGTGCGGCTCCAACTCTGATAGAGGGTTTGCAGACTCTTGATATGATAGGGGTAGACACTATTATCATAGGCAGGGGTGGAGGTTCCAACGAGGATCTCTGGGCTTTTAATGAACCTTCTGTCGCTATGGCGATATATAACTGCGAGACACCTGTAATATCTGCAGTCGGCCATGAGGTTGATTTTTCCATATCGGATTTTGTGGCAGATCTTCGTGCTGCAACCCCGTCAGCTGCTGCAGAGATAGCGGTATTTGATCTTTATACATACAGGAGGGCTTTGGCAGATCGTCTGAAGACCATGAATAATCTGATGGTATCAAGGCTGTCGACAAGTGAGCGAAGGTGCGATAATCTTGCATTGCGTCTCGAAAACGGAAGTCCCGCGAGAAAACTTTCCCTCATGGCCAGTAAGATCGATGCTATGCGTCAGAGTATGGATCACAGTATGGAGAAGATGATCACATCACGTGAGGAAAGGCTGAAAAGACTGTTGGCCGGCTTCATTCACAAGATGGATCTCAGGATCGAAAGGGATGAGGAAAAGCTTTTACGCCTGGCAGAGGTTATAAATGCAAATGCCCCTCTTAAAAAGATCACAGGTGGTTTTGCGCTGGTTACCAAAGATGATGGTTCCAGATTGGAGAATATCACGGATGTCAGTAAGTCTGACAAACTGACACTCATGATGCACGACGGTGTGGTGAAGACGAGGGTTGAAGAGGTTTGGCCTGCGGAAACGCCTTTTGGCAGTATATCTACAGAGGATTGATCAACATGGAAGAAAAAAACTTTGAAGAAATGTCCGTTTCTACTCTTTTCAGCGAGATAGAAAAGACGGCAAAAGAGCTTGAGAGAACGGATATCGAGCTTGAAGATGCTTTTACGGAGTACAAAAACGGTGTCAGAGCCGTGAAGATATTAAAGGATAAGTTGTCCGATGTGAAGGGAAAGGTATCTCTTATCACTGAGGACGGTGAACTGAAGGACTTTATGGAGAATGGAGAATCCTGACAGAACCCGGGGATAAAGGTTTGGTTTTGTGCGGGGATGGAAGGGTGAGGTTTTTATGACGATTGACATTGATAAGATTGAGGGCATCATTACCTCGTATCTGAAAGAAGAGACAGGCTTCGAGAAAAGCCTGTATGAGGCAGAGAATTACATCATGCTGGCCGGTGGAAAGCGTATCAGACCTTTGCTCATGTATTACAGTTATATTATGTTCAGTAAAGGCAATTTCGATGAGGCTTTGGTTGGACCTTTCATGGCAGCCCTCGAGATGATACACACATACTCATTGTGCCATGACGATCTCCCTGCACTGGATGATGACGACTACAGGAGAGGAAGGCTTGCTGCACATAAGATGTTCGGAGAAGCAGAGGCTATTCTGGCAGGTGACGGTCTTTTGAATCTGGCTTTCGAAACTGCGCTTAAAGCCTTTGACTGCATAGGAGACAATGACAACAGATGGCGCTGGGTCAAGGATGCTCTGTGCATATTGAGTACCAAGTCCGGCGGCACCGGAATGCTGGGCGGACAGACGGTGGATGTGGAGAGCGAATGCCATGAGGTGGATCTCGACACCATAAAATTCATCTACAAGAAAAAAACCGCGGCTCTCATGGAGGCGCCTCTTATGATCGGTGCGACTCTGGCGGGAGCTTCCGAGGCTGATATAGCCCAGATGGAGGAGCTTGGTGAGTGCATAGGTCTGGGCTTCCAGATACAGGATGATCTGTTGGATATCGAAGGAAATTTCGACGAGACAGGAAAGCCGGTGGGCAGTGACCGCAAAAAGGAAAAGGCCACCTATGTTGCGCTTGCCGGAGTGGAAAGCTCAAAACAGAGAGTAGACCAGCTCTTTGAGAGGGCGGGCTCTATTTTGAGCAGCTATGACAAACAGTATTCCGAGGGGCTGTACAGTGTTTTACAAAGCTTAAAAGGACGCAAAAAATAGATCATGATACTGGAAAATATTGATACATATGAGGATTTCAGAAAAGTGGCGCCGGAGGACTACCCGGCTCTGTGTTCTGAAATCCGTGATTTTTTAATACAGAAAACATCCGAGCACGGCGGACATCTGGCATCCAATTTGGGTGCCGTGGAGCTGACGGTGGCATTGCTGTCAACCTTTGATCTGCCGGAAGATAAGATAATATATGATGTCGGTCATCAGTCTTATACTCATAAGATTCTGACCGGAAGACGAAAAGATTTCGATTCATTGAGAGAATCCGGCGGTATGTCGGGGTTCCCGAAAACATCGGAGAGCGTTTACGATGCTTTTGATACGGGACACAGTACAACATCCATTTCCGCAGGCTTAGGGTTGGTGGCGGCCAGAGATATAGCGGGAGAAGATTACTATGTCACAGCTGTGATAGGAGACGGTTCACTCTCCGGCGGTATGGCTTATGAAGCTTTGAATAATGCTTCTAAACTCGAAAAGAATTTTATAATAGTATTAAATGATAATAATATGTCCATCTCCGAGAATGTGGGAGGTATGAGCAGTTATCTTGCGGGGATACGTACCACTACCGGATATCAGGAACTGAAAAATGAGGTCAAGTCCTCACTTTCCAGCCTTCCGGGCGGAGAAAAACTGGTAAATCGTATAAGCCGGACCAAGAGCACCATAAAATCTCTCTTCGTTCCGGGAATGTTTTTTGAGGAACTTGGTATCGTATATATCGGTCCGGTCAACGGTCATGATATCCATGCGATGAAAAAAGCCCTGAAGGAGGCCAAAAACTACAACGGTGCCGTGCTGATACATGTTATCACGGAAAAAGGTGCCGGATACGAGCCGGCCAGAAGACATCCCCGCAGATTCCATGGTGTATCGCCATTTGATATCGAAACGGGAAAACCCTTAAAGGAGAAGACAAAACCTGAATATTCGGATATTGTATCGAAGGTTTTGTGCGAGCTTGCCGCTGAAAACCCGAAGATCTGCGCTATAACCGCTGCCATGGAGGACGGTACGGGATTAAGGCGTTTTCATAAGCGTTTTCCGGAAAGATTCTTTGATGTGGGCATAGCTGAACCACATGCGGTGACCTTTGCGGCAGGCATGAGCAGCGGCGGTATGCTGCCGGTGGTGGCAATTTATTCCAGCTTTATGCAGAGAGCTTTCGACCAGATATTACATGATGTTGCATTGACAAACAGGCATGTTGTATTTCTGCTGGACAGAGCCGGACTGGTGGGACCTGATGGCGCGACTCATCACGGTATATTTGATATTTCCTATCTTTCACAGAT
>JAILBP010000047.1:0-8234 GCA_024680835.1 Lachnospiraceae bacterium | reverse complement strand
GAGATGAAAGAAAAATATTCAGATGCCATGTTAAAGGAATATGCAAGGTATTTCGGTCTGAACAGAGACATAAAGGATTACAGGCGCAGCGCCAATAAGGTAAAAAATTTCATGTATCTGCGATACAGATATATACATGGGACAGTGGGAACTATAGAACATATAGATGAGGAGGATGAATTCAGACGCTAAAAATACGGTAACAGGGAGACCTGTAGCCGGTTTACACCGGTTACAGGTCTTTTTAATTAATTCTAAAAAAAGGTGTTGACAGAACAAGCATCCAATGCTAAGATAACACCGTTACGTAACAATGTTATCTTTTTTAGGTGATTTTATGAAACAGGATGTGGAATACAAAAAGAGAGAGCTTCTGATAGAAGCGGCAAAGAGTGAATTCCTGGAAAAGGGATACAACAAAGCGTCCCTGCGGAATATATGCTCTCAGGCGGGAGTCACTACGGGTGCCCTGTATTTCTTTTTTAAGAACAAGGAGGAGCTGTTTGCCGAGATAGTCGACGGTCCGCTCATGGGATTGAAGAAGCTTCTGGCGGAACATTTCAGACAGGACAGAGAGAGTATGACCGGGCTGGAAACGACGGATGATATAGAAATGGATCATTCCGATGAGAGCGATATGTTTATCGAATATATATACAGTTACCGGGACAGTTTTATCCTGCTCTTAAGTTCCTCTGAAAATACTGTTTATGAGAACTGCGTGGATGAGTTCGTGGATTTGCTGGAGAAGTCGCTGCCAATGATGATATCAGCCATGAAGGGATATACCTGTGATGAGTATATGGCACACTGGATGTCACATCAGACCATCGATGCCTTCATCAATGTCATAAAACATATTCAGGACAAGGACGAAGCAAAGAGGAGGATGAGACCGATATTGAATTATCTGATAAAAGGCTGGGTTGACCTTGTAATGGTCAAAGAGTAAATTTCTGCCGTTCCGTTTCGGAACGGTAAAAAAATAACATTTACATAACATTGTTATGTAAATGCGGCGAACCCCTGCTCCAAAGGGTTTTCGATAAACGTATATTAAAATGCAAAAATTTTCACAGCAAGGAGAGAAAAACATGTATCTGGAGATCAAAAACGTGAAGAAGAGTTACGGACAGGACGGAAGTTATGTCCAGGTGTTAAAGGGTGTTAATACCGGGGTTGAGAAAGGGCAGATGTGTGTTATACAGGGCACATCAGGATCGGGAAAATCCACGCTCTTAAACTGCATAGGAGGTCTTGATGTAATGGATTCCGGTTCCATCAGGGTGGAAGGAACCGAGGTTTTCGGGATGAAAGGGGATGCTCTCTCGGATTACAGAAGAGACAATCTGGGATTTATATTCCAGTTCTATAATCTGGTTCCGAATCTCACGGTAAGGGAGAATATCGAGGTATGTGAATATCTTACAAAAGATCCGCTGGATATGAACGAACTACTGGATATACTGGGGCTGACGGAGCATCAGAACAAATTCCC
Source organism: Lachnospiraceae bacterium (assembly GCA_024680835.1). Lineage (GTDB taxonomy): Bacteria > Bacillota > Clostridia > Lachnospirales > Lachnospiraceae > RGIG6904. The sequence continues at coordinate 6,736 of JAILBP010000047.1, read as the reverse complement.
GTCGCAGCTGTCCGGTGGACAACAGCAGAGATGCGCCATCGCAAGGGCTCTCATCAAAAATCCCAAGCTTTTGCTGTGCGATGAGCCGACAGGTGCGCTGGATTCGAATACTTCGAGAGATATCCTGATCCTCCTGGAGCAGATAAATGCCCGTTACGGGACCACTATGCTCATAGTCACGCATAATAACTCCATCAAGAACATGGTCCACAAGGTGATCTTCCTAAAAGACGGACTGGTCAAAACCGAGTACCTGAACGAGAAGAGAATACCGGCTGCTGAATTGGAGGATCTGTAATGAAACGAGTATTGAGGAAAAGACTGCCAAGGGAAATAAAGGCTAATCTGTTCAGATATACATCACTTTTTGTGATGATCGCTCTGTGCATGTATATAGTGATAGCATTGGTGGATGCTGCAGAGACGATTATCGTTGGTACGGAACATAATCAGGCGGAGAGCAATCTGGAAGACGGTCAGTTAACAGTATTTTATCCTCTGGAGGATGATCAGATAGAGGAGATCGAGAGTAAGGGAGTGACCATTGAGGAGCATTTTTCTTATGATATCCACATGGATGACGGCTCGGTATTGAGGATATTCAAGAACAGGGAGAAGATCGACCTGATAGTCCTGGATAAGTACGGGGAAAATAATAAGATCGAAAGCTATGGGACTGATCCGCGTCTTGCGAAAGCAGCCAATGAGGTTGTGCTGGAAAAGAGATATTGTGACGTGCACGGCATAAGCGTAGGAGATTTCGTGAAGATAGGGACTGAGGACTATCTTGTAACAGGTATTGGAAGTACGGTGGATTATGATGCTCCCTATAAGAAACTTTCCGACACTGCGGTGGACAGCAGTACATTCGGTGTCGCCTTCGTTACAGATGAGGAATACGACAGGATCAGGGCGAAAAATACTGTGGGAACGGAAGAGATCACCTATGCTTTTGTATTGAATGATGCTATGAGTGCGGATGAGCTCAAGCAGATGATCAAGGATTTTGATTTTGATTATAAGAGAGTGGATGATCCGTATTATCAGGAGATCTTAAAAGACACTTACGGGAAAAAGGATGAGATCACAGACGGTATCAACGATCTGGTGGAAGGTGTGGACGAGCTGTATGACGGTACCGTCGAACTTAAGGATGGCACTGCCGAACTAAGGGACGGCATGGATAAACTGTATGACGGAAGCGACAGTTTATATGACGGGGTCTCGGCTCTTGACACTGCTATGCGAGGTATGGGACTTGCTGTTGGTACAGATGAATTGAGAAATGGATCGGATGAACTGAGAAAAGGCATAGGAGAAGCCCGTGATGGCAGCGCAGATATTGATAAGGGAGCCACAGACCTTTGTGATGGCGCAGAGGAGTTAAGGGATGGCGTAAAGGAGCTTAAAGAAAAGTCGGACGAGATGATGGACGAGTTGTTCACGGAAGATCCGGACAACATAATGGAATTTATGTCAAAAGAGGATAACTTAAGGATAGGAGGAGCTTCCGGAGATATTGAGATCAACAAGACGGTAGGCATAGTGGCGGGTATCATAGTCATCATCCTGTTCACTTATGTGCTCTCCGTGTTCGTTATACATCAGATAAACAATGAGAGCAGCGTGATAGGAGCTCTTTATGCCCTCGGCGTCAAGAAGAGAGATCTCATGGTTCATTACATCACTTTGCCGACGGTGATATCTTTTCTGGGCGGCATCACAGGGGCACTAGTGGGCTTGAGCGGAATGGGCAGCAGCTGGCAGATGTCGGATTCATATGAATACTATTCTCTGCCTTGGTTTGGCAGAGTCGTACCGCCGTATCTTATCATATACGCAGTGGCGATGCCGCCTGTTGTATCCTTTATCGTAAATTATCTCGTCATAAACAAGAGCCTTTCAAGGACGGCTCTTTCGCTCATCAGAAATGAACAGAAGGTTACTAAGGGCAAGGATGTACAGTTGGGAAACATGCCCTTTATGAGAAAGTTCAGGATAAGGCAGATGCTTCGCGAGAGAAGAACAGCTCTTACCATTGTGGCCGGGATGATGATATCGCTGCTGATATTTATGATGGGAATGGACTGCTACGTTCTGTGCGAAAGCGTGGGAAGGCTTTCCAGCGAGGATACAAGATATGAGTATATGTACAGCTACAAATATCCCACGGAAGAGGTGCCCGAAGGTGGGGAGGCAGCCTTCGTTCAGACGCTTAAAAAAGAAAAATTCGGCTATACGTTAGACATAACAGTTATGGGAATTGATGATGATAATCCGTATATAGATGCAAAACCGGTAAAAGGAAAAAATAAGATAGTGGCGTCGGATGCGGTGACATTGCGATATGGATTAAAAAAGGGAGACAAGCTTGTACTATCCGATAATGCCAATGATATGGATTACGCTTTTATGATAGAGGATATTGTGCCTTACTCTGTGGGACTTACCGTTTTTATGGATATAGACAGTATGAGGGAGCTTTTCGGAGAGGATGATGATCATTACAATGTGGTAATGAGTGATCATGAACTGGACATAGAACCCGGCAGATTGTATTCCACCACCACCAAGGCGGATGTGGACAGGTCGTCGGATATATTCCTTGATCTTATGAGACCTATGTTTACAATGCTTTTGAGCATGTCAGCGGTCATTTTCTGCATAGTGATGTATCTTATGACGGCGGTCATGATAGACAGGGCAGGATTTGGAATTTCGCTGGTAAAGATATTCGGTTATAATACCAGAGATGTCAGAAAACTGTATCTGGACGGCAACAGGACGGTGGTGATCATAGGCGCGCTCATCAGTATTCCGGTTGCCAAAAAACTGATGGATGCCATATTCCCGGTTTTCGTACCCAATGTTGCATGTACTGTGCACCTGGAATTCAAATGGTATTACTATGTGATACTGTTTGCTGGAATACTGTTGTGCTATAGCCTGATCAGCATGATACTCACAGGAAAACTTAATAAGATCACACCGGCTGAGGTACTGAAAAACAGGGAATGATCATAAAACTATTGACAAGCAGATTGAAATATAGTAATTTAGTTAGCTGTGGGTAACTGAAAAATCGAACTGCGGCCGGTCAGAGTATCCGAAACATGAATTGTAATGATATGATAAAGCTGTTAACTCCGCGGTTTGCGCGGAGTTAATATTTGAGATATAGTTAGCTAAAACTAACCCAAAACGGCCAATAGTCATAACGGGAGGGTGATATGTCGGAGGAATTTAACATGAGCAAAGTAGCAGTGGTTTTTTGGAGCGGAACAGGCAATACGGAGTCATACAAGACTTAAGAAAGAGGCATAGATAATGAATGATCAGAACGTTATTAGCGTAATAATACTGATGGTGATCATCGCAATAGCGGTATACGGGACTGTGAAGAGGATACGTTTCGGATCGTCGTGTTGCGGAACAAAGGAGCCTGCGGCCAAAAAGGTAAAGGTCAAAGACAGAAACAAAGCCCATTATCCATACAGATATATATTGAGTGTTGACGGCATGCACTGCTCAAACTGCGCTCGCCGCATAGAGAATACATTTAATCAAACGGAAGGAAGATGGGCTGTTGCGGATGTCGGTCAGAAAAAACTGACTCTGCTCTCAAAACATGAGGAACAGGAGAGCGACCTTATCAGCCTTACGGCTCGGGCGGGCTACACCATGATCTCATTCAAAGAAGATCGGAAATGAAACAGCTGCAAGGGAGGCATTTAGAATTAATGAAAAAGTTATCGGAACTACAAAAGGATGCGGATGGGATAATTGCTGCGGTAAACGGGGATCAGCGTTTTATCAGCAGGATAACATCCATAGGACTTACGCCGGGGTGTGCGGTCACGGTCATAAAAAATGAAAAGAACCGGCCTTTGCTGGTTTATTCGCGTGATACCATGATCGCGCTAAACAGAAAAGAATGTGATCTTATAGAAGTGGAAGGAGGCAGCAAGGCATGACGGAAAAGAAAGAGACCGTGATAGCGCTGCTTGGACAGCCTAACTCGGGAAAATCCACATTGTTTAACGCACTCACCGGTATGAGACAGCATGTGGGAAACTGGCCGGGCAAAACGGTAGAAAAAAAGGAGGGAACTTTCTCTCATAACGGTACGGATTATCTGGTGGCAGATCTTCCGGGAACATACAGTCTTTCTGCTAACTCCGACGAGGAGATCATCACACGTGACTACATAGCGTCCGGAAAAGCGGATGTGGTATGTATTCTGGCGGACAGTTCGCAGCTTGAGAGAAGTCTCTATATGCTGGCGGATTATGCGGGCATTACAGTGCCGTGTTTTTTGCTTCTCAACATGAGCGATGTTGCGGCCGAGCAGGGTAAGAGAGTGGATGCCGCATCCCTTGAAAAAAAGCTCGGAATACCCGTGATATCTTTTTCTGCGCCGGATAAAAGATCATACGACGGATTTTATAAGGCCCTTGAACAAGCGGTAAAAAACAAAACGGTGCTCAATACGGAACTTCTTGAGAACCGCTACGAGGAGCTGGAAAGCTTTGGAAACATAAGATCATTGATCAACAGCGAGATCATCCCGGGGTATTCCGGTATGTGGCTTGCGGCGAAAGCAGTTGAAGGGGATGCTCCGGTGATCGCAAAGATCAGGGCGGCGCTTTCCGGGGATGAGCTCAGAGCCTTTGAGGCAGAGTTAAAAAAGACGGATAAGGGCGTATTGCAGACAGGAGAAAGGAAATTCGCCTGGATAGATGAGCTCCTTTCAGATGCTGTAAACAAAAAGAAAACGAAGGTTTCTCTCGGCGGGTTTGACAGGATTATAACCCATCGTATATGGGGAAAACCTGTTGTTGTCCTGACTGTACTGCTGGGGCTTATTGCTTCCTTCATACCGGCTCTTCCTCTGATGGGAGTCGGATCTCTTATCAGCATGATACCGGATCCCTTAAGCGATGCGCTGCTAAACGTGGGATGCCCCGGATTTATAGTTGCGATCCTGTGTGATGTGCTGATCCGTTCCCTCTCTTTCATAGTACAGATGCTGGGCTTTGTCTTCGGCGTGACACTGGTGTTCGGTCTTCTGGAAGAGGTCGGTGTCATGGCGCGAATATCTTATGTTTTTGATAATACCATGGCAAAATTCGGACTTCAGGGAAAGTCGGTAATGCCTTTTCTTATCAGCTTCGGATGTACCATGGGTGGCGCAGCCGGAACCAGAGTAATAGATAACTGGGGACAGAAGGTGCTGACCATTGCTCTGGCCTGGGCAGTGCCCTGCGGAGCCGCGTGGGCGGTAATACCCATGCTTTCCACCATATTCTTTGGGGCTTGGGTGCCTGTTATCATAGCGGTCATTTTACTGGTCATGATCCTTCATATGTGGCTTACAGCAAAGCTGTTCGGTCGTTCTCTGGTAAAAGAAGAAGACCGTCTTGGTATGATCATGGAGCTTCCTCCCTATCACAAACCAAAGTGGGGAGCACTCTTCAGATATGTATTCGGACGTACAAAAGATACATTTTTCAGATCCTTTAAGGTGGTTGTGATCGTGGCCATGGCATTCTGGCTGCTGTCCTACACTTCAACAGGTGATATAACAGCCAGCGTACTGTATAAGGTCGGTCACGTTATCGAACCCGTTACAAAGCTCTTTGGCATGGGCTGGCAGACCTTCATGGCGTTTATCGCCTCGAGCCTTGGAAAGGAAGGAGCTTTAGGCGTTCTCAGTACGATTTACAGCGGAGCAGGCACCGTCACAGTAGGCTCTATGCAGAGTGCGGAAGTGGCTGAAAACCTCAATGAGCTTTTGATCGCAAACATCTCAAAGCCTGAGGCCCTTGCGCTGATATTTGCCATGACATTCAATATGCCTTGTATTGTAGCGTTAGCTGCCACGTACCAGGAAACACATTCCGTCAAGTGGACAGCGAGGATCGCACTCTACTATACCGCAGTGGCTCTTTTGCTTGCGGGAATAGCATATTATGTTGGCTTGCTCATATGGTGATAAAATATGGAAAAACTTTTGGAATTGTTAAGAGACGGAAAGTCGAGAACTGTTGAAATGCTGGCACTCGAGTTGAATACCGGCGTGGAAGAGATAAAGAGGAATATTGATTTCCTTGAGCAGACGGGTATGATCAGAAGAGTTGTTTTTTCCTCCGGAAATGCCGGACATTCCTGCGACGGCTGTACGGGTTGCGGCACAGGTAAATCTGCCTGTGCCGGTTGTATGCCGCCGGAGGGCTTTGAAAATATGGGCGTTATGTGGGAGGTAACGGTCTGAATCGCTGCCGGGATCAATGATTTTCCGGCGCTATCCGCATCGGATACGGTATAACATAAAGGCATATTAACAGGTAACGTTGAAAATCCCGGGAAACCGGGAATTTCTTAGTTTTGCAGGTTAGTTGATGCTGCTTTACGCAGTTTTTGTATGCGGATTATATAAAGTGATCATAGGAGGAAAGAGAATTGGGAAAGACAGAGAAATTCGATCACATGAAGCTGATCAGGAATTATGCCGGAGGACATAAGAACCTGATCACGCTGGGGAGATGTATCGCAGCGCTAAGCGCGATACTGGTACTGATACCGTATTATGATTTGTGGAAGATCATAAGCATAGCGGTTAATAATGAAGATACCGGAAGGATCAGCCATTATGCATGGCAGGCGGTAATTCTTACCGTGGCATCACTTCTGATCTATATTGCGGCGCTGCTATGTACGCATATTGCCGCTTTCC
>JAILBP010000001.1:0-7782 GCA_024680835.1 Lachnospiraceae bacterium | reverse complement strand
CGACGAAATGTGAACTCCGGCAGCAAAATCGTTGGCCGAGCCGTTTGGGATCAGCCCCACTCTCACCTTCTCAAAATCCGTGATGCCGTTCACAACCTCATTTAATGTACCGTCGCCGCCCACCACTATAATGTTCACTGTTTTATCGAAAGATGCACACAATTCCCGTACGATCACGGTGGCATGTCCCGCATACAGGGTTCTGTGCACCCTGTACTGCATCTTATTCTCTCTAAGGATCCATCTCACTTCGTCATAGCGGCTCGCGCCTTCACCGGTCTTCGATGCTTCATTTATAATAATGTCAAATTGCATAGCTGTACCCTCTTTGTTACTATTCACTGCCTATTTATGATGTAGTCCGGCACGACCACATACATACACCCTGCTGTTCGTGTGTGCTTCCCGTCGTCGCGGGGAACACGCACATGCACATAACAGTGCACGTGCTTACTTCATTCTCTCCGAACGGCTATGACCCCTTGCTCGGTCAGCACAATCTCACATCAGTGTATATGTATGTGATCATGCCTCACCTACCTATTTGGCTGTAAACTGTAACCCCCTCTTTGTTGTTCCTTCAAAAATATGTGGACTATTTTACAAATTTCGTATAAAATATATCCCATGTTTGAAAAATTATATCCAACTGAAAGCGCTTCGTCAACCTATGCCATAGATTTCAAGTCATTATATGAGCAGGGGTTCAGAGGCATAATATTTGATATCGATAACACCTTGGTGTGTCATGGCAAACCTGCAGATGACAGATGTACGCAAAAGATCGCAGAACTCACCGGCATGGGCTATAAAGTTCTGTTTTTGTCCAACAATAAGGAACCCCGTGTCAAAAGTTTCTCCGACAGCCTGCCGGGTACAATGTATATTTATAAGGCCAGCAAGCCCTCTGTGAAAGGTTATGAAAAGGCCATGGAGATGATGGGTACGGACACTGTCGACACACTGTTCGTAGGTGATCAGATCTTCACTGACATATGGGGAGCCAACAAAGCCGGCATATACTCCATATTGGTAGGTCGAATCGGCTTCCACGAAGAGATTCAGATACATTTGAAGCGTATCATCGAACAGCCCGTGCTGTGGACATACCGGCACAAACTGAAGAAAGCCGCTAAGACAGGCTGTTCCTCGGCTGACCGTTATACTCCTTTAACAAAAACCTAAAATCATCAATATAAAAACCGCTGTTCTAAACAGCTTAAAATCAGGAGGCACAACATGAAGGTAGCGATAGGCAATGATCACGCCGGACTGGATCTGAAACCGGCGATCATCCAATATGTAAAAGACAAAGGACATGAGATCATAAACTTGGGACCTGACGCAGCTGCCGAGGGTGATGATTACCCCATAGCAGGTGAACGTGTGGGGCGCGCTGTCACTGACGGCACCGCAGACGCAGGTATCCTGATATGCGGAACAGGCGTCGGCATATCCATCGCCGCCAACAAGGTAAAAGGAGTTCGCGCTTGCGTATGTTCCGAGCCCGCAACCGCAAAACTCACAAGGCTTCACAATAACGCCAACATCATCGCATTCGGTGCCCGTATAGTAGGTGTTGAGCTTGCAAAAGCCATCGTCGACGCATTTCTGGACACAGATTTCTCAGGCGAAGAAAGACACCAGAGACGCATTGATATGCTGCACGAGATAGAGACCAGAGATTAATACTTTACCGATCACGACACCGGACATATGTTTAATTCAAATAATCGTAACTATTCAGAACCAAGCTCGAAAATCTTAGATTTTCTCGCTGTTTGGTTCTCACCAAAGTAATTTATATAAAAAGCCCCTTGTGAATGCAAGCATTCAACGGGTCTTTTTAAAAAATCACCTTGGTTCTGAATAGTTACAAAAAATCTTTGACTTTTACATATGATAATAGTATCATGTTAAAGAATTTTGTAACTATTGCCCTGTGACCGGGGCGACTATTTTAAGGAGGATACATTCATGATTTCAGCAGGTGATTTCAGAAATGGTGTTACCATCGAGTTCGAGGGCAACATATACCAGATCATCGAATTCCAGCATGTAAAACCGGGAAAGGGCGCAGCTTTTGTACGTACAAAGCTTAAAAATATCATAAGCGGCGGCGTTGTGGAGAAAACATTCCGCCCGACAGAAAAATGCCCGCAGGCACGCATCGACCGCAAGGATTATCAGTATCTTTACGCAGACGGCGATCTCTTCTATTTCATGGACGTTGAGAGCTACGAGCAGATCGGTCTTGCCAAGGACGACATCGGTGACGCACTGAAGTTCGTTAAAGAAAACGAAATGGTCAAGGTTTGCTCACACAACGGCAAGGTATTCGCAGTTGAGCCGCCGCTCTTCGTTGAGCTCGAGATCAGCGATACAGAGCCGGGTGTAAAGGGTGATACCGCAACAGGTGCTACAAAACCCGCCACTGTAGAGACAGGCGCACAGGTAATGGTTCCGCTTTTTGTAAATCAGGGCGACAAGATCAAGATCGACACCCGTACAGGCGAGTATCTTTCAAGAGTATAATCTACATAATGCAAAAACAAACGCAGGTCTAAGGTTATCCTTAAGACCTGCGTTTTTCTTAATCCACATTTTTCAGCGCTTCGCTCATGGGCACCTTCTTTATCCTGATATAGTCTATGACGGAAACAAAAGCATATCCCACCAAAAGATAAACTACTGCCAGGATCATGGACACCGGTTTCATGTAAAAGGAGAAATACCCGTCCATAGCCAGTATAAAGATCTTGAATATATAGATCATCAGGAAATATCCCACCACAAAGCTGAACACAGCCACTATAGACACGATAATGGCAGTAGGTACGATGTACAGGGATGCGATCTCGCCGTTTTTGAAGCCCAGTATTTTCACCATGGAGATAGAGCTCTCGTTTTTCTCGATGATGATCTTCGTTAGAAGGTAGATCAATGCAGCCGCCATTACCACCAGCACATATCTGAAAACGTCAAACATCCCTCCCATGGAATGCATCAGCTGCGTCGTTACCGCTGTGATATCTTCAACGGTGATGACTGTTGCGATATACTCCTCATCGATATCATCGATCTCGTTGCGTGAAAAGTACCCCAGGAAGTCTCCTTCTTTTTTGTCAAACATCCTGTTAAACCCGGCATTTGGCATGAATACTGCTACACCGCCATCGTAATCTACAACTCCATCCACCTCAAACTCGTAAGCCTTGTTCTCATATTCTTCATGAAGAGAGATCTTATCACCGGTCTTAAGCTCATATTTTGTCGCAAACGCACTGGAAACATACACGTCTCCGTCAGCAAGATCTGCAGGTATGCTGACATATCTGCTGTCCGGCGAAATTCCGTATACTGTAACCGACTCATCTTCTCCGCTTCCGAAGCCCTCAATTTTCAAGCCTCCCTGCCGCGCATACTGAAGCGACTTCATGCTGAACTTTTCCGCGCTCTCCTCCGAAGTTTCTATAATGTTGCCGTCATCATCCTTGTTGCTCATCAGCATGTACTGATAATCCGCAAAGACCATTGACGGTGCTTTGTCACCATACTCATTAAGAGAATCCGGCAAACCAAACGCAAAGCACAACATAAGTTCTATAAAAATCACACCAAAGGTGAGCACAAGGTAATCCGGCATATTCTGAAACACGATCCTGAGTCTGAACCTGCCTAAAAACGACCATCTCGGTATCCTCATGGCTTTCGAGCGTCTCACTTTTTTCAGGTCTCTGCGCAAAAACCTGAGGGGGCTGAGTTTCAGCTTATCTACTATGACAAAGAGATTGATCAGAAACATCAGGATCAAAGGTATCACTGTAGTCTTAACCAGCGCAACCGGGCTCCATGTTACAGCAGGTGTCGGAAGGCTGTAACTATTATAGTACAGCTCAACTGCCACCTCCTTAAACAGGGTGTACCCGCAGACATTTCCCAATATAGCTCCTATCAGCGTCACAATGAAAGGCATGGACATGTAATGAACCACGAGTTCTCCCCTTGTGTAGCCTGAAGCTCTCAATGTTCCGATAACTCCTGCTTCTTTTTCAATCGTGTTACTGATAGTTATTGCAAATATAAATGCGATCACTGCTATCAAAATATAGCACAGTATACTGACTCCGGAGGTATCGGACTGTATATCGGAAGGTGCAAAATTAGATGCCTTCCTTGTGTATTCCGGCAGGAAATCCTCTATTTCACTATCATGTACCAACGTCTGTGTTATAAGACATTTCAAAAGATTGTCGGCATAATCCGCTTTTTCCTCCTTAGTCTCAGGTTTCTCGTCATACATGAAAACATAACTGTAATGCTTTCTTGCCCCAAGTCCTTCAAAGCCTTCCGGTGTCACCATGGCAACATCAAAGCCGAAAGCGTCAAACATAAAATCCGTATTGGACTCATGCAAAGTCAGATAATTCACATATGACAGAAGACCCACAATCTCAAATTTTTTATTTCCGACAGTGATGGTGTCTCCTACCTTTACGCCCACATTGTCGGCATGCATACGGTCTATCGCTATCTCGCCGTCTTTTTCGGGCGCCCTTCCCTCCAAAAACGATGCCATATCCACTTCATCATTTCTCATGAACACCCTCACTGTGGCGTCCTGTGTGCCGTCATTATCAAAATCCTCCTTTGCATTTCTGTAGAAATGCTCATATATGGTCACAGGGGTTGTTTCAAAGCCCTCTTCATCAAGCCTGTATTCCTCGGCTATCTCATCCCACTCTTCATCGACAGCTTTTTTTACCTCATCATGCGCTTTTTCATAGGCCTCTGCTTCCGCTTTCTTGAAATCCTCGGATTCCTTTGCTTCCTTCAGCGCCTTTTCAAATCCCTGCTCTATTGCCGTATCAGTCTGCTCCTTTATAACAGCCTCATCCGTTATACCAAAAGCCTCGCACTGCGCTTTCACAGCCTGTGCTATGCCGTCTTTTACCTGTTTTTCAAGTTCCTCATTTACCGCTTTCTCAACTTCTTCATCGGCTTCTTTAATGCCCTCGTTGATAAAATACTCCCTGACATCAGCCATATCTCCTTTTTCGATGTCTTTTATAAGCTCATCAGCAGCACGGCTTTTCAACTCAAAGGATCCATCCTCCAGCCTGTATTTTACCCTACCTTCGTCTATTGCTGCAATCATGCTGTCGTGTCCCACATACATACCGGACACAAGACCTATCATCAGCACCATGAATACAATTATGACTATATATTTTGGCCAATCACTCTTAAGTTCTTTGGGAATCCTCTTTATAAGTGGATTACGCATCTGTCCTTCCCTCCGTATCAATGTAATGGCAGGATCCGCAAACGAATCCTGCCTTGAAAATAAGCTATTCTTACCACTCAAGTTCGGAAGCCGGTATTTTGGCTTCATTCATGTTGTTATGGCGCACCACGCCGTCTCTGAGCTTTACAACGTGGTCAGCCATATCCTTTATGGCCTCATTGTGTGTCACCATTATGATGGTGCTGCCGTATTTGGCATTACAGTCCTCTATAAGAGCCAGAATCTCCTTGGATGTCTTGTAATCCAATGCTCCTGTAGGCTCATCACACATTAAAATATCGGGATTTTTAACAACGGCCCTTCCAATAGATACTCTCTGCTGCTGTCCACCCGACAATTGATTCGGATATTTATACTTGTGCTCCTGAAGTCCTAATGTGGTGATAACCTCTTCCACATCAAGAGGGTTATCCGACAGATAAGCACCAACCTCGATGTTTTCCTTTACGTTAAGATTCGGGATAAGATTATACATTTGGAAAACATAACCTAAATGCTTTCTCCTGTACATTGTAAGTGCCTTGTCATCCATATCCTTCAGCTTGTCGCCGTCTATGCTGACGAAGCCGGAATCCGGCGTGTCTATGCCACCGATTATGTTCAAAAGAGTCGACTTGCCCGAACCCGACGGTCCCAGCAAAACACAGAACTCCCCTTTCTCAACGGTGAAGCTCATACCCTTTAATACGTCCTGTTTTGCAGCTCCGGTTCCGAAGCTCTTTTTCAGATCTGAGATTCTCAAAAAAGCATTCGGGTTATTTTCTGCCTTCATTTTTGCCACACATTCCTGCCATTCCGCAGCTTCCGCAATTGCATCCGCAGGATGACAGTCCCTTTCTTTTTTTGTTTACGATAGAAAATATCGCCGCTCCCACTACTGCCAGCAATATCAAGATCACGATAATATTACCTATATTTTCAGCAATCCATGCCATAAATGAGACCTCCTGTATATGTTTTGAAACACTCTGTTTTGTGGTTAGTTCAGGCTAACCGCACTAAAAATCTTTACTCGTTATATCTTTCGTGCATAGTTATACATGACTAACCATGCTTTGTCAAGATTATTTCCAAAAAAATAATTGTTACTATTCACAGTCAATATCATGTAGTATACAGGCTGGCAGCTTGCTGAGCAGACTGTATGCTATATGATATTGGCTGGAATCAGTCACTTTACATACATGACACAGACAGCCGCGATAGCGGCAGTAGAGCCTGACATCGGCAATTCTGCCAGCTTGGCTTCGCAGATTGCCGGTGTCAGGGCAAGTCTGTAGAATGTATGTAAAGTGGCTGTGAATAGTAACAAAAAACTCCGGATAGCTGTGAACAGCAACACCCCGGGATCATGGCAAAATCCCGGGGTGTTATCCTGTCGCTGTAATCAGCAACCATATTTCGTTTTTTCATAAGGAGTAGGAAAAATCTTAACTTAGGCTTAATTCTGTTGTCCGATAGCGGCAAATCCGTTCTCCAGATCTGCGATGATATCGTCTATGTGCTCTGTACCGATGGAAAGACGGATAGTGCTCTGTTTGATGCCCTGATCCAAAAGCTCCTCCTCGGACAACTGTGAATGTGTCGTGGTGGCCGGATGGATCACAAGGCTCTTGACATCCGCAACATTGGCCAGAAGCGAGAATATCTTCAGGTTATCTATGAACTTCCATGCTTCTGCCTGTCCGCCCTTTATGTCGAACGTAAAGATAGATGCACCGCCGTTTGGAAAATATCTCTCATAAAGCGCGTGATCCGGATGATCCGGAAGGGATGGATGATTAACCTTCTCTACCAGCGGATGTGAGCTTAAGAACTCAACAACCTTTTTAGTATTCTCTGCATGTCTCTCGAGACGAAGCGACAATGTTTCCACGCCCTGTAAGAGCAGAAATGCGTTGAAGGGTGAGATCGTAGCTCCGGTATCGCGCAGCAGGATCGCGCGAATATAAGTTACAAAGGCAGCGGGTCCTACAACATCATAGAATGAAACGCCGTGATAGCTGGGGTTCGGAGCGGCGATATTCGGATATTTCCCGCTTGCCGCCCAATTGAACTTTCCTGACTCCACGATGATGCCGCCGAGCGTCGTACCATGTCCGCCTATGAATTTTGTAGCGGAATGAACCACAATGTCAGCGCCGTGCTCGAAAGGTCTGATGAGATACGGTGTTCCGAAGGTGTTATCCACAACCACAGGTATTCCACGTTTATGTGCCAGCTCTGCAACCGCATCGATATCCGGTATGTCACTGTTGGGATTTCCCAGTGTCTCAAGATAGATTGCTCTGGTTTCGTCAGTTATGGCAGCCTCAACCTCTGTGAGATTATGTATATCAACAAAAGTTGTCTTTATACCGTACTGCGGCAACGTATGCGCAAGAAGGTTATAAGAACCGCCGTAGATCGTCTTCTGGGCTACTATGTGTCCACCGTTTGCAGCCAGAGCTTCTATGGTGTATGTAATGGCTGCC
>JAILBP010000272.1:0-4825 GCA_024680835.1 Lachnospiraceae bacterium | reverse complement strand
GACGAATACCCACAATCCTGCCCGATATTCGCAATCTCGTGTGACTTCGGTCTCCGTTTCACTCCGGTCGGTGCAAAAACGGATGTCCACCGGACATCCTGCACCCCACTTCTTGCTCATATCGGGGCGGGTCAATAAGCCTTGCCTCCACCAGCAAGCAAGCTTGCCGTGAAGGCAGGCTTTTGACCCTTGAATCATACTATATCAGAAAACGGTTCTTTTAGCAATCGGCAAAATACATGTGAGAGTCGTATGGATTTTCTGTCAGAAACATGGTATAACAGACACAAGTGTCTTTTATCATGGGCAGTCGTCAAATGCAAATAAATTTGTAGATTTACCCGTACAGGATCACTTAATGAAGCCAAACGAAGTGAAGGCTGAATTTAGTGACATGTGGTATAATAGCTTCTGCTGACTGAGGAGTTTATAATCTGAAAGGAATTGTGAATGGGAAAACTGAGTTTATTTTATCCTATAGGTACAAAACATGATTTCGAAAAAATGAGTGACGAAACATTTCATGATCTGGCAGGTGAGGTTTTGGTAAACGCCCTGGCACATAATGAAAAGGAGCGGAATCTGATCAGAAGGGATCTTGTGGGAATGAACGGAGATCCGGATGTGGTCAGCTACCGTATCGAGGTTTTTGACGATATCATCAGGTTCCCAAAGCTCAGGGACGAGTTGCAGCAGGTTCTGGAGAGGGTGGATTTTCTGAGGGTCTACGGCAGTTTCAATAAGCTGTCTGAGGCGGAGGGAGTATGGGAACTCATGCACCGCATGGACGAAATGCGGGAATTTATAGAGTGCGTGGAAGCGTTCTATGTCTGCCTGCAAAAATATCCGATTCAGTCCAGGGGGCTGAAGGAGCTCTTCGAATATGCCAAAGATCTTTATGAGGACAGCGGTTTTGTGGAACTCAAAAAAGATATAGAAGGGCTGAAGGTCACCACCTCCAATCTCAAGAGTGTTACTCTGGGCATCAACTTAAACAGCAGGTTTGAAGTGGATACCGTTGGCGTTGTATCCATAAACAGCAAATATTTTACCAACTCGGAAATGCTCAGCAATTTCAAGGAATTCATCACCAGAAGAGACGAGATCAAAGACACTGCCGAATGGAACGGGGACTATAATTTCAGGCCTGTAAAGCCGGATGTGGATTCGGCCTACCGGATGTTAGAGAGAACAGGTCAAAAGTACGCCGGTTTTTCTAATCCTCTGCTTCTGGGAGGCTTTATCAATATGCCGGACAACGACATGGCGGGCGGAGTGATGCAATATATGACCAACATCACCAACAGCCTCTTAAGCAGGAGCATCAAGCATATGAGGAGCGTCCTGACACAGCATGCCGCAGTGGACATAAGTGATTTCTCCGCTCTCGTGCCGGAATTGCTATTTTTTGTCAGGATGGCTGAGTTTATCGAAAAGATGAGGGAAAAAGGGTTTGCCTTTTGTAAGCCCGAGGTCATTACCGATGATCCGTCACCGTATATGGAGGCAAAATGTCTCTACAATCTTAAGCTTGCCCAGGCCCTTTACGATACGGGGGGCAGGATGAACGACATAGTGGTAAACGATCTGGATTTCGATGCCGACAGGCTGATATATGTTCTGACAGGTGCCAACAGGGGCGGCAAGACTACCCTGACCCAGGCCATAGGCGTTTTGTACATGCTGGCTCAAAGCGGAGCATATGTCCCGGCCAGAAAGTTCAGATTCACCCCGGTGGACATGATATTTACGCATTTTCCCGCGGATGAGGATAAGACGCTGGATCTGGGACGTCTGGGTGAGGAGTGCAAAAGATTTAGGGAGATATTCAAAAAGTCCACGGAAAAGAGCATTATCCTGCTGAATGAGACCTTCTCCACCACATCTTACGAGGAGGGCTATTACATAGCCGTGGATGCCGTGAAGGCTCTGAGGAAAAAAGGACCGCGCACTATATACAACACGCATATGCACAAGCTTGGAATGGAGCTTGATATGCTGAATGAAGGTGAGGGGAAGGGCAAGGTGGAATCCCTTGTGTCCGCTTCAAAAGAAGGTGTGAGATCCTACAAGGTTATCGTGGCACCTCCGGAAGGTCTCTCATATGCGAGAGATATCGCAATCAAGTACGGCGTCACTTACGAGATGCTCATGTCGCAGGAAGATGATGCACCGGCAGAGTGACACTATCATCTTTTGACCCTCAAATCATTACTGTATCGGGAGAATCCTATGTTGCCAAATTATCATATATACATGGACATACCGGATCCTGACGTGATATTTCACGACGGATATTATTATCTCATCACCACCACAATGCACTTTTGCCCGGGAGGGGAGATACTGAGATCCACAGATCTGAAAAGATGGGAGCATTACTCCTATGTTTTTGACAAGCTTGAGAGCACACCGGCCCGCAGACTTGAGGGCGATGCATATATCTACGGAAAGGGCATGTGGGCTCCGTCACTGAGATTTCATAATGAGCTGTTTTATGTGGTGTTCGCATCCAACGATACACACAAAACATACCTTTACAGAGCAAAGGATCTTCGCGGTCCGTGGGAGATGAGTGAGATAGAAGGGTTCTATCATGATTCGTCGCTCTTGTTCGACGATGACGGGAGGGTTTATATCGTGTACGGAAACACGGATATTCACCTGACCGAACTAAAGCCGGATCTCATAGGTCCGTTAAACGGTGGCCTCGACAGGATCATTGTCTCTGACAGGGATAAGCCCATGCTGGGATTTGAAGGATCCCATATTTATAAGATCGACGGAAAATATTGTCTTTTCATGATCCATTCGAGGAAAGACCGCTGGAGGAGAGTGGAGGCTATGTACACCGCGGAAAGCCTTGAGGGTGAGTTCACGGGAGGCGATATCTATGATGAGGATCTCGGTATAAGAAATGACGGGATAGCCCAGGGCGGAGTCGTGAAGGGATCGCAGGGATGGCACATGATAATGTTCCAGGACAGCGGAGCAGTCGGAAGACTGCCTGTTATCGTGCCCTTTGAATGGAAGGACGGAAAGCCTGAATTTGAAAACTATGATACGGTTGAAGAGTGTGAGCTTGTGGGACTCTGCGGCAGTGATGATTTCGAGAAGGGATATAAAGATTTCTGGCAGTTCAACCATGAGCCGGATCTTGATCTGATAAGATTTGACAGGGGGTATCATGTCACTACGGACAAGGTATGCCGTAATATTTTTCATGCAAAGAATACGCTGACGCAGAAGATACAGGGACCTGTCAGCGAAGCAACCGTGACAGTGGACGGCACGGCTTTGAGAAACGGCGATTTCGCCGGTCTTTCGGCGTTC
Organism: Lachnospiraceae bacterium; assembly: GCA_024680835.1. Taxonomy (GTDB): domain Bacteria; phylum Bacillota; class Clostridia; order Lachnospirales; family Lachnospiraceae; genus RGIG6904. The sequence continues at coordinate 1,492 of JAILBP010000272.1, read as the reverse complement.
CAGGGTGATTATGCTTTTGCAGGTATCACCAGAGAAAATGACAGGTATTACGCCGTGATGCTCAGCAACACCGGCGAAGGCAGTGTGTGGGAGCTGAGCGATGGCGAAGGACTGACGGAGTATAAGGAAGAGCTGGACGGTCCTGTAGCGGACATAAAAATATCCTGCGATTTTACAAAGGACATTGCCACATGTTTTGTAAGATCGCAGGATGGATACCGTCAGGCAGGTTCTGCCCACGGATTAAAGTTCAGGCTTGATCATTTTACGGGATGCAGATACGGCCTCTCATGTTTTTCCACCGAAAAATCCGGAGGGACGGCGGTATTCAGAGACTTCAGACTCTTATGAGATGCGTTCCTGCGCCGTCTCGGTCTGTTTTAACTGACGGTACTCGCTGGGTGAGAACCCGGTCTGCTGTTTGAACACCCTGTTGAAGGTGGATATGCTGGAAAATCCGGATGATATCGCAACATCGGTTACGGATGTCTCCTTGACCAGCAACAGCATTCTGGCTTCATTCACCCTGCGGGCGCAGAGGTAATCGCTGAAGTTGTAGCCTGTGTATTTTTTGAAGAGTCTTGAAAAGTGGAATTTCGAATAGCCTGTCCGGGCTGACATGTCATCCAGCGACAGCTTTTCGGTGAAATGCTCATCCACGTATTTGATGCTGTTATTGAACAGCTCTGCATATTCTTTGCGTTCTGCTTCATCCGGGTCTCTTTCTGCCAGACGTGACAGCTCCTCCGATCTGCCCATCAGCACCAGCATCTTCAGGAGCAGTGAAGGGATGGAAAGATCCGAGTATTCCGAGCAGCTGAAGTATTCGTCGTTGATCTGGACCAGTATATCCATCAGCTGTCCGTGTAGGAGCGGCATGGCTTCCTTTGTGATGAGAAGCGGATGTGATATAATGGACATAATGCTGGAAAAACTGCGCAGAGATGTAAAACGGCTTATGTCCATGAGGTAGATAAAGCGCGTTCCGTCGCTTGGGGGTGTAAGTTCATGAGTCACTCCCGGCGGAATAAAGAGTATCTCCCAGGGCTTGAGTTCGTATGTTTTTCCAAATGCGGTCACTATGTAGTTGTTCTCTTCGGGCATGATGATCTCCAATGCGGAGTGCCGGTGCTTGGTATAGATCTCATCCTGCTCATTGTGCCATATACGGCAAAGATTGCCGATCCTGCACTCTACCATCTCGTCCACACCGATCACCCGGCGCCCGTGTCCAAAATCCCAATTAGCCTGTTTGTAATCGATTTCATTGTCAGTACTCATCATTTTTTACCTCACATGTTCTCTGTCGGTATGATCTGATTTATACATTTTCATGAAGTGTTTTTCTGATTGCTTCCGCGCCTTTGCTCATCTCATCGTAGTAGGTCAGGATCTTTTCTCCCAAACCGTCTGTGAAAAGGTCTGCGCTGAACACATCCTCGCGTTTCAGGAGTTCGCGCGGTGAAAGCGCTTTTAACTCGGAAAGCATTGG
>JAILBP010000210.1:0-4427 GCA_024680835.1 Lachnospiraceae bacterium | reverse complement strand
GGAAAACCATTAAAGACCATATAGTTTTTACAGTCGAAGGCATAACCTCCGGGAGTATCTTCCGGCGGTATCGGAATGTTAGAGGCGATACCTGATGTACGAGGGAAGGTGATGATCATGAAATTTAATACAAAGCCGTTGCCATGTATCATCATGCTGGCTGCCGGATTTATCACATGTCTTGTGGCTGTAATACAGGATTGGGAGTTATTGCGCTTTTCGTATACGCTTCTTATCGTGATGTTTGTTTTTTACTTTATAGGAGGACTTATCCGTGTTTTATTGGATAAAGCTCTTGAATACTTTGATGAGCCTATTTCACCGGATGATCATGAGGATTACTTTGAAAAACTGGAGCGTGAAGAGGCTATGAAGCGCATTTTGAAAGAACAGCAGTGATCTTTAAGGTTTGATTAACATTATCTGATATTTTGGGGGAAACAGATGGGTAGTATTCCAAAGGAGAAGCTTTGGGAAGAGTATCTGGTAAGACCTACGCCAAAGCTTAGGGAACAGATCATAATTGAATACTCACAGTTGGTGAAGATCGTGGCAGGCAGACTCTCCATTTATCTGGGTTATAACGTGGAATACGATGATCTGGTGAGCTATGGGATTTTCGGTCTTATAGACGCCATAGACAAATTCGATGCCGGCAAAGAGGTCAAGTTTGAGACTTATGCTTCGCTTCGTATCAGAGGTGCGATACTGGATCAGATCCGCAAGATGGATTGGATACCCCGTACGGTCAGACAGAAGCAGCGCAAGATAGAGGAAGCCATAAAGGCTGTAGAAAGCCGGACAGGTAATGTTGCATCTGATGAGGAGATCGCGGCGGAATTGGGAATCTCCACAGACGAATACAATAGCTGGCAGGGGCAACTTAAAGTTACAAATGTTATATCCTTAAATGAATATGTTGAGTCGGGAGCGGCGGAACCTGTTGCCGATTCCTATGGTAAATCTCATTATGCGCAGCCTGAGGAAGCTATAGAAAAAGAGGAACTTTCAAAAAAGCTTAAGGAATCTCTTGATACACTGACCGACAAAGAGAAAAGCGTTATACTGATGTATTATTATGATGACATGAGCTTGAAGGAAATCGCAGCGGCTCTTTCGGTTACGGAGTCCAGGGTTTCACAGCTCCATACGAAGGCACTTCAAAAAATGCGCAAGGTTATGGGGCCGTATATGAATATTCTTACAGACAGAGTTTGAGGTTGCAGGTCACTGTGACCTCAAAATTTTGTAACAGTTCATAGTGCGAGTTTTAAAGGCTCCCCCTGCGAGGAAGTGGAGTAGATTCTTTAATGGCTCCCCCTCTGGGGGAGCTGTCCGCAAAGCGGACTGAGGGGGGAACGAGAGGGGTAATGTTATGTCAGTAAGACCGGTGGATTTTAATGGTATGATACAGTCCAATCAGGATGTCAGCAACATAAAGACGAGAGAGGATCATCAGGGTGCGGTGGTGTCGGAGAACGCTGTTGTCACTACTGAGCAGAAAGTTGAACAGCACGCTAATTCCGTTACAGAACAGGAAAATGTGGGTGAGGACGGATATGACGGCGGAGGAAACGGTGCCGCATATTCCGGCAGCGGACAAAACAAAAAAAAGAAAAAGAAATTTGAAACCGACGGGGAAGTCCGTCCCAAGGGCATGTCCGGAGGTTTTAACATTACAATATGATACAACAGGGTCAAAATACAAAATGCGAGTTGTGCTTGCACAAATGAGCATTTTGTATTAATGACCCGCCCAAACATGAGCAAGTAACGATTTTCTTGCAAAGCAAGAAAATCAGTGGATTGCGAATGTTTGTAGAATTGCGGGAGTTGCGAAGCAACGGAGCAATTCGTGTTGTATCAAAAAAATAAAAGAAAAGTTGGTAGAAAGATGACTATTGTAGAGATTTTTCTGGTTTTGGTAGGAGTGATATTAGTGATAGGCAGTTTCTTTGTGTCGGAGAAGCTGTCTGACAGAGATCTCGCTCAGATAAGCGAAATGTCGGAGAAAGAGATAAATATCGTGATGGAAAAGGAACTTGAGGAAGCTAAAGCAAAAGTGGCTGATATCGTGGACGATTCTCTGGATCTTTCCATAGGCAGAGTCAATCAGGTGCTTGCTGCAGAGACAGACGACCGTATCGCCGCCATAGGTGAGTATTCTGATACGGTTCTGGAAAACATCAATAAGGCTAATAATGAGGTGACCTTCCTTTACAGCATGCTTAATGACAAACATGATGAGCTTTCTAAGGCTGCAGCCGATATCACGGCTCTTGTTAAAAACTCTAAGGATGACATCGAGAGTGTCATAGAGGTGGTGAGGGAAAGACTTGTGCAGGAGAGCCTTGCCATCATAGAAGACCAGCGTACAAAAGAGGCAGCTGAGCTGGCGAGACAAAAGGAAGCAAGGGAGGCAGAGGAAGCGAAGGCTGAGGAACATGCCAGAGCGGTTAAGGCAGCTATCAACCACAATGATGAGATCATAAAACTGTATGTCAGCGGCATGAAACCGGTGGATATAGCAAAACATTTGGGACTTGGATTCGGAGAGGTTTCTCTCGTGATAGAACTTTTCAGTTCAAAGATAGGACAGATCAAGGAGGCTTTTGATGAGGCTTAAATATTATCTCAGGGGAGCCGGTATCGGTGTTGTAGTGACTACTGTTATCCTGGCGATAATCTTTGCGTTAAACCCGAAGACCGTGAGTGATGATGAGATCAGGCAGAGGGCGGCTTTGCTCGGTATGGTTGAGGCGTCCGAGGCCTATGCTCAGAGTGGAGCACAGGATTCAGCCGGCAAAGAGGTAGCGGCTTCCGATGGCAATACAGATGAAAACAGTAATGTGTCTGATGAGGCTTCATCTGACACAGACAACTTACCGGGGGACTTAGGCGCAGATGAAACAGCCGGTGATCCGGATACGGATGTGACATCCGACGATGCAGCGGCAGATGACGCAACAGCAGATAATTCATCAGCAGATGCCGGATCAACTGAAAACACGGAAGAGTCCGGAAAAAAAGACAAAGATAAGAATAATAAGAAAGATAAGAAGGACAAGGACAACAAGAAGGAAGACAAGTCCACGGATGAGAATACTAAGACTGAAGCAGATACTGATGCAGATACTGATGCACCAGATAAGACTGTAGCATCGGAAGAAACTGATACGACACAGGACCAGGTCGATTCAAATGAGTCCGGCTCACAGGATCAGATAGAGGTGACAGTAAATACTGACACCACGGAAAAGCCTGATACAACAGAAAAACCAGATACCACAGAAAAGGCAGATACCACAGAAAAAACTGATGCTGCAGATAATGCCTCAAATGTATCAAACACCAATAAAAACACCAAGACCATCAAAATCTACAACGGTAATGTTTCCGGCACTGTAGCCGGATATCTCTACAAAGCCGGTCTTGTGGAAAGCGCATCAGATTTCGACAACTATATCCAGAACGTCAAAAAAGACCGCATCATCATGTGCGGCAGCTTTGATATCCCTGTGGGCGCAACCTACGACGAGATCATAAATATCATTACAAAAGAAAGAAACTAAAATGAATTAATTATATTTACAAATTGCAGATTTGGATGTATAATATCAGCCGGATATGCTGTGGCGGGCGTATTTACAAAATAAAGCCATAAAAGAAAGGAGAAAGGATATGAAGGAAGGACGTAGGATCCTCGGAATAGTGCTTGCGTTGGCGCTGGTCTTCACGACAGTACTTCAGGTACCCGGGGTTGGCGGCGCAGAGACGGTTTTTGCCAAGGCAAAGACGACTGTGGTCGTCAAGACACAAAAAGAGCTTAACAAAGCCCTTAAAAGCAAGAAGGCCAAGATAATAATCGTTAAGTCAAAGGCTAAAAAGCTCAGTATTAAGAAGGGCAATTACAGCGGAAAGACACTCGTTGTCAATTCCGCAAAGACAACGCTTGACAATGCCGGATCGTTCAAAGCTTTAAACATCAAAAAAGCAGCAACTTTTATAGAAAAAGCAAAGAACAACAATATCAAGGTTGCAGACAAAAAACTGAATGTTGGAGTTACAAAGACAGCAAAGGATGTAAAACTTACCGTGTCCAAGAAAAACGCTGTTGTATCTATGGATATCGCAGGTACTGTATCTGACATCAATGTAAAAAATAGCGGAGCAAAGGTTACCGTTAATCTTAACGGAACGCTTGCGAAGGCTGAGGTCAATGCTGCTTCTGAACTTCTCATTGCAGGTAATTCCGGTACTGCTGTAAGTGTCGCTCTTAACGCAGACGGAGCCACATTGAAAACAGCAGTAAAGACAGATGTTGACGTAAACGCAAAAGCAAATGTTACCTTTGAAAAGGGTGCTGAAGACAGTACGGTTACCTCAAAAACAGCAGGAGCAGAGGCTAAGGTAACAAATAACACAGA
>JAILBP010000145.1:0-29204 GCA_024680835.1 Lachnospiraceae bacterium | reverse complement strand
CTGACAGGACGGATACAATAAAGAGCGCAAGTCTGTTTATCAATGAAGACTGCACCAATACCATGAACCTCATACAGAAGGCTTTTCGGGGTTGATAGTGTCTCAATATGCTGAAATAGAGCGATAATGCACAATAAAGTTCAAAAAAACCTTGAAAAATCGTGCTTTATTACAAATGATAAAGGAGTATTATCAATGTTGTGGGAAAATATCAAACTCCGGAGAGATGTTATCCCGAACATGCCCGGGTTTGAATACATATTACAAAAGGAGATAATACATCATGAGATTCAAGAGAGTGTTGAGTGGTCTGATGGCGGTTGCGCTGGCAGTGTCCATGGCGGGATGCGGTGGCGGCAACGGCGGTAATACTGCGGGCGGAGCGAAAGGCGAGGAAGGTACTGTTGTAGCGTCCAACAAGGCTGCACATTATTATAAAGCTGAATATCTTGAAAAGCTCCCCGAGGAATTTTCGGATATCAACAGAGCATTTTTTGTTGGAGATGAGATCGTTTATTCATCCTACGGAGCCAGTTACGATACTCCCCTTATAGGCCGTGTCAACCTTCTGACAGGGGAGAGCAGTGTCGTATGGAAAAAAGAAGGCACTGACGAGACCAGCATAACCGGAATGGGTGCGGATACTGAGGGAAATGTGTATGCTTTCTTCAGGATCAGCAGGATCAAGGATGAGATCCTCGAAAAAAATGCTGACGTCACAGACGAGGATATCATAAAATACATCTACGAGGAATGGGGCATGGAAAGCTACGAGGAAGCTGAAAAATACTGGAATAATGACCTGAAATCCTCATATGGCGACAAGTCAATGGCTGAGATATATTCCATGATGACTGCAGACTACGAAAATGATTACATCAGGGAGGATACCTTCGTCAAATATGACGCATCCGGCAATGAGGTATTCAAAAATACCGTAGATATCGGCGCTGATATTGAAATAAGGGATGTGAAGACAGATAAGAATGGCAACATTCTGGTCCTTACAGGAGAATGGATCGGGGATGACACCCAGAACTACATCCAGATATACAACAGCGACGGCAGTGCTGCCGGAAAAGTGGAGCTGGATACATATACCGACAAGCTTCTGACCCTCGCTAACGGAGACGTTGCCGTTGCCAACTCGGGAGAAACATGCGAGATCATCACTATCGACGCGGCAAACCGTACCAAGGGCGAGACAAAGACGATAGCCGGATTGTCATACATCGGCAATCTGTGCGCATTCGGTGAAAATGAATATCTGGTAAACTGCGATTCCTATGTCACAAGGGTAAATACGGATACAGGAGAAAAAGAAAAATTCTTTACATGGCTTGACAGCAATATAATGTCTTACTATGTCCGTGATTTCGGCATGCTGTCAGACGGCGGGATCGGTGTATATCTTGAAAGCTACGGCACCGGCCGCTCGGTTGATCTTGCAATACTGAGGGAGATCAGCGAGGAAGAAGCCGCAAAGATCACTCCCGTGAATGTGGTATGTTTTTATGCTGATCAGAGGCTTCAGAACGCAGCATTGGAATTTAACAAAAAGCATTCTGATTACAGGATCTCCATTACAGAATACTATGATTTCTCTGATGAGAACTCGGATTATCAGACTGCTATGGATTCCTTTGTTACAGACTGTGCAACCGACAGCAGCATAGACGTGGTTTCGTTCCCGGGCTACAGCCAGATGCTTGACTTTGCCGATAAAGGTCTTTTGACGGATCTTACCCCGTATATGGAAAAGGATGAACTCATCAAAAAAGACAATATCATTCCCGGTATTGTGAGCGCCTTTACCTTCAAGGATAAATTTGTGGCACTGCCGAGCTCTTACAGGGTTGAAACTCTTGTAGGCAAAAAATCGGTCGTTGGCGACAGACAGGGATGGACAGCAAAAGACTGTCTGGATGCATACGAAAAAACCGGAGCTTTGGTCATGACTCCGTATACAGACCGTGCGACCATCATGAGAACTCTCATAAGCCTTAATTATGATGAATTCATAGATATCGAGAACGGAACATGTAATTTCAACAATCAGGATTTCCAGGATGTTCTGGCGCTTGCAGCCAAATATCCCGAGGAATACGTATATAATGAAGAGACCAATCAGATGGATGATTTCAAAACCGGCAAGCAGCTTCTGTATACGGATTCGCTGCCTGAGTTCAATCTGGGACAGTCTCTGGCATCCATATGCGGTGAGGATGTCTCGTATATCGGTTATCCAACATCCAACGGCAACGGAGCCATGATGGCATTCTACGGCATGACCGGCGTTACTTCAAACTGCAAGGTGCCTGAGCTTATGTGGGATTTCATGCGCACCATGTATCTACCGGAGGCTTCCGAGATGATGTACGGAGACAGCGAGTATTATAACGGGTCTATCCTGGTCAGTGAGCTTGACAAATACCTCGACGGTGCAAAGAGCTGGAAGAACAGGGGCGAGGTAGGCTATGACACCTACAATGTTGAGCTCAGGACACCTACCGATGAGGAGGTCGAGACAATGCGTACCCTGTTAAATAATACGACCGCTGTACTGGATTCCGTATCTACCTCCATTATGAATATAATTTCAGAAGAAGCTGCTGCATATTTCAGCGGCGAGAAGACGGCTGCCGATGTTGCTGCCGTGGTACAGAGCAGGGTGGATATTTACCTCAGCGAGACGAAATAACAGACATGCGTAAATTTACTAATATACTCAAGAAAATTAAATCACATCCGGCATTCTTTTTGGTGCCGAGCCTTGCGGGGATGCTGGTATTTTTTGTAATACCCTATATTATCATGGTCTATTATTCCTTCCTGGATAATCCTATCCGGAAGGAATTTATAGGGTTTGAAAATTACAAGACCGTTTTGACCAACAGGGCATTTCAGACTGCGGTAAACAATACTTTTTTGTTTACCGTGTTTGCCGTTCCTATGGCAGTTATTCTGGGACTGCTGCTGGCGCTGTTATTGGACCAGAAGATCCCGGGCAAAAGCTTTTTCAGGAGCAGCATGCTGACGCCGCTCATGGTGCCTACGGCATCGGTGGTGCTGATATTTCAGGTGCTGTTTGATTATAATGGTGTAGTGAATAAATATATCGAGGCACACGGCCTGGAGAGAGTGGACTTCCTGAAGTCATCTTACGGTATGATCGTCGTCGTGATCCTGTTCTTATGGAAGAACCTGGGGTATATCATGGTGCTGTTTTTGGCAGCCCTGGGCAATGTCCCGGAGGACGGTCTTGAGGTGGCGAGACTGGAGGGAGCCAATGTCTGGCAGGTTTTCTGGTATGTAAAGATAAGATATCTTTCACCTACCATAGTATTCACCACAATGCTGTCCATGATCAATTCGTTCAAGATATTCAGGGAGATATACCTTTTGACCGGGGAATATCCCTTTGGTGCCATGTACATGTTGCAACATTATATGAACAATACCTTCGCTTCAGCGGATTATCAGAAACTTTCAACGGCGGCGGTATATATGTCTCTTGTCATGGTAGTGATAATCGGCCTTCTGCTGTTTGCGGAATATCATTTCGGTAGGGATTTTGAGGAGAGCTGATGAGACCTGAAAAGAAAAAAACTGATAATAAACATACTGAAAATATAAAAAATGAACCGGCAAAACCTGCACAGACAGAGGAAGAGATAAAGCGGGAAGCGATAGAGATCGAAAAGAGAAGACTTCGCAAAAAAAGGTTTTCGATGACATGGCGTGTTGTGGTGGCACTGATGATAGCGCTGGTGTTCCTGGCACCCATAGTCTTCACCATGGCGAATTCATTTATGTCGTCGGCGGAGATATCATCCAACTACGGATCCATCTTCCAGAAGACAGACACCGGAGGAAAGGTTTATATAGGCAAGACCGTAAACCTTAAGCTGATACCCGATATGGTGAGCTTCAGCCAGTATTTTACGGTGTTGTTTAAGAGCCCGGATTATCTGCTGAAGTTTTGGAATTCAGTCATACTGGTAGTCCCAATAGTGGTATTTCAGCTTGTGGTCGCGTCCCTCGCCTCCTACGGTTTCACGAGGACAAAGGGAAAGATCAGTGCCATCATCTTTTTCGTATACGTCATATTGATGATGATGCCAAACCAGGTGACGCTGGTTCCAAACTACATTGTGCTGCAAAAGCTGAATATGCTGAATACGAATATGGCAATATGGTTCCCCGGTATTTTTTCTCCGTTCTCCGTATATCTTATTACAAAGTATATGCGAAGAATCCCCAAATCTATTTTTGAGGCGGCGAGGATCGACGGAGCCGGAGAGTGGCGGACATTCCTGTTTGTGTGCGCACCCATTGCAAAGGGCATCATCACTACCTGCGGGATACTGATATTCGTGGATTACTGGAATATGGTGGAGCAGCCTTTGTTGTTCTTTACGGATCCGGACAAATATCCGCTGTCCATATTCCTGTCAAAGATCAACGCCGGAGAGGTCGGGCTGGCATTTGCGGTGGCTGTCATATATATGGTACCCAGTATTTTGTATTTCCTGTACGGAGAGGAAGCACTGGTGGACGGTGTTGCGTTCGCAGGCGGAGTTAAGGGCTGATCAACAGTTACAAGAGTTTTTTATTGGAGAGATGACATGGAAAACAATAACAAAAGAAAAGAGACAATAAAAACAGTGGCTATAATTTTTCTGGCAGTTTTGCTGGTACTGACCTTCTTTTCAAACACCATCATGAATTACTCACTGGTTCAGGTGAGTACGCAGATGGTGGAGAGCGGAACTCTCACATCAAGGGTCCGCGGCAGCGGTGTGGTGACATCGGAGGATGTTTACAAGGTGACCATCGATGAGAGCCGCAAGATAGCCACAATGGATGCCAGAACAGGAAAAACCGTAGAAAAAGGAGACATTCTATTTACACTGGAAAACAGCGACGGTGAGGAACTCGCCACTGCCAGGGCAGATCTTCTGTCAAAGAGAAGTGCTTATGAGACTGCAGTTCTGGAGGCGGGCATTACCACCGAGGAGAGAGAAGCCATCGAGCGGGGTGAGGGGATCTCACTGAGCACGATGCAGGATGAGCTTCTGGTAGCAAAAGGCAGAGTGGACAGTGCTCAGGACAGGGTTGATGATCTGAAGGCCAAAAAATCCAGGGCAGATGCAGCAGCATCCGATACCAACGGTACAACGCCACTGGACAGCACTGCCGAGACAAAGGCATACACGCAGGCCAAGAGTGATCTGGCACAGGCGGAGATAGACAAATCCGAGGCGCAGTACAAATTCGATACGGCTCAGTCTGAATATGAGGCGATATTGGCGGAACAGCAGGCTTTCACGGGTTCAGACGATATCGAAAATGACAAGGAAGAAAAGCAGCTCCTGGATGATAAGGTAGAGGATGCCAGAGGAGCAAGGGACAATGCCAGAGAGGCACTTACCGAGGCTACGGCAACATACAATGAGCTGAACATAGTGGCTTCAAAAGCTGAACTTGAGATGAAGGCAGCCAGGGAGAAGAGCGGAACATCAGCCAATAACTCGACGGCAATAGGCATCGATCTTGAGGATGCCAACAGGGTGCTGGAGGAGAGGACCAATGATTACAGCAATCTCAGCAAAAAGTACGCAGCACAGATAAATCTCTATTCACAGTACGACGCTCTGATGAGGCTGGAGGAAAAAACAGCGGCTCTCGCGGCAAAGTCTGTTTCTTCAAATGTGGCATCTCCCATAAACGGCACGGTGACTGAGATAAACTTAAGCGCCGGAAACACTACGACTCCGGGCGAGGCGATATTATCGATCCAGCCGGAAAACAAAGCATACAAGCTCCAGTTTTCCGCAACCGCCAATCAGGCGAAGAAGGTAAAGACCGGAGACGAGGTGGAGGTACTGTACAATTACATGGGCTCGGACATCACGGGCAAGGTAACAGGCATCAGAAAAGACCCCGAGAACAGGGAGAATATGATGATAGTCTGCGAGCTGTACGGGGATGTTTCATCCGGCAGCAGCTATACGGTCTCAGTGGGAGCAAGCTCTACCAATTATGATTATATTGTACCCACAAGCTGCATCAGGGAGGACTCAAACGGAAAGTTTATCCTCCGTCTCGAAACCAAGAGCACACCCTTAGGCAACAGATATTACGCAAGGCGCGTGGATGTTGAGGTACTGGCGAGCGATGATACCAGAACAGCTATCTCTGCCAGCCTTGATCAGTGGGGCGAGTATGTTATCACGACCGCATCAAAACCGGTAAATGAAAACCAGCAGGTAAGACTGGCAGATCAGGATCAGTAAAAGACATGATTGACAAGATTAAGAAAATACCTGAAAAGCTCAATTTAATAAAAGCACTGATCTTTGTGATATGCATTACGGTATACTGTGTGCTGACAGCAGTAAGCTCTGCCCTGACCGGCAGTCTCCCCTCGCAGACCGCGGCAAAACGGTTTGCTCCGGATGGTGATTATGCCCAGGTGACGGCGTTCATAGAGCAGACACACGCACTGCCTGCTGATATGATGGCAGTATTCAGATACCAATTGGGAACGGAGCTTGAAAACAGAGCCTTTGAAGATGACGAGGTCAAGGGCAGACCCTACGTATATGCTTACAGTGCTCCGGCAGGCAGCATGAAGGTCACCAGCAGCAGGGGCTCTTCCGTGACGGCATCTGTCACGGCGGTAGGCGGTGATTTCTTTATATTCCATCCCTACAGGCTTTTAGACGGTGCGTATTTCAATGATGAAGACGAAAACGGCGACGGTGTCATGCTCGATGCCGATACGGCATGGGCGCTTTTTGGCAGCAGCAATATCGCCGGCATGGAAGTGGAGATAAATGACAGGGCATATCCCGTAAGAGGGGTAATACAACGGGAAAGCGGCCCCTTCACTAAGGCATCGGGAGACGCAGCCAGCATGATATTTGTCACCTTCGGTGTTGCAAATTCAATGTCCGCAGATTCTGTGGAAGGCAGCTTTACGGATACTGCCTTTACGGGTGCCACATGCTTTGAAATGCTGATGAAAAATCCTGTAAAGGGATTTACGCGTGATGTTTTATCAAAGGTTCTGAAGGATTCCTTTGGTCTCACCGATGACGACCTTGAGGTGATCGAAAACTCATCAAGATACTCTCTGTTGTCGGAGCTGAATGTCATCAGAAATTTCGGCAAGCGTTCCATGAAGACCGAAGACATCATCTACCCGGGCTGGGAAAACAGAGCCAGAGCTTATGAGGATGTCGTAGCCGTGATGCTGCTGTTCAGGATCGTACTGTTGGTTTACCCTGTTTTCATAATGGTAAAATACGGAATAATTTTCATAAAGCTTTTGCATACAAAGCTGAAAAGCGGTATAAATAAAATAAAGAACAGGCTCGAAAAAAGATACGAAAAGAAATGGCTTGAAAAACAGGAGGCGAATGAGTAAAATGAACCCTTCATTAAGACTTAAGTTCAAAGGTCTGTCGACATCACTGATCATGCTTGCAATTGCAGCACTTTTTGCTGTATTGCTCTCTTGTGACCGTATATACGCGGCAGACAGCGCATTTACCGGAGTGACCCAGTCCGGAGCTACCACATCTTCCGTAGATATCAGGTTTAAGCCCGGCAGTCAGTCATCGGGAAACAGGTATACGGCTTTGATAGGAACCTCAAAAACAGGAGACTTCAGTGAAACAGGAGTCATAACCGCGCTTAACAGCCTTACATTGACTGACCTTAAGGACGGTTCCACCTACTACATCAAGATTGCATCGTGTGATGAAGAGGGAATGCTCACGGGAGAGGAATCCCAGCCTGTCGCAGTGGTCACTGCTCCGGGCGGTACGCCTTCATATATCTCACAGTCTGAGAGCGGTGTCGATTCAGTCACGGTGGTATGGGCTCCGGTGTCCGGTGCAACAGGTTATTATGTGGAATACTCACTGGCGGACAGCACCACAGGTTCAAAGGAGAGGATGAGCGTTTCTTCCGAGTCGGCTGCTATTAAAGGCATACTGTCCTCCAAGGTATACAGTGTCACTGTCTACCCGTACAGAAGCAGCGGAGCTTTTACGGCATTTGATAAGGCGACAGCGGTAACGCTGGGAAATGTTGCTATCCGTGACCAGGGTACCGGCGGCACACCGACAGGAAGAGTCACCGGTCTCAAACAGACAGGCGCGGAAAGCGATAAGGTGACTGTCTCATTTAATCCCTTAAGTGACGAAAATGTAGAATATGCCATCTTCCTCAGCGAGAGGAGTACAACAGGCTTCACGGCCTATGTCAGGACAAAGGAATCACCTTTCACAATAGAAAACCTGACGCCGGGCAAGACCTATTACATAAAGGTTGCTCCGTGTTATCTGACATATAGCAGTCTCAATGAAACATACATTCCCAGCTACGGCGAATATTCGGATGTCTGTGAGATAGTGACCACACCCGGCTCTGCTCCCACATCCTTAAAGCAGACCGTCATCAAGAAAAAACTCATGACACTGACCTGGAGCAATGTCAGCGGTGCCACGGGATATGTGGTGGAATACTACGAATCGGGTGTCAGCGACAGCAAAAAGAGTGTCACGGTCAAGACGAATACAGTCACACTGAAAAAGCTTAAGGAGGGGGAGGCATATACGGTCTACGTAACTCCCTTCAGGAAGGCAGCCTCGGGCTATGTCGCTATGGACAGCAAGTCATATGCCTACAGATCGAATCTTCCCTTAAAGCCGGCTCAATGCTCAAAACCCGTTGTCAAGAGTATTTATAAGAGCCTTAAAAAGCTTACGGTATCAACCAAAGCCATGAATTCTGCAGATGGCTATGAATACCAGCTGTGGGCGGACGGAAAGGATTCGTCCGGCAAAAGGGTTTCGGGTAAGATATGCAAGGTTGACAGTGACAGCTATGCTTCATGCAATATAAAGGAAGATATCATCGCATCGGCTGATACGGCGGGACTTAAGGTCAGAGTCAGGGCGTATATCAATATAGGCGGCAAAAAGGTATATGGCAAATGGTCCGATTATACCAAGATATAAGTGCCATGTAACTGTCCGGAACAGTTACAGCAATGTTCATAAACAGGGGATTGCGAGCAGGAGGTATGTATGAAAGGGTTTATCAAAAAAACCGCAGTTGTTGTATTGACGCATATTCTGATGCTGTCGGGAGTTTTCGCACAGAACGTTGGATTTATGGGCGATACGGCTGAGGTATATGCGGCGCAAAAACTGGTATATCTCAATAAAAGCTTTGTGAATATTGTGCCCGGTGACGCGTTTAAGCTGAATCTTTATTCCGGCAAAAAGAACATTTCCAAAAAAGCAAAATGGTCAACCAGTAAAAGCAGTGTTGTGACTGTCAGCAAAAAGGGGCGCATCAAAGCCAAAGACACTGGTAAGGCTGTCATCACAGCTGCCTACGGTGACAAGTCGGTAAAGTGTGCCGTGACTTCCGCATATAAGGACTATGAGGAGCTTTATCACGATACTCTGAACGCCATGTACAACCGTATATACGGCTGGAGTGTGGATTCCGATGCATTGGCAGGCGGATTTGTGGGCATTGCAGAGGCCATTGGTTCAGATACGGGAGATGCCGCTTTAAGAAAGATAGGCTATTCCATCATGGACATAAACGGCGACGGAGTGCCTGAGCTTATCGTGTCAGGCATTACCAAGAGAGGCAAGAACTGCTTTGCTGATGATATCAGCCTGTTATACACATATGTTGACAAAAAGAGCGTGGAAGTGACATCCGGATGGGCCAGAAACCGCTATACTATGATGGACAACGGAAACCTCTACTATATGGGTTCAAGTGGAGCAGCGTACTCATATTTCGGAGAGTTTACATTGGTACCGGGAGATACGCAGCTCACCTGTAAAGACTTGTATTTTTCTACGGATGAGGATCCGGAAGATGATCACCTGGATTATTATCACAATACCGTGGGGTACGGGGATGTTTCAGTATCTGAAAAGCTTGACATCACGCCGGATGAATTTTGGGATATAAATCGAGGTTATGAGAGTAGAAGTCATCGCATAGAGGTCACTCCTTTCTCGGATTTCCCGGTTGATATTTTCAGCAGCGCATCCGAGGATATCGCTATATATGAGAGCACTGCAGGATATGAGGAGTATTACGATTTTTCAACAACCGACAGTGAATACAAAATTTCCACAGTCATAGCCGCAAGCAGTACTGTGAGTGATTTCAAGGTGTACAAACTGACCTGGAAGGATTCCGGAGCCAACATGCTGGTGCCGGAGCTTTCCGCTGAACCTCTGTATACACTGGAAAAACTCACTCCGGATAAGCCGCTGAAGCTTACCATAGTGTTTATGGGGGATATGCCGGAGTATGCCATAACCTTCAAGGACCAAAACGGCGAGGAAAAGAGCTATTCACTTGAACAGAGCGGAATGGACGGCTCGATCGTCCTTTCGGAGCTGTAATATCACGCTGATCTCAGGGAATCCGTCATGGATTCCCTTTTTTATAGTGCAAAATGATTCCAACGGATTGTTTCGTGCTACGAAAAAACGTGCAGGCTTTAAAATATTGTGGTATAATCTTAACGAAAACGAGCCAACGGCGAAGTTTGAGTATAGATTTACCCATACAGGATCACTTAATGAGGTCAAACGAAGTGCCGACCGAATTTAGTGACATCGGATGTGGTATATTAAATCCATCAATATGATCTGATCAGCGGGAGGATTACACAGATGATATGTGACAGAAAAGCAGTTGCATTATGTACGAGCAGGATATACGATCCTCAGACACATCTGTTCATTGAAAAAATTAATGAAAGTTTCCGAAGCAGAGAAGTCAGATTGTTTATTTATACGATCAATTACGATTTCTACTGGAATGAAAATGAGAAAACAGACGAGGCTTATGTTTACGACCTGATCCCTTATGACAAGATGGATCTTGTGATCCTGATGGATGAAAAGATAAAGAGTCACAGGATCAGCGAAAAGATAATCTCTGCATCCAAAGAGCATTCTGTACCGGTCATTGTGATAGACGGTCATTATGACGGGACGATATCCGTGTGCTTTGATCATGAGACGGGTTTTGAAGCCATTGTGAGGCATGTGATCGAGGATCACGGAGTCAGAAGACCTCACATGATGGCCGGCATAGAGGGCAATGTGTTCTCTGACCGCAGAATAGATGTTTTCAAAAAGGTTCTTTCCGAAAACGGCATACCCTTTACGGATGACATGATAAGCTACGGTGAATTCTGGGCCATACCGGCGCGCAAGGTGACTCAGGCACTTATAGACAGCGGAGATCTGCCGGAGGCACTGATATGTGCCAATGACATCATGGCCATCAACGCCTGCTCCGTGTTCCGGGAAAACGGGATCTCCGTTCCGGATCAGATCCTTGTGACCGGCTTTGACGGCTATGACGAGGTGAAGTTTTCACGGCCGCCCATATCGACAGTCAACTGTAAGACAGATGCGATGGCAGAGGCTGTGGCTGCCGCGTCGTATGATATTTTTGACCGTAAAGATATTCCGGATAACATCCCGGTGATCCCGAGAGCAGAATATAATCTTTCCTGCGGATGCCATCCCGATAAGGCATTTGATCAGTCAGAAGCGCTTATCGACAGGTTCAATGATCATTATTACCGTTATCAGGATGATATGAAGCGTTTTCACGGCATGACAGAGAAGATGCAGGCTGCCGGGCGCCGCGAAGAGGTCACACAGCATATGAGGCATATGGATCTTCGTTTCATGTACTGCATAGTCAGCAAGGAATGTCTGTGCAGGGACAGAAATGTTTTTCAGGAGGATGATTACGATTTCATGTCCGGGGAAATGTGCGTTCTGTATGATTATTTTGATTCGGACAGGGAATTTTCGGACGTTGATCCGGGTGAGATCATCCCGGATCTCGGCGACAGACTTGAATCCGGGATGCCCCTGATATTCAATATTTTAGGCTTTATGGATAAACCGGTGGGATACGTCTGCTGGATACTGCCGGATTACGAGATCACCGATTATTCCAAGACATCCAGTGTGTCCAGCACAGTGGCTATCGGCATTGGCGGATATATCAATATCCAATATCAGAGATACCTTTCGGAGAAGATCTCGGAAATGTACCGCAAGGATCTTTTGACAGGCTTGTACAACCGAGTGGCTTTTTCGCATCTATTCGAGGATATCAAAACGGATCCGCTCAATTCAGGCAAGGCTCTGCACATTATCATGGCAGACCTGGACGGTCTGAAGCATATCAATGACAACTTCGGACATGATGCCGGAGATACGGCTATAGCCACCACTGCAAAAGCACTGAAAACCTCCTGCCCCGAGGATGCTCTGTGCATCCGCTACGGAGGAGACGAAATGCTGGCAGTCATCCTGGGCGACTGTGATGAAAAAACCGTTATCAAAAAAATAGAGGATTTCCTGTCGGAATATAACGAACGCTCCGCACTGCCCTATAAAGTTATAGCAAGCTGCGGAATGTACAGCACTGTGCTGAACAGCGGATTTGATCTTGAGGAAGCGGTAAGAAACGCAGACAAAAGCATGTACGCACAAAAAAGCGAGCATAAGTCGGCATTGCCGGCGTGATATAATCTTTTTGATCTTTTTTGCCGATATATGATACAGAGAGCGTTTCTGTATGTTTTACGGTTTTTGCCGGCACCGCTGGTGCGGCATTATAAGGATCAGAATATATGACTGGTAATAAGATAACCCACAAAATAAAATCGCATAATAAAGGCTTCACACTGGTGGAGATGATAGTCACCTTAGCTGTCATAGCCATAGTGATAGGCGCTACTGCATGGGGAGTCACCAGCTGGGTGGCTCACTATGAATATGTCAGCAGCGAGGAAAAAGCCAGGACCCTGTATCTTGCGGCGCAGTCTGCCCTTTCTTCAAAGGAGAGCAGAGGAACTCTGGACAGCTATATCGCACAGCTCAGGAAAGAAGCTATGGGCGGTAATGGCGACGGCTCCGACAGCAAAATCTTCAGGCAAAATGACGAAGGGGAGCGTCTCGCAGGTGAAAACCCCAAACTTACAAAAGATAAATACCATATCCCCTATGAAAAGGACAATGAGGGCAATGAACACGAATACGGCTATATCTCCGTGAAATCCGGAGAACATGCGGCAGGTGTTGACAGCCCTGTTTTTGACATGCTGGAGAGCTATGTCACGGAAAAGGAAATACTGGATGGCTCCATCCTGATAGAGATAGATCTTACAGCCGGTAAGGTCTATTCGGTTTTTTACAGCGCATGGGCAACATCCATAGAATACAAGCCTGACGGAGATTTTAAGAGTCAGGTCAGGGATACATTTTACATATATTACTCAAACGAAAATGAAAATGCCCGCAGGGCAGATGAGAGAAAAGATTACGCAGTGGGCTATTATGCCTCCGATCAGGTGAATGTCATATCCTTTGCCGGAGGCACTCCCGTTAATACCACCGAGTGCATGCTGCACAATGAAGAGACCCTCTATCTTTCCATGAATTCCGATTCCGGGCTCAATGATGCGGATACTACCTTCGAGGTTTCTCTTTACAAAAAAGGCACGAATGATGTTAAATTCTGTACTTTCAATGTTTCAAAGTATAAAAATGGTCTGGGAACGCTGGAAAAGGGACAGTCACGTCTTGAAGAAATAGAGGTAACCCTCACCGACGGTTCTGTTTTTGCGGATAATACCACCAGAAAGACCCTGCCGTTCATCGTTTCCTGCCGTCAGTCAACCTCAGCCGAAGAGCTGAAAAAGTCGGAGGATAAGAGACGTGACGTGCTGTGCGTTACTCTGGATGCAGCAGTTACGGCCCAGTCGGGTGCTCTTTTTGACAGTATTGGCTATGATGCCCAAAAGACAGATTACCGTGGTTTTTCCATCACCAGACTTATGGGTATTGACCCCTCTGATATTTATGCAAGGGTTTCCGCATATGGCAATGAAAAGGCTGAAACAGAATATGTGCAGGGAGCAGCGATGGATTCCAAAGTTGAAAATTCCATGTTCGCTACCAAGCAACCAGGCAGCGACTTTTACGGTACTGCCCATGCGCAGGAGATAAGCCTGGCAAGGCATCTTTACAACATAAGATATACAGAGGCAAATACTCATGCCGATGATCCGTACAAATATGTTCTGACAGCAGATATTGACTGTAAGAACGCACAGATATTTGACAGGGTTTCCGGCAGCTTCTCCGGCGCAGAGCCCACCACATACAGCCCTGTAGATAATACAAGTGTCGGATTCCCCACGATAGAAAGACTCTCCAAAGAGAGCACTTTTGACGGCAAGGGTTTTGTTATATCTAATCTTCTGATCAACAATTACAGCGCAGTGGTCTATGAGCGTCAGGATGACGGCACGGTAGATATGGGAAGCCCCATCGTTAATACTGCTACTGTCGCTGCCTTTATCGGAAAAAACGAAGGCACCGTTGAAAATATTACTTTTAACAACGCTGAATTGAGAATTTTACCGGCATCGTCCGAAAATTCCGATGCAGCTGTATACGGAAACAGTATTGAGGCAGCCGGATTGATGTGTGCCAGAAATACCGGCAGTCTTATGAATATCACATTTGACAGGGGATGCTCCATAGAGGCTGATGTATTCAGGAAGCTTGAAGATAAGCCTGAAGCAGAGTCAGATGGACTGGATATCAACGACCAGGCACAGAGCAAAAATCTCAACGAAAAATATGCCTGTGGTGTTGGCATGCTGGCCGGCACAGTAGTATTAAATAACAATGCTCAAATAGACAACATCAAAACCGCAGGAACCGTTGTCGGACATCTCAATGACATTACCGATACACCATCTGTTGCAGATGACAGCCTGCGTGCAAAAATATATGACGAGAATGTCATCACCTATGTTTCCGGCGTAGCACATTCAAATGCCGATCTTTATGCCTACGGAGTAGGTGGTGTGTTCGGGTACGCTTTCAGCGAGCATATAAACACGCAACAGGACACCGGGATAGGCGTATTTCATACAGATAAGGTTTCTATTGTAAATAAGGCCAATGTTTCGGGCGGACCATTTACCGGTGGTATAGTCGGTAATCTTTTTGTTGCCGGTCTTTCACAGCAGGAGAACACTGCCGTAGATGAAGATAATGACGTATGTATTCCCGCCGATACAGTCCCCCATCTGAAAAACTGCCACAACTATGGCAATACTACAGGCGTGGATTTTGTGGGTGGCATAGTGGGTGTCAATGGTAAAAACGTATATATCAGTGATTGCAATGATTTCGGAAGTCCTTCAGCCACATCCGGGGTTTCCGCAGGAATAGCTTCAGAGAATTTCGGATATATAAGCAATTGCCGTGTCGAAAGAGCACCTGCAGACGCTGATAATGCCAATATGCCATATGTTCCACAGATTAAAGGAAATATGCTGGTCGCAGGGACGATCACTTCCGTTAACCATGAAGGATGTATCGTATATAACTGTGAAAGCGGAACAGATAAATCCGGTCTGTCAGACGTTATTAAGATCGTAGGTTCCGATATGTCTACCTTTGGCTATATCGTCGGGGATAATTACGGAGTTGTAAACAAAGGAGAGACGGGCAAATATCTTGGTTTCGAATCCAAAAGAAAGAATCTTGTCATAGGTGGTGCTGTAGGCACCAACCACACGGATGCGCTGGTAAAGAATGTAAAGGTCAACTTTGATTTTGATGCAAAAATAGCAATATACGTAGGTGGAGTTGTAGGCAGAAACAGCGGACGGATTAAAGCTTGTACATTTACGGGAAGTATCACCAAGAGTACTTCTTCAAGCGGAGATGACTCACTGGCATTCGGAGGAATAACTGCTGTTAACGAAAAAGAAAAGGGATCCGGCAGTCCTGTAGTGGAAAACTGTAATCTCGAAGGCGGTCTTATCAGGGCAACGGGTCTCAACAGATCAAATGCTACAGAATCCGTATCAGCCCGCATCCGCAAATCATCAGCCATAGGAGGGATCTGCGGTGTAAATAATGAGGGATGTACGATCGTTAATTGTTATGTTTCTTCCGCAAAAAACGAGGAGGGCGAAACAGTTCAGAGCATTATCGACATTAAGGCCGGCATGGCCGGAGGGATCGTTGCGGTTAATGCAGGAACAGTCGAGCATTGCGGCGGAAAAGAGGTATTGTCAGGTGATGTTTACGAAGTTACGGATGAATTTGTAGCTGATAGCGTTTCTGACCTGACAAAACCGATTGATATAGGCGGAACTGTGCTTTATTACATGGATAAAGTATCCAAAGCAGACAGCGACAGTCTACGTATTTATACGTCAAAACTGGGTGATTATATGACCTCTGTACGTAACAGGATCGGAATGCTGTCTGTAACGGACGAGGATCTGAAAAACGGCAGGAATGCATATACAAGAGCTGAATATGAGGCAAAAAGCCAGGAATATTCCGATAAGTCCAATACCTTTATACTGAAAATGGATGATAAGGAGGGAAATTTAGGCGGTATAGTGGGCTTCAATGTCTTCTCGGGCAGTGTGACGGGATGCGCATCGGGAAAATGGGTCATTGACAGCCGTTACACCACCAGAGATTCGGGAGTGGGCGGTGTAATAGGTGAGAACACCTCTAACGGGGATATTCTGGGAAATGTTAATCTGGCATATACAAGGCGGGAGCTTGCTGATCCTTTTATAAGCGGAAGCGATAATGTAAAGGAACGCAGCGTGCAGAATAACCATGAATATTATATTGGCGGTATTATCGGCCTTCAGAATAATATGTCCTCATCACCCGTTAAGATCGAAGGATGCGTTAATCTGGGTACTGTTGTCAACTATTACGGTGATAACGTTGGAGGCATCATATCCCTTTGGAAATCCAACGGTGGTACCGTGGATCATTGCTTTAATTTTGGAACTCTCATGACCGGTTATCAGGAGGGTGATAACATGGGAACAGCCGGAGGCATAATCTCATACTGTTATAAGCTTACCCCCGACCAGGTCATTAATGTGTTATCATGTCAGAATCACGGTATCGTAAATCTGCCTGTCAACGGTATAGTGATCAACGGCTCGGAAAAATTCGGCGTCATGGACAGCAGGAGTTATCTGTCGAATCCGCGAGGCAAAAGGATCGCCAATGATGTAGGCGGTATTGTAGGAAAGCTTAATGCGCCCAGCTCATCGGAATTATATTCGGTTAACATTAAAGACTGCGTCAACGGATACGATGCCAAGATATACAGTTACTCGCTTGTAAGCGGTATACTGGGCTGGACCGGTGGAGATAAGGTCAATAATAAAACAACGGTTGACAGCCTGTTTGTCAATGTGGACAGGTGCAGAAATTACTGTAGCGATATGTTTTCATTCAGCGCATATCACGAAAATTCAATCATGAACAGCGGTAAAGATACGATAGCCGGTATTCTTTCCGAGCGTCAGGATTACAGTACCGGTAATGATAATCCTTCAGGTTATACAACGGTCACCAACTGTCTGAGTGTGCGGTTTACCCAGTTTAATGATAATGGCTCATATAGTGATAGAGGCACAAAGCTGTATGCATATAAGGCAGCGACAGAGTATGCCAGGAATTTTAAATATTGCAGAAACAATTTTATAATAGATGAATTGAGTTTTCATTACAGAGACGATAAGGCACTGGATCAATACGGAGTATGCAATGATACTTTTAAGCTGACGGGGGCGGTTGTTTCCGCTGAAAAGATCAGCTCTAATACATCAAGTGCTCTGGATACAAAAAATATCGCAAAGAATTATGAAAAGATCAATACGGTAGATCGCGATTATCTTCATGCCGAAAGACTTCACGCATTTTCGTTTAATAGCGGCGGTACGGTAAAGAATTCCTTTGCCTTTGTAAACGGTAATTATTATGCGGGCGGAATGAACGCTTCAAATTCATGGGTTTCCGGAGAACTGCAATCAAATAACCGATGGGTTACGGGTGATTTATGGCCTGAGCTCAAGGGGCTTGATAAAAATATCAGTAAATCGGTAAAAATAGGTGAAGTCATCCCCTATGTATTTGATGAGCAGGGAGTAGGAAAAGGCGGCTTAACACGTACCTACAGTACCAGAGAGAGCAGAGATTTTTTCTGGTTCAGATATCAGAAAGAAAATGTTTCCGCTTATGCAAATGAAAGCCAGCTTCCCACGGCAGATCTGTGGGATATTGATTTTGATGAATTTGACAAAGGATTTATGGAATACATAGATCACATCAATCACGGTGTAGGTCCCGATACGGTAAAAAATGTCAATATTACCCCGAATAACAGGTTTTATGATGTCACATGGGATGTTGAGGGCCAAAATGCCGATGTGCTGCCTACCGCAACTGAATTTGATGTTGAGATTCAATTCTATAAATACGAAGATGGCGAAGCGGATGGAACATACTCCGACAAAGTAGAGAATATGGTCTACAGCATCGAAAAAAAGGCATACGGTAACAAGACCACATTTGAGCCTCCGGAGACCGATTCTGAAAACAATACGTTGGATTATGCCAATAACAGGTATTATGTCCGTGTCAGAGTGCGGGATGCAAGAGGTAATACAGACGGGGATTACAGCAAACCGGCTGCGTATGCGGATCTGAAGCGCAAGCTCAAAAAACCGGAGTTCGAAATTGTCGCTTATAATGATCAGTGGGTACTGCATCTGCTCAATCCGGAGGATTATATTGCCTATTCCGGTTCAATAGAGGTCGGATTGTATTATAACGGTCAGAATAACACTACATACACTATAGATCTTGATGCGGGTAATTATGCTGATGGCAAGCTCAGCTATTATACTACAGGCATAAAAACCGATGTAGTAGATCAGGTGATATACGGATATGCCAGAGGTAATGGATTCATAGACTCCGATCTGTTTGAGGCAACGGTATACATTCCAAAAAATGTTGAACCGGCCGGCATGAATGTAGAGTTCACCAATGTGACCAACGACCTTAAAAATCTAAAGGTTCCTGAATACAGTGCCACTCTTCATTACGATGCGACGGAAAATAAAAAACCACAGGTATTCAGGCTTGAAATGTATGGCGTTAAGGCTGACGGTAATACGGAAACCATCGCACGGCATGAATATGTTGTTACTGCAGGGACGACAGAAGACATAGCCATCGGATACTATGATGTACCGTCGGATATAAAGCTAAGCAATTATACCGAATTTGGTGTGGAATGCTGGTATGCATCTACCGGTCAGGGACCTGTATATGAATACTTTACCGTAGACAAGACTATGGTATATGGTAAAAACGGCATTACCAAATCGCGAATGACAGGTTTTGTCAGAGACATAAGCGGTGATAACGAGGAATACTTCTTCCATGCGGTTAAGCTCTCTGATCCTGTAATAGATGTAGCAGGTACAGGCTATGATCATAAATGGATTGTTAGGCTTTTAAATTATGACGACTATAAGGGTACGGAAGGAGTTAATATAAACCTGTATCTTGCTAATGATAATAATAAAACACTACAGGTTCCCATAGAAGATATCCAGACGCTTATCGACGGCAGCAGATACATTGATATTTCCGCATATACCGGTTGGAAAAACGTTGCCGCATCAGCTTCCGGGGATGGATACCGTTCTTCCGGCAAGGTCATATATACCAAGCGAACTGACGGTGATAACGGTTTTGTATATTTCATGCCCAATTTTAATACCGATGGTTTTGTAAATATCAATATCAAGGATTTTGCACCGGTCAGTGACGGATATACCATTGACGCAAACGGAATATTAAATTATACGGGAAAGCTGACGTACTCATTTGT
Organism: Lachnospiraceae bacterium; assembly: GCA_024680835.1. Taxonomy (GTDB): domain Bacteria; phylum Bacillota; class Clostridia; order Lachnospirales; family Lachnospiraceae; genus RGIG6904. The sequence continues at coordinate 9,362 of JAILBP010000145.1, read as the reverse complement.
AGATTCCTCAAATCAGCTAAGCCACTATTACAGGATAGAGGTATACGGCAGAAATAAGGAAACCGGTTTTTATGATACATTGTATCTCAGTCCCGAAGACATCCATATGCAAAAAACCACTAATGCAGGAAGCAGTCATGATGTTGAGATCAGAAATGTAAATGCTGCAGGTTATGATGATATTCATGTGCAGGCATGGTATTCCGGGCATCACAGTTATCCGGAGGATAACCCGGTAAAATCAAACAACAGAAATACCCTGGTCTTCATACCGCAGTATTATGAACTGGATGCGGCTGTTGCGCAGGATATGATCGCAAAAGGTACATTTACGCGTGCTAACGGATACATAAGGGATATTACTGACAGAAATGATCCACATTACTATTTTGTGGCTCCTGTTAAGGATGACAGATATGAAACAGGCTCTGCCAGCCGTGTATTGCGACGGGAGAGTTCCGATGCTCTGGCTCAAAATATAACCATACATGTTGATGACAAAGACAAGACAAAGGCTGTATGGGATGGTGCGTCAAGTCATTATGATGTCAGGATCCAATATTACGCAGTTGACAAATCACTTGGCGTGAAACCGGAGACTGTAAGTGATGTAAGGCATTACGGAACTTTAGTCGGAGGGTATGTTACCGAAAGCGTCGATCATGGGTATTACGGTGCGATCGAGCCTGATAACAATGACTTTGATCATGAAAACAAATATTATTATGCCGTTGTCAGTGTCAGGGATTACAAGATTGCTAACGGAGATTACTCAAACGAAGTATTGCTTAAACTTAGGAGTAAGCTTCCGAAACCGGAGATCGGTCTCGCATGCCTTGAATTATCTAATTCGCCCATGTGGTATGCATATCTTAAGAATCCGGAGGACTACGAAGAGACGGGAGCTGTTATAAATGTTAAGGTTGGTAACGGTACCTTCACCATCGATACCTCAAACAGTACATTAACCCATAATGTGATGAATTACTGTGTGTTTATAAACAGAACCGGTAATAACAATACAACCCCTGTTACTGCATATGCATCGTATCCGGAAGGAAACCAGTATGCTTCATTGAACTCTGATGAGTATATTTATTATAATAATGCCATATGGTTATGGCAGAACTTTAATTCGGATCTGAATACAAAGTTCAAAAAAATTACTACTCAAGAGTGGTCTGTTAACAATAATACTAATACGCTTACATACAATGGAAATCTGGATTACAGTGGCAGCAGCCAATGGGTACCGTTATATTGTATGGCAGAAGTATATGCGACTAAGGATGGCAAAACCGAATCTTTAGGTATGACATTGCTGGATCCTTTTGTTACAAAGTATTCGGCCATCAATAACAATGCAGGCAATTGGAGCATTACAAATAACACCAATTTTGAGCTCAGTATCAATGGGGATGATCTTGACATAGATCTTTCCGATTATACTGATTATACGGTTGCAGTATGGCTCGCTAAAACCGGCATTAATACCAATAATATAGAAAACAGTGAGGATCTGTATTTTGAGATATCCGAAGCTGTTGCCCAAAATAATGATTTTGATCGAAATAAAGGTATTATCAGTCTTCGTACTGCAGACGGTATCAAATACTATTATTCTACGGTACTGAACAGCTCAAATGGATATACTCCAAAGCTGTGGATAGAAACACAATTACAATTATCTGATTAAGGATGTTATAACAAACGGCTGATGTATCCGGCACATATGCGGCTGGTGCATCAGTCCTCCATTGATCAAAAACGGGTTAAGCCGGAAATTCGTACGATAGTCGGATGTGCCGGTAATTGAAATGGTTAAGCTGTATAAATACGAGGGAAAACTCCATGATTCAGAGAAATAAAAACTTAAAGCTGTCTCATGACAACCGCGGCGCAGCCATGATAGTGGTAACCTGTGTCATGATGATAGTGTCGGTGTTATGCCTTACTATGGTTGCAGCTGCGTACCAGATGTACGCAACTGCAAACGATGAGGGCAGAGACGAGATGTATTACAGGCAGGTTATGTCTTTTTCCGAGGTCCTGAAAGAGGAACTCACTGAGGAGTATTCAGATCCGGACAATCCAAGACCTGATTCGGGGTTGACAGGGTATATTTTTGCGTTTTGGGACGGAACGGTGGGAGAAGATTCGGATACGCTGCTATTGAGCGGAGAATCGGATGAAAATGAACTGTGTGACATTACCATAATGCTTGATAAGGCTGAGGCGAGAGGTTCACTGGTTATAACCGTATCCTGCATGGATGGCAATGAGGTGGTTGCTGCCTGCAAATTTAAGCTGAAGGAATCCGGAGGAAATTTAAAGTTCTGTGAGTACTATTGATACCGGTTTCCGGAGGATCGGATCAGACTGACTTTTTGGACAAAAATCAATCGAATGTGGGGCGATGCACATGATAAGAGATGACAAAGGTATCACCATGGTAGAGATCATGGTGTCTGTAGCTGTACTGGCGATTGTCATGCTGGTGTTTTATAACTGCATGAAATTTTCGGGAAATATGATGACGAAGACGTCTGATGTGGACCGTGATAATGATGCGTTTCAGCGGGCAACATCACAATATTTTAATGAAGAAGCCAACAAGGGCTACAAGTTGGGCTCGGATGGGGTCGTGACATACACATTTACCGTGGAGGGGACTACTGACACCGTAGATGCAAACGTTGACTATAAGGAGCTGTATTTTACTCTTTCCAACGGTAGTTACAGTATTTCCGACACTCCGTCGGGAGATTACAGAAGGTTGTTGATCTTTTCTACAGGAGACTGATGGAGTCTACTTTACAAGATGCTTATGAGAAAAACAGATTCATACAAAAAACATAATAGAGGATTTGAAATCAGCAAAAACAACATGGGTGTGACTTTGGTGGAACTCATAGTATCTTTTGCATTGCTGGCTGTTTTTATGGCGTCTGCCACGATGTGCATTTCTCATGCCGTGCTGTTTTACTACTACGAAAGACAGGAGATGGCGGCCCTCTCGGTGGCGGATCTGGCTTTTTCGGGGATAAAGGATGAGATATGTACCATGCAGAGCAGTGTTTACAACGGCTTCGTGAAGATCCGGGATAGAGACGACAGCACCAACACGATGAAGGGGGTATCGGTTTATAATGGAAAATATACAGGCTCCTGCATAGAGTTTGTGACGTCGAATATTCATGATACGGCGACTGCGGTACAGATTGACACGGAAGGATGCGGTTCTGACGGCGTATATCCGGACGGTACGACTGACGGTGTTTTCAAGGATGCGAAAATGGTGAGTCTTGAGGGTCTGGTTAATGCAAACCTTCAGAACATATACGCCGGATATGTGACGCAGCGGTATTATTGCAAATATCCGGAAGATGACCTGTCGCCATATAAAGACCTCTATATGGATATGTATTGCGCTGACAGCGGTGCTGCAGATGCGGACGGATTTAAGACTGTGTTGGAACCGGATGCGAAAGTTGTCTGGCATGCGTTGGATAAGCTTCCGGTAGCGTCTTATCAGGGATTTAGGGTTGAATTGACTTTTTCCGTAAGTCCGGTGGATGATGTCAACGGAAATCCGGTGGTAAAAAATGTAGATGTGACCGTGGATGTGCTGGATGACGAACGAGGGAAGGTGGTATACTCCAAGAACCGCAGCATAGAGCTTGTTAACACCGTATATTACCGTGAAGGCGATACCATGTACTCGGATATAACGGAATGATCTGAGGGTTAAAAGGTGATTCACGGAATAATTTTTTGAATGTTATGTTTTTTGTCCGAAACCCCTAATAATTTTTGACCATATTCCGATATAAATAGTGGACAACAAAAAACAAATGTTTTTAGCAAAACTTTACATATCACGGCATAAAGGGTATAATAATGATATGTTCCGGTTGGCATAAAAACAGGGGATTCAAGGAGGAAGACACTATGAGAAAAAGATTTGAAGAGTTAAAGAAGGATCAAAAAGGTTTCACACTGGTAGAGCTTATCGTTGTACTGGTTATCCTGGCTATCATGGCAGCATTGCTGGCGCCGGCACTGTTGGGATACATTGATAAGGCACGTACATCAAAATACCTTGAGGAGTGCAGATCGATCTATACAGCAACACAGGCTATTTATGATGAACATTACGCAAAAGGTAACAGCACATTTACATTTACCTCCGGCGGTACGGATTTAGATGAACTTAATAAGCTTGTTTATCCAACAGTTGCTACTTCTATAACAATAAAAACATTAGAGCAAAAAAAAGGTACTGCTAATGCAGATAAGAAAGATACTTATATTATAGATTATATTAGCGCTTTAACATTTACTTCTCAGGACGGAAGCACTATTACTGCTAATCAGGATAATCAGGGCAATTGGACAGTGTCAAACGTAGAGTCTTCTTCGACCAACAGTACACATAATGGCTAAAAACTAATTGTTTATACAAACTGAAAAAATGGCCCTCCTCCAAAGCGGGGGAGGGCGTTTTTTGTAACACAAGACCGACTGGATACAAAAATATTGCAGTTACATTTATTGTACTCGATTGATAACGGGAGGAACCATGGCAGAAAAAGATCAACATTCCCCTGTCATCGGGACCACAACAGCATATAGAAAACAGATGATTACCATGATAATAGCTGGGGTTGCAGTGATCGCAGTTGTATTGTGTGTAGTCTTTTTTTGGTTTGGGATAAAAGCAAAGGCGAGGACAACTCTGAGAGAAGCCAAAGATATCCGTATTGCCATGAAGATGAAAGCCATTGAAAAATACGGTTTCGGAGGCGCCGTGTATAATCCTTCCGCTGTGAATGGCATGAGCCAGGGCATAGAGGAGGAGATATTGAAAATGGCAGATGCCGATGGACAGATCATACTCCAGGCCTGGGACAAAGAGGCAAGAGAACCTTCCGCCTTTACATATCAAAAGGACAGGTATATAGTATTATTTAACAAAAGCGACAGCGGAGCTATTTCCTGGACAGGATATTACACATTCAAGCTGATAGAATTCAGTGATCAGTGACGGTAAATTTATTACGAGGAGCATAGCATATGCCCAATTACAGGTATAAGGCTCAGGATCCGGACGGAAAGATCGTAGTCGGCACTATGATGGCCGGGGACGAACAGGATGTACATGAGCATCTTAAGACAAAAAACTTAATGTTGCTGGAGGCAAAAGATCTTACTAAAAGTGCCCACTATAAGCCGTTGAAGACAAAGTCTCTGGCCGAATACGCAAGGCAGATAGGCACTTTGCTGAGAGCGGGAATCCCTCTTATCAGATGCCTTCAGATGCTGGGGGAGGACGAATCGGTTACTCCCTATGAGCGCAGGGTATACAATGATGTCACCAGGGAGGTTATGCAGGGAATACCTTTGTCCGTGGCCATGGAATCTCTGAGAGGCGTGTTCCCCATGCTGATCATCAATATGTTCCGTGCGGCGGAATCCAGCGGCGGACTGGATAATACGGCCATGCGAGTGGCTGAACAGTATACCAAGGAAGACCGCCTGAATGCCAAAGTCAAAAATGCCATGACATATCCGAAGATCCTCATGGGTTTGATAGTCCTGGTGGTAGGAGTTATATTCGGCTTCGTCATGCCTCAGTTTGAGACTTTGTTTGAGGGAATGCCAAGCCTTCCGTTGCCGACGGTTATAATGATGGCTATCAGTGATTTTGTGGCAAAATTCTGGTATGCTATCATAATCGGAGCGGTTCTCTTTTTTATAGCAATGTTTTTTGTCAAAAAAATACCGAAGGTTCAATATCTTCTGGATTATTGTATGGTGCATCTCCCGAAGATAGGCAAGCTGTTTAAGGTCATATATACCGCCAGATTTGCCCGCACCATGAGTTCTCTGTATTCATCCGGAATTTCTATTGTGCAGTGTCTTGATATCGCAAGTCATACCATAGGCAACAGATACATAGAAAGCCAGTTCAAGCAGGTTATTGCCGATACGATGGCAGGTGAGAAGCTGAGCATATCACTCGGCAAGGTTGACGGCTTTGTAAAAAAACTGGAATCTTCCATACGTGTGGGAGAGGAGGCCGGATCGCTGGAGACGATGCTGGATTCCATAGCGGATGATATGGAATTTGAGTCGGAGCGTGCCATCGAGACAATGGTCGCTTACCTTGAACCGGTCATGATAGTGGTGATGGCCGCTATAGTCGGTTTTATCATGATATCGGTGATCGTACCGATCTATCAGTCATATCAGACCATCGGAAGCTCCTGATTAATGGAGAGCTATTAGGGTGCGTGGTTACAGACCCTTCATTCACAGAACAGATTCGAAAAAACAAATCAGACTTAACCGGAAAGGAAAAGTTATGGGCTTGACAGTTTATTTGTCAAATACGGATATAGAGGTTTTGAACGGCTCGGGCAGTGGGCGAAGTGTGTCCGTAAATCGTGTATATTCAAAACAGATGCCGGAGGGCAGTTTCTTAAACGGTATCATAACAGACCCTGAGGGGTTGGTTGCTGCATTGACGGATATGTGGAACAGCTTTAAGTTACCCAAAAAGGGCATAAGGCTGGTGATAAATACATCACAGATCTCCGTCAGAGTCCTCGATATGCCAATCATGAATCAAAGCAAGGCAGATCAGTACCTCCAGCGTGAATTTGAAGAGCGAAGCGGAGAGAGAAAGCGTCTGTTGGGCTTTTATGTCGTAGGTCGTGACAGTAAGAAAAAGACCATGAAGGTGTGCACAGAACTTGCAGATGTCGATTTCATAGACAATTATGTACAGGTTTTTGAGAGTGCCGGGATCAGTATAAAAGAGATAAACAGCGGTATCGGTGTTTCGGTCAATTTCCTTAAAAAGCTCAAATTCGCTGCCAACACAAACAGTGTTATCATGATAAAGGACGGTATGACCGTCACAGCCATATATTTTGTTAAAGGTGAGTATTTTTATTCTACTACCGCCAGAACGTTCAATAGTCTGGGTACTTTGGAGTATGCAGGTGAGATCTCCAATGCCATCAGTCAGATCGTCCAGTTCTCAAAGTCGGAAAAGGTCGAGGACAACATTGCCGATATTTACCTGGCAGGCATGACTACGGAAGATGCGGTAAATGTTTACAGAGCCGTATCCATGAATCAGTCAGATGAGATCAAGGTATTTAATCTGGTGGGCATGAAGGGAGTCAAATACCGGGGTAAAAACGATAGCATTAACTCTCTGTTTTATCCGACTGCCGGTCTTATGAACATGACGGATCAGCAGAATCTCCTGAAGCTCTACGGCAAAGGAAAGATTATAGACAATACCGCCAGGATCAGGAAAGCCAGACTGGTGATACCTTATGTTGTGGTGATACTGATCATGACAGGGATTACAGTATACAGAGGTATAACACTGTCACAGGACAAGGCTAAACTTAAACAGCTTCAGGACTATATTTCAAACCCTTCCATCAGACTGGATGCGGCTAAATATGATGTTTTGGCAGATGAGATCGGTTATATCAGTGATCACGTGAACGCCATGAGGCTTTTGGATGCCGGTATAGATTCTTATCCGTTACCTGTTTATGATGTCAATAAGATCGTTGATGCAGCTGCGGTTGGCCTGGGAACTGTTACCATAGACAATTATAATGCGACCACAGGCGTGTTGGGAGTTACAGCGAGGTTTGTAGAAGTCGACATGATAAACACATTTATAGACAGGCTTTCCGCACAGGATTGTTTTTATGCGGTCAATTATACCGGATACAGTGAGATCAGTTCTTCCGGTGAGTGGGTTGCCAATCTGGAATGCATTCTGGCTGATTCTGCAGGCAGATAAAAAGGAGATTTCATGAATACATCAACCATTACAGACAGAGACAAAAAACTATTATATGCACTCGGTCTAATAGTCATAGTGGCGCTTTTCTTTATCATAGGGATCCGCCCTATGAACAATAAGATCAAAAATCTGGAGAGTGAGATCGATTCGGCGCAGGTAGAGTTTGATACCATCAAAATGAAAGCATATCAGCTCTCAATGTTAGAAGAGTTTAAGGAGAGTGCTTTGAATATGAATAAAGAGCTCTCGGCCCGCTATTATGAAATGATGGTACCGGCTGAGGTTGACAGGCTTATCACCGGTAAGGCATTGGGATACAGGCTTAAGGTCAATAACCTGATGATCCAGTCGGCAAAGGGCAGTGTAACCCTGTTGCCTTATACCTATTCCAAGACATGGGCTTCATTTCAGAAACATCTTAGCGAGACCGATCCTGAAAATGCATCAGGCGTTGATCCGGCTGCGGCTGATGCCGGCGGTGCCAATCTTGATGCTATTGCGTCCATAAATAACGAATCGGGAATGTTTAGTGTGTCCGATACGAGCTATGCGGACGTTTATGTCACAAGGGTGATGCTGGATGTCTACGGTAATCGCAGATCGGCTCAGACTTTGCTGGATGAGCTGATCACCAATAAAGCCATGAGAGTAGTAAGTTACGAGTGGACTAGTATTACCTCTATCCCATTACAGTATACTGATGGAAAACTGGTATCATACGAGGCTGAAGATCCTGCAAGACTGATAGTGTATTTTGATTTTTATATGTATGATGGCACTAAGTTTGATGAGTTTATTGCTAAAGGTGAAGAGGAAGTAGAGGAATAAATATGAAACTGAGACTTGGTGATTCGAGTGCGAGTAGTGATTATAGCAGCGCAGGCGGTGGATATGACCAGAGCAGTGCCGGCGGATATTCAAATCCGGGTGCGGGATTGGCGCAGGGCGGCAGCCAGTCATATGCTGAACAGCCTTCACCGCAGCAGACTCTGAAAAGCGGAGGCGCATTTGATAATAACGCCATTAAAAAGCTTCGTCTCGGCGATACCCTGATAGAGATGGGATATATCACAGATGCACAGCTTGGAGAGGCGTTAGCTTACCAAAAGGAACATAAGGGTGAGCGTATCGGCGCAATTCTCATACAGCAGGGTTTTATCAGTGAGCGTCAGATGCTGGGCGCCCTTGCAGAGAAGCTGAATCTTGAGGTTATAGATATTTCAAATTACAAGGTTGATATCGATGCGGTCGACATGATACCTGAGCAGCTGGCTGTAAATTATGTCATGCTGCCGATCGGTACCGAGGGTGACCGTCTCCAGCTGGTTGTGAACGATCCCCTGAATCTTTATGGTATAGAGGATATCAGGCAGACCACCGGTATGAACATTGAGCTGTTCATATCGGAAGCGGAACCTCTTAAAAATGCGATACACTATTATTACGCAGAGATTTCCGCTAAGGAAGCGGTTACGGCTGCCAATAAGAACATCGAGGAGTCGGCTGTCGATGAAATGCTCAT
>JAILBP010000110.1:0-2991 GCA_024680835.1 Lachnospiraceae bacterium | reverse complement strand
GTTCCTCCCTCACTCCCGCCGGTATCTCAGGTTTTATCATCATAGAGTAGTTGGTGTAATAAACCACGAATCCGGGAGCGCTTCCCGCCGGTTTCTTGACCTCCCGGCGCAAAACGTAATCTATCTCCACCTTCGGAGCGCTCTTGCCCTGGGAGTAAAATGCGGCAATGGCGGCAGCCTTCTCAAACACGCTGTCCGGAAGCTCTTTCCCTTCGGTCTTCACCACTACATGGCTCCCCGGTATCTTTTTGGAATGAAACCACCAGTCGTTATTTCCTGCCAGCTTGAAGGTCAGCTCATCATTCTGGATATTGTTTTTTCCCACATAGATATGGAAGCCCTCGTCTGTAACGTAATGTAAAGGCTTTGATTTCTGTGCCGTGCCCTTTTTGCGGTCATTTTTCTTTTTGATGAGTCCGTAGGTTGAAAGCTCGTCTCTGATGGCATTGAGATCCGCCTCGGTCTGGGCGATATCAATGGCATTTGTCACCGTAGCCAGATAATCAAGCTCCGCCTCGGTCTGTGCCAGCTGCTCCGTCACGGCTTCCTTGGTACGCTTCAGCTTATTATATCTGTTGAAATACCGCTCTGCGTTTTCCATTACGGAAATCTCGGGATCCAGTGGGATGGTGATCTTCTCTCCTGTGTAGTAATTATCAGCCTCAAAGCTCTTCTCACCGTCTTTTACCGTATATCCGTAGGTGTGTATCAGCTCTCCGTAAACCCTGTATTTATCCATCTTATCCGTGTCTTTGAGCTGTTTTGCCTGGATATCCCGTTTTTTGGAATCGCGTTCCACGGCGTTTGATATGATCTTTCGTATATCCGTGGATTTCTGGCGCACCCTGGTATAGATCTCTTTCTCCCTGTAATACGTAGAGAGTGTCTCCGATATGGAGTCATGATCCTTTCGTTCAAGAGACGATTCATAGACAGACAATCTTACAGCGGAAAATTCCGTCGGTTCCTCTCCCTTCATGTATACGCAGGGCTTGAAATCACCGTTATTTATGCAGTCGGTAAGTCCCTTAAATTCGTTATAAAGATCCTCTATCTGAGTTCCCGAAAGAGCTGCGGTACTCATATCTCCGTCAAGACCCGCCCTGTTGGCAAGCTCATTGCCCATGAGGGGCGAAATACCGCTGTAAGTGGTATACAAAAACTTATTGACGGGGACATTCTGCCTGTTTAATGTCAGTATGAAATTATCTCTGGTCTCTGATAACGGATCCAGCTTTTCCGTCGTATTAGGGATAAAATACTCCCTTCCGGGCAGCACCAGACGCACTGAGCTCACAGTAGGCCCAATGTGTTTGATGGCATCTATGATGTTATCGTTTTTATCTGTAAAGATGATATTGGAATGCTTGCCCATGAGCTCGATTATGAGCTTTTTCTCGGACATATCCCCCATCTCGTCCAGCTGCTCCACATGCATCACTATGATGCGCTCCAGTCCCGGCTGCTCGATCTTCACTATCTTCCCGTTAGAGATATGTTTTCTCAAGGCCATGCAAAACGCCGGGGCGTTCAAGGGTGATGGCTTATTCTCATCCGAAAGATACGCAAAAGGCAGGCTTGGATTTGCGCTGATCAGGAAACGCACCTGACCGCAGGTACCCTTTATGGTCAGTATCAGCTCGTCGTCATCCGGCTGGGCGATCTTCGCGATCCTGCAGTCCTTCACCTTATCATTTAATTCCTTTACCACCGCTGCGATGGTTATACCGTCCAGTGCCATAAAAATCTCCGTATCAGATGCTATAAAAAACACATACTTTTAATCTATGTTAACCACGAGCTTTGTCGTGTTTATGCCCATATAAAGGCTTTTTATGTCAGATACCTGCATTATCGGTACCCGGTCAAAACCGGAGATCATAATATGATCGCATCCGGTTTGTACTGTTCCTTTACATATCTCAGCAGTTTTGGATGCTTCGACAGATCGCTGTCCTCTGCCATAAGCCTTCCCGCGGCCTGATCCGCCTTTAAGAGCATGGAGGAATCCTGATAGATATCAGCCATCTTAAAGCCAAAATCACCGCTCTGTCTGATGCCGAAAAAGTCTCCCGGCCCTCTCTGTTTTAAGTCCTCCTCAGCGATCTTAAAGCCGTCGTTGGACTGTCTTAAAACCTCCAGACGCTCATTGGTCTGTGGTTTACCCGACAGATTAAAGAAAATACAGTAGGACTGGGATTTACCCCTGCCCACACGGCCTCTCAGCTGATGCAGGGTTGCAAGACCGAATTTCTCAGCGTTTTCTATCATCATGACCGTAGCGTTTGGAACATTGATACCCACCTCAATAACGGTGGTAGATACCAGAATATCGATCTCTCCCATGGCAAATCTTGTCATAATGTCGTTTTTTTCTGCAGGTTTCATCTGACCGTGAAGGTATTCGATCCTCACTCCCGGGAGGTTTTTCTTAAGCTCTTCTGCCTCGTCCTCCACGTTTTTGCCGTCGCTGTCTTCAGATGCTTCCACCAGCGGACAGATAACATATGCTTGATGTCCGGTTTTGACCTCATTTCTGATGAAATTGTAGGCACCAGGTCTGTAGCCGTTATCTACCACACAGTTTTTGATTGGCAGTCTGTCGGCAGGCAGCTCATTGATCACCGAAATATCCATGCCCGCATACAGTACAACTGCTAAAGATCTCGGTATGGGTGTTGCTGACATCACGATATTGTGTGGTGTCTCACCCTTTGCGGCAAGCGCCTCCCTCTGTCTCACACCGAAACGATGCTGCTCGTCGGTTATGACCAGAGCCAGATGATTGTATTCCACCGCCTCGGTTATGAGGGCATGGGTTCCCACTATGATAAGACCGGGATCGTCCTTTATCTTTGCATAGATGTCTTTCTTTTTCTTTGTGGAGCCGGTTAAGAGTACAACTTCACGCTCCACACCGAATTTATCCAAAAAGTCGTTGATGCTCTCATAATGCTGTTCTGCCAGCACCTCTGTGGGTGCCATCAGCGC
>JAILBP010000098.1:0-5639 GCA_024680835.1 Lachnospiraceae bacterium | reverse complement strand
ATGCAATCTCACCGGCTCTGTTGGCAACGTAGGTGTTATTGAACATGCTCTCTTTTGTGAGCATACGTCCGAACATCTTACCGAGTCCACCTGCCTCTGTCTTCATCTCGATGCCGTCATCCATCCATGACATTGCGCCGGCCTCGCACTCGATGGCCTCGCCCTGATCAAGCTGGATCTTAAGTACCGGTAAGTTTCCACCATCAATTGTGTAATTCATATTCCTTCTCCTCCTTTATGGATTTGTATTATTTCAAAACAGTACAATTGCTGTTTTGTGTACCCCTTTTACCATCATATTATACAGATATAGCTATTATTTTCAAGACAGTTCTCTTGAATCGCACCGAAAAACAGTTTACAGTATATCAATATACTCCCCTGCCAGAGCTTTGTTCATGCTGCGGACAGCACAGAACTTGCCGCACATGCTGCAGGTGTCGGAGTGATCGTCCTCAGGAAGCCTGTCGTCACGAATTCTCTTTGCGGTCTCCGGATCCAGGGCACAGGCGAACTGTGCATCCCAATCCAAAACTCTTCTGGCATCTGCCATTTTATCATCGATATCTCTTGCACCAGGAATACCTTTTGCAATATCTGCCGCATGGGCAGCGATCTTTGAAGCTATGATGCCCTGTTTTACATCATCAACATTGGGCAATGCCAGGTGCTCAGCCGGAGTGACATAACACAGGAAAGCTGCGCCGTTCATGGCTGCGATGGCACCGCCTATGGCTGAAGTGATGTGATCATATCCCGGTGCTATATCAGTCACCAAGGGGCCCAAAACATAGAAAGGAGCACCCATGCAGATGGTCTGCTGAACCTTCATATTGGCAGCGATCTGATCCATGGGAACATGTCCCGGACCTTCCACCATAACCTGAACATTATGATCCCAGGCTCTCTTGGTAAGCTCCCCTAATCTTACCAGCTCTTCTATCTGGCAGACATCGGTGGCATCCGCAAGACATCCCGGTCTGCATGCATCACCAAGAGAAATGGTAACATCATATTCTTCACAGATATCCAGTATTTCGTCATAGTATTCATAGAAGGGGTTTTCCTCCCCTGTCATGCTCATCCAGGCAAATACCAGTGAACCTCCGCGGCTCACGATATTCATCTTTCTCTTATGTTTTTTGATCTGCTCTATGGTCTTACGTGTGATACCGCAGTGCAGAGTCACGAAATCCACACCGTCCTCGGCATGAAGTCTCACCACATCTATGAAATCCTTTGCAGTAAGTGTTGAAAGATCTCTCTGATAATGTATGACACTGTCATAAACCGGCACTGTGCCTATCATGGCAGGACACTCACCGGTAAGCTTTCTTCTGAAGGGCTGTGTATCACCGTGGCTTGAGAGATCCATGATGGCTTCGGCACCCATGTTAACCGCGCTCATAACCTTCTGCATCTCTATGTCATAATCTTTGCAGTCCCTTGATACGCCAAGATTTACATTGATCTTGGTTCTGAGCATGGAACCTACTCCCTCGGGATTCAAAGATGCATGCTTTTTATTGGCGGGTATCGCTACCTTGCCTTCGGCTACAAGCTGCATAAGCTTTGAAACATCCATCTTCTCTTTCTGTGCCACCGCTTCGATCTGCGGGGTTACGATGCCTTTTCTGGCGGCATCCATCTGTGTTGTGTAATTCATATGATCTCCTGTGTATGTAAAGTGGCTGTGAATAGTAACGAATATGTATCTGCCGGTTTAAAACTACAATTTCATAAATCCCGACATCATGCAGCCTCCTGCGGCGCCGGCAGAAATGACCTCATCTATATTGTCGGGCTTTATGCCTCCGATAGCATAAACCAGAATATCTACCGATGATGTAACCTCGCGGACGAGATCAGGTCCTGCGCCTTTTAAGCCGGGTTTGCATTCAGTCTCATAGATGGTTCCCAGAATTATCCGGGTCGCACCTAAAACCTGTGCCAGAACAGCTTCCTTGACGCTGTGGCAGGATACCGAAATATTCTCAAACTGTCTTGTGATACCCGGATTATCGCATAACCCCTGTATCGGGATATGAATATTTTTGCAATCAAGTTTATGTGCGATCTCAAGCCTTGAATGTACGAAAAAATCCACTCCCGCTTCGTCGCAGATATCTTTTACATTGCCTGCCAGCTCAAGATAGGCTTCATCCTCCAGATCCTTTTCACGCAGGATCAATGCCTTCGGATGCAGACCTGCCACCCTTTTTATCTGCTCTGTAAAAGATGTACGGCAAAGCTTCCGGTCTGTAACTGCTATATATTTTCCGTAATCTGTTTTTTCAGACACTTTTTATCTCCAATGAGCGCTGTCCAGTCAACATCTGTAGTCCGCTGTCTGTGTCATATAATCTCAGACATAGATATAATCATTCAGAACCGGCTGAAGTCCGCCGTTTTCCATGTCTGAATACATTTTGCGGATAGACCTGTTGTCGTTTATCTCGAACTGCTCATCACCCTCATCAGCCTTTTCCGCTCCGTGAGCATGGATATCAACGGAATCGGTGCTGCCCTCGTATTTGTCCTCATGATCCCCTATGCCTGTGGAAACTCCGGCAGAAACCTTTGTAGCGCAGATCTTTGCTATTCCGTTTCTGAACTCAGCGCTCTCGCGGCTGGATACGGTGATCCCCACAAAAGGCAGGAAGATCCTGTAAGCACAAAGTATCTGACAAAGCTCCTTCTCACCCACTTCGCCTGGGTTTATCTTATCATTATTGACAATGGGCCGAAGCCTCGGACAGCTGAGGGAAAGCTCCGCATGAGGATATTTTCTGTTGATATGATAAACATGAAGTGCCGTTGCGAATGCGTCATGTCTGAAATCCGACAGTCCTAAAAGCGCCGAGAAACCGGCTCCCCTCATGCCACCCATTATGGCTCTTTCCTGTGCGTCAAACCTGTATGGCCACACTCTCTTATGCCCTAAAAGATGAAGAGTCTCATATTTGGTCCTGTCGTATGTCTCCTGAAATACAGTGACGTAATCAACTCCGCATTCATGCAGATACCTGTATTCATCCACATTTACGGGATAGATCTCTATGCCGATATTCTTAAAGTACTTTTTGGCGATCTTTACCGATTCGCCAATATACTCCACATCTGAATACTTGCGGCTCTCCCCGGTCAGGATCAGTATCTCCTCCATACCTGTGTCCGAGATGACCTTCATCTCCCTGTCTATCTCGTCAAAATCCAGCCTTTTGCGGTTTATATCATTATAGCAGTTGAAACCGCAGTAAATACAATAGTTTTGGCAATAGTTGGCAATATATATGGGAGTGAAAATATATACAGTGTTACCGAAATGCTCCTGTGTCAGTTTGCAGGCCTTTTCCGCCATCTGCTCCAAAAATGGTGCCGCAGCAGGCGACAATAACGCCTTCAGATCCTCAACCGAAGCGCTGTCATGTGATAAGGCTCTCTGTACATCAGCAGCCGTATAGCGATCCGGATCGTATTCCTCCATCGCCGATAAGACCTTATCTTTTATATCCGAATCTATCACATCCATGCCATCCATATATTCCATTATGTCTGTTCTGGATGATGGATCGTTCTCAAGCTGATGTTTTCTCTCAAGTGCCGCAGCGGAAAGATTCCCGCCGTCTATATAGTATTTGTCGTTTTCCTCGCTCATGATCGCTGTCACCTCAAAAATCCGGTCAGTGGATCCGATGCAGAACCACCTCTGGACAGAACCCTGCCCATCCCTGTAAGATATGCTGTACGTCCGGCCTCTATAGCCAGCTTGAAAGCTCCTGCCATAGCGGGAACATCACCTGCCGTGGCGATAGCTGTATTAGCCATTACTGCCGCAGCTCCCATCTCCATGGCCTCACAGGCCTGGGAGGGCTTTCCGATGCCGGCATCCACTATGATGGGGACATCTATCTCATCTATCAAAACCTGTATCATCTCTCTGGTGGCAAGTCCTTTATTGGAACCTATCGGCGCCGCCAAAGGCATTACAGCCGCGGCTCCGGCGTTCACAAGATCTCTCGCCACATTCAGATCGGGATTCATGTAGGGCAGCACCACAAAATCCTCTTTCGCCAGGATTTCGGTTGCCTTGATGGTCTCCTGATTATCCGGAAAAAGATATTTTGCATCACGCATGATCTCAATCTTAACAAAATTTCCGCATCCCATGGCCTTGGAAAGCCTTGCGATACGAACAGCCTCCTCTGCGTTTCGGGCGCCGGAGGTGTTTGGAAGTATTGTGACTCCCTTCGGAATGAAATCCAGTATATTCTCACTCTCCGCCGTATTCGCTCTGCGAAGAGCCAGTGTTATGATCTCGGCTCCGCCGTTTTCCACGGCCGCCTGTATCAGCTTAAGATTGTATTTGCCCGAGCCCAGTATAAAACGGCTCTTAAACTCATGTCCGCCCAAAACCAGCTTGTCTTCCATTTCAAGTCATCTCCCGATATTTTTTTTATATTGATTTAGAAGGTTATAATCCATACTTCATGGCAAGTTTGCCTGCCGGTGGAGTTAAACTATATATCTTTAACGAAACGCTCTGATCCGTCTACTGTATGACAAACTCAGATCTACCTGCAGCCACCGCCGACAAAATGCAGTATTTCCACCACGTCTCCGTCTGCAAGAGACTGATTGTCATACTCTTCCTTAGGTATGATCTCAAGATTTTTCTCTACTACGACATATTCACCGTCGTAACCGGCCTCTGCCAGATATGCAGAAATACTCTTTCCTGCAGCATCCTCGTTTTTTCCGTTTATCGTGACCATATCAGGCCTCCACATCTCACAAACATAGAATAAACCTCTCTTAACAACAACTATTAAGATTAGCGTAATCCACCTTTTTTGTCAAGTTATTGAACACTTGACTAAATAAATGATTACACATACAATACGCACTATAGTTATTAACGAAAACTCAAGACAACTATATTAAAACCAAGGAGAATACAAGATCATGAAAAAGAAAATATTGTGCCTGACATTGTTTCTGCTGTTGATACTGTCAGTAACCGTTGGATGCAGTCTGTTCACCCCGACCGAAGTATCATCGACTTATTCCGAACAACAAGTTACGGATGCGAATCCAACTGATATCATAGATTCTGCCACCGATACGGACAATCAGGATTCAGAACAGAACCGGGATCATAAAAAACCTTCATCTGCGGACACCGACAATAAAACAGAAACATCTGAAAATGCAGAAGCTGCTGATGATTCTCAAGCATCTGCGGACACAGCACTATCCGATACAGACGAAACGGACGAAACCTCATTGGAAGAACCGGACACAGATGAACCAGATACTCTTGATGAAAACGGATCTTACACTTCAAAAGACGATGTGGCCTTATATCTTTATACATACGGAAAACTGCCGGAAAACTTCATCACCAAAAACGATGCGAAGGCTCTCGGCTGGGAAGGCGGTTCCTTAGAGCCATTCGCACCCGGCAAATGCATCGGCGGTGACCGCTTCGGAAATTACGAAGGTATCTTACCCAAAGGAAAAAACTATCAAGAATGCGATATTGATACTTTAGGCCAAAAATCCCGCGGTGCAAAACGGATCGTTTTCTCCGACGACGGATACATCTACTACACCGATGACCACTATGAAAGCTTTAC
>JAILBP010000185.1:0-5389 GCA_024680835.1 Lachnospiraceae bacterium | reverse complement strand
TGCCGTCATCCTCCCCCAGCTCCGCAGGAAAATCGATGAACATGTCACCGATCTCCTCGTCGGTCAAAGGCACTTTATTCTCTATCTCCACACCCTCGATACCGAGGGCATAAAGCTCCGCAGCCACAATATCCTCAGCCGCAACCGTCGTGTCTATGGTATAACTGTTCCACTTCATTATTTTTTCTTCTTTCCGAACATAGATTTTCTGCCCTTGGGCGGTGTGTCCTGATCGCCGCCGGAGATGGCTCTCTTTGCGTTTTCCAGTGAATTATCCGATACCTCGTCAAAATGTATCAGTGCCTCTTTTGCCTCTCTCGAAAGACTGGTAGGTGTCTTTACCACCAGAGTGACATACTGGTCACCCCTGATGCCCGGATTGTGAACAGAGGGAACACCCTTGCCTTTCAGCCTTATCCTGGTCTCCGACTGGGTTCCGGCTTTAACTTCATAGATGACGTTGCCGTCTATCGTAGGTATGATGATCTCGCCACCCAAAGCCGCCTGCGCAAAGGATATGTTAGTCTCCGAAAATATATTCATATCCTGTCTGTGGAATATCTCATGCGATCCCACCACGATCTCTACCAGGATATCTCCTCTCGGACCACCGTTCTTACCCGGCTCGCCGAGATCGCGAAGGCGAACCGACTGACCGTTATCAATACCTGCAGGTATCTTAACTTCCAGTTTTTTACGCACTGAGATGTATCCGCTGCCTCCGCAGTCAGGGCACTTATCCCTCACGAATTTACCCGTACCGCCGCAATCCGGACAGGTCGTCACATTCTGCACAACCCCAAAGAATCCCTGCTGTTTGTAGACAACCCTGCCCTGTCCGTTACACTTGGGACAGGTCTCAGGTGATGTGCCGGGCTTTGCTCCGGTTCCGTTACACTTTTTACAGGTTTCCTTCACCGGCATCTCGATCTCTTTGGTGCAGCCCTTCATGGCCTCGTCGAAGGTTATGCGCACCTGTGTACGTATCGACGCCCCCCTCTGGGGACCGTTTGAGCTTCTGCCTCCGAAGCCGCCGAAACCGCCACCGAAAAGATCTCCGAATATATCACCGAAGCTTGAGAATATGTCACTCATATCCATATCGGTATATCCGCCGCCACCGCCGTTTTCGAATGCGGCATGACCGAACTGGTCGTATTGGCGTCTCTTATCGGGATCCGACAAAATGGCATAAGCCTCGGAAGCCTCCTTAAACTTTGCCTCCGCATCCTTATCTCCGGGGTTTGTGTCCGGATGATATTTTTTTGCCAGAGTTCGATATGCCTTTTTTAATGCAGCATCATCCGCATTTTTATCAACACCTAAAACCTCATAATAATCTCTCTTGTCTGCCATCTGTCTTTCCTCCGTTTTTTCGTACGGTCAATGTATGACAAATTATTACTATCCACAGCCACTCTGCCATCATGCCACCGGCACGCATACGTACATAGATTCTGTTCAGCAAGCTGACATATGTCTGACCGAATGATATTGGATGTGAATAGTAAGGCTCGCTGTCACACAAACAGTAGGCTCCCGCATTTGGGGAGCCTTACTGTGGCTTTGTGCATTATCGCACTATTATACTTCCTTGAAATCAGCATCCACAACATCATCGCCTGCTCCGCTGTTTGATGAAGAAGCATCGCCTGCCGACTGCTGCGTAAATCCGCCCATATCTCCGGGGTTAAAGCCTGCTCCGGCTCCCGCACCGGCGCCTGCGCCGCCTGCTGCCTGCTGTGTCTGCTCATACATCTTTGCAAAAACAGCCTGAGCGGATGACATAAGACTCTCTGTCTTTGCCTTGAGCTCACCGGTATCTGCCTCTGTATAATTGGCCGGTTCCGGATGTGTTGAAAGGAATCCCTCCAGAGCGGAGATCTCGTTCTCAACCTTTGACTTCTCATCGGCAGAAACATTATCGCCAACCTGCTTCAGAGCGTCCTTTGTCTGGCTTATGAAGCTCTCTGCCTCATTCTTGGCATCGACTGCTTCCTTACGTTTCTTATCCTGAGCCTCGTACTCAGCTGCCTCTTTAACTGCGCGCTCGATCTCATCATCGCTCATTGATGTGCCTGAAGTGATGGTGATATGCTGCTCTTTTCCTGTGCCCAGATCCTTTGCGGAAACATTTACGATACCGTTGGCATCGATATCGAATGTAACCTCGATCTGCGGAACGCCGCGTCTTGCCGGAGGTATTCCGTCAAGTCTGAACTGTCCGAGAGACTTGTTATCTTTTGCAAACTGCCTCTCACCCTGTACAACGTTGATATCAACGGCTGTCTGGTTATCAGCTGCAGTAGAGAAGATCTGGCTCTTCTTTGTAGGAATGGTGGTATTCCTCTCGATAAGGTGTGTTGCAACGCCTCCCATGGTCTCGATAGACAGTGTAAGCGGTGTTACATCGAGCAGCAGGATGTCTCCGGCGCTTGTATCACCGGCAAGCTTACCACCCTGTACGGAAGCACCGAGGGCAACGCACTCATCCGGGTTCAATGACTTCGATGGCTCTTTGCCGGTAAGCTGACGAACCTTATCCTGAACTGCAGGTATACGTGTTGAACCACCTACCAGAAGCACCTGTCCGAGATCAGCCGGAGTAAGACCTGCATCTCTCAATGCGTTCTGTACCGGGATCGCCGTTCTCTCAACGAGGTCTCTTGTGAGCTCATCGAATTTAGCACGTGTAAGGTTGATGTCCATGTGCTTGGGGCCTGTGGCATCAGCTGTGATGAAGGGCAGGTTGATGTTTGTGGTCGTAGAAGAAGAAAGCTCCTTCTTTGCCTTCTCTGCTGCCTCTTTAAGTCTCTGAAGAGCCATCTTATCTGCAGAAAGATCGATACCGTCGCTCTTCTTGAACTCATCTATAAGGTAGTTGGTAACCCTGTTATCAAAGTCATCACCACCGAGTCTTGTATCGCCGTTTGTAGAAAGAACCTCGATAACGCCGTCACCGATCTCGATAACGGAAACATCGAAGGTACCGCCGCCAAGGTCGTATACCATGATCTTCTGCTCTTTCTCATTGTCAAGGCCGTATGCGAGAGCCGCAGCTGTAGGCTCGTTGATGATACGCTCTACGTTAAGACCTGCGATCTTTCCTGCGTCCTTGGTAGCCTGACGCTGTGAATCGTTGAAATAAGCGGGCACTGTGATGACTGCCTGTGTTACAGACTCGCCAAGATAGCTCTCTGCATCTGCCTTAAGCTTCTGCAGGATCATGGCTGAGATCTGCTGCGGTGAATAGCTCTTGTCATCTATCTGTTTTTTGTAATCTGTACCCATATGACGCTTGATAGACGAAATTGTCTTATCAGCATTGGTAACTGCCTGACGCTTTGCGGGATCACCCACAAGACGCTCTCCGTTATTGGTGAATGCCACGATAGAAGGTGTTGTACGTGCGCCCTCTGCGTTTGCTATAACTGTCGGTTTTCCACCTTCCATAACTGCCACACAGCTGTTTGTAGTTCCAAGATCGATACCTATTATCTTACTCATGATCATTTCCTCCTTTTATTTACTGTACTACCGACACCATGCTGTGTCTCAGTACTGAATCTTTGTATTTGTAACCTTTCTGAAGCTCGGCTGCGATCTTGCCGGATTCCAGTTCATCTGACTGGGCCTGCATCACCGCATTGTGCAGGTTCGGGTCAAAATCACATCCCACCGCCTCGATAGGCTCTACACCGAGATCTGTCAAAACATTCTGCAACTGCTTGTAAACCTGAGCCATACCTTTTACAAAGGGATCTTCAGAGTTCTCGTCGACTCCCGCAAAACCTCTCTCAAAGTTGTCAACCACAGGCAATATCTTTTCGAGCACATTTTTCTCGCCCATCTCAAACCTCTGGGATTTCTCGCGCTCACTCCTGTTGCGGAAGTTTTCAAACTCTGCCAGCTGGCGCTTGCGCATTTCTTCGAGCTCTGCTATCTTTTCGTCTCTTTTATCCTTTTTATCTTTTCTGCCAAACAGTTTTTTCTTAGCAGGAGTTCCTTCAGCATCTGCAGTATCAGCGCTGTCGTCTTCGCAAACCCCGGAAGCTTCGCCGCCGTTGCTTTCGCTCTCTTCCTGCCCTGCTCCATCATCTGTTGCAGCTGCTTCAGCTGTCTCTGCTGCTGCCTCTGATGTTTCTTCTGTTTTGTTCTCCGTGTCTTCCTCGTTAGTCTTGCTGACTTCTTCTTCGGCGGAAGCCATAATGTTCTCATCTGACATGTCTTTTCCTTTCCTGCTGTATATTATTGGTGACCGCTATGTATCGTCCTTCCTGAAAATGTCGTCCAGCTGCTTTTTCAGGGTTTTCAGATTGTCGTAAACATTCTCATAATCCATACGCTTGGGACCTATGATGCCGATGGTGCCCTTCATGCCGTCTCCGAGATCGTAGCTTGCCGTCACCACCGAACAATCTTTCATGGTAGACACCGGCGACTCACTGCCGATATATACCTGAATGTCATTTTCATCATCAGTCTCTGCCGTGACAAGATCCGCAAGAGAGGTTTTCTCCTCCAGTGCCAATATCAGCTCGGAAGCCTTTCTCGAATCCGAAAGCTCCGGATACTTGAAAATATTGGTAGCTCCGGATGTGTATATCTCCAGATCCTCATCCTCTCCTATGGCTTCGGCGATGGCGTTCAAAACGCCTTCCACAATACCTGCGTACTCACCGGCCTGTTCCTTCATGCGTGTTATGACCGCGAGGTTTATCTGATCCAACGACATACCGTTCAAATGAGTGTTCAGCAGGAGATTCAGCTTCAGCATAATCTCTTCATCCGGCTTTTCCATAACGGCTATCATCTTATTCTTGATGACATTTCTGTCCAGTACTATGACCGCCAGGATATGTTCCTCATCTACTGCCGACAGCTGTATGAACTTCAACTTTCCGTGGGCTGCGTTGGGAGCCGTGATCATGGTGGCGTAATTGGTATTGTTGGCCAAAAGCTTAACGACCTGTTTTAGCACCGCCTCCATCTTCTCGGTATGCTCTATGACAAACTCCTTCATGTCAGAGACCTCACGGTCTTTTTCCATCATAAGGTTGTCAACGTAAAACCTGTAGCCCTTATCTGTGGGAATACGCCCCGCCGATGTATGCGGCGATACGATATAGCCCAGATCCTCCAGATCACTCATCTCATTCCTGATAGTCGCTGAGGAAAGATTGAGATCCGTGTACTTGGATATCGTACGACTTCCCACCGGTTCACCGGTATCCAGGTAGTTTCGGATGACAGCTTTTAATATCTTTGTTTTCCGCTCATCAAGTTCTTCCATGAATACCTCCCCTTTTTGCTGTTATTAGCACTCGAATGTGTGGAGTGCTAACATCTAAAACATAAGATACCACCACCCCGGATCTTTGTCAACATT
>JAILBP010000014.1:0-17559 GCA_024680835.1 Lachnospiraceae bacterium | reverse complement strand
TCATGTGTATGGCGGCAGTTTTATCCGTGTCGGTCTGTGGGTGTACGACGTCCGGTACTAAGGTAACGCAGGACGCAGATACGCAGACAGCGGCGGAAACCGGGACCGATGAACTGGTTAAGGGAGAAAATGCCGACAGTGAGAACGGAGTAAGCCCGGAACCCGGGACAGAGGATACGGCCGGGGAAGATCAGGAAGATACAGTTGATGAGGAACAGTCGGCTGAAGAGTTTTTAGATGTTCTGGAAGTGATATACTCTGCGGCGCCGGGCACGGCGGGCAGCAGTATCCGCCTTGAATTGGCCGCCAAGGAGCTGCTGGATTTTTCGGAGACATACGGCGGTAAGATCTCAGGTGATGATATTACAGCCGATACCAACGCATGGTTTGATGAGATGACAGAGAGTGGGGCGGCGGACATCAGAGCGGATTTTGCAGAATGTCTGTCCATGGTGAAGCCCGTGGCAGAGACAATCGCGGAGGATCCGTCTGTTCCAACGCCGCTTGCAGAGGATTATGATTATACTTTGCAGTATGACAGCTACGATACGGAAAAACTGGAGGAGATCTGCCATAACATAAGTCTTGCGACGGAGAACGCTCAGCAGTAGAGTTACAGGTTTGCGAATTAGGACAGTTTATTCCGCTGTTTTTGCACTTGAATGGTCACATATGCCTGATATAACATATGCGGTAACAGGACATATTGGTTCGGGGATCAGATACATTCCCGTTGAAAACAAGTGATAAAAAGAGAGTGGTGAAGACTTACGTCATAAGGAGGTGGACATTATGTTGAGTTTACTGTTCGTATTGTGTTTGATAGCCGTATTCGGCGAGCTTTTCGTGTTTGCCATAAAAGCTGCATGGGGTATTACAAAGATCGTTTTCACAGTGGTATTTCTCCCGCTGATACTGGTAGGACTTGTTTTGGCGGGACTTATCTATATCGCGATCCCGATGCTGGCTATAATAGGGGCGTTTTGTTTGTTTGGAATGTTAAGGAGGGCATAAAGGTGAAACATATTTCTTTTACACCGCAGGGCGTTTGTGCCATGCAGATCGATTTTGACCTGGATGATGACAATAAGCTTCATAATCTGAAATTCATGGGAGGCTGTAACGGCAATCTCAAGGCCATAGGAAAGCTGGTGGAGGGAAAAGATGCGGCCGACACGGCGGACATCCTGAGAGGAAACCTTTGCGGGATGAAGGGAACATCCTGCGCCGATCAGCTGGCGAAGGCTATTGATTCGGCGGTATAACAGCTTTGTTTCTGAAGTAACTGATGTATAAAACGGCGGAAACTACGGTCTCAAAAGATCGTGGTTCCCGCCTGATGATAAGGGAGAGAAAATGGCACTGACAGTTAAAAATCTTCACAAAAAATACGGAGAGAAGGTCGTGGTGGATGATGTGAGCTTCTCTATGGAAAAACCCGGAGTGTACGCGTTGCTGGGCACCAACGGAGCCGGAAAGACCACATCTATCAGGATGATCTTAGGTATGCTGGACAAGGACAGCGGCGAGGTATCCTGGGACGGAAAGCCACTGAACTTCGATACCTGCAATATCGGATATCTGGCCGAGGAGAGAGGTCTTTATCCCAAATATGCGCTGGTGGATCAGATCAGATATTTCGGTGAACTTAAAGGTATAGAAAGGAAGACCATTGACGAGAGGATGGCTTACTGGGCAGAACGGCTCAAAGTCGAGGAATATCTTTATCCGGAAAAGGCGGCTGCCATGGCAGAGGCAAACGGTTCAGGATCTGAGGAAACCTCCAAAAGACAAAGGGGTGCCCTCGTAAAAAAGAAGTTCAAGCTTCAGAGCCCGGATCAGCTGTCAAAAGGTAATCAGCAGAAGATACAGTTTTTGATCGCCATGATATCGGATCCGCAGCTTCTGGTACTGGATGAGCCGTTTTCCGGTCTCGATCCCGTGAATACGGACATTTTAAAAGAGGTTGTCCGTGAGCAGATCGCTGCAGGCAAATATATCATAATGTCCAGCCATCAGATGGAGGTTGTGGAGGAGTTCTGCACCGATATCACCATATTACATCGCTCGAAGGCAGTTGTTACAGGCAATCTTAACGATATCAAAAAGTCCTACGGCAGGGTAAATCTTTTACTCAAAGTTGAGCAGGATATCACAACATACCTTGAGAAAGTGGGTGTTGAAGTGCTCTCCGAGAAGGAATTCGAGTATCAGATCCGGGTTACGGGAGATGCCCAGGCGAATGAACTGCTGGCCGAGCTGGTCCGTGCAGGTATCAATATTGTAAGATTTGATCTTACCGAGTTGTCGTTACACGAGATCTTTGTGCGTGAAGTCGGCGAGGAGTCGTAAGGATCGGGGGACAAAGTGAATAAGCAGGAGAATATTTACAGTCTGAAGGGATTTGATAAAGTCTTTCGCTTTACTGTCCGTCAGACCTTCAAAAACAAAGCATATATAACTTCATTTGTCATGTTCGTGTTAGTCATGACATTTATGGGACCTATACAGTTTGCAAGTTTCAAGACCGGATCAAGTGTAGCGGGCGATGTTATAAATTATTCGCCACAGAGTATAGATATTGACACGCTCTATGTTTTGAATGAGACGGATGTTCCGTTTGGCATGGATGATCTGGATGGGCTATACGCTGATGAAACGGCAGATGGAGCCACCGGTCTTCAGAAGTCAAAAGTGGTTTTCGCCGATTCATCCAATGATGAGATCACCGGAAAACTGGATGAGGATGATGCGGCTCTGATAGTGGGATTTTCGGAGACAGGGTATGCGGTCAATATAGTGACAGCGGATGAGACTAAGATCACGGTGAGTGATCTGGACGAAGTTTCATCATTCGCAGCCGAGAAATTTGATGCGGCAAGGCTGTCTTCATCGGGTATCAGCGATGCGGACATGGCTACGCTGCAGCACGGTATCAGCTTTCAGGGGACCTACACTGAGGACGAGTTTGCAAAGGAAGACCAGAAGACAGTTTCCCAGATGTCATATTTTAACTACCTTTTGGGGTTCAGTATCGTGCTGATGATAGTGATGGTAATGTCGAGCTCTTATATCATCACCAGTGTTAATGAGGAAAAGCAGTCTAAGCTGGTGGAGAGCATACTGGTCAGCGTCAGACCCATGGCTCTTTTGATGGGAAAGATCACCGGCATGATGACTTACGTTGTCCTGGTGCTGGTGTGCGGTATGACAGGGTCTCTTATCTCAAACGCTGTGCTGGAGAATGTTTTCGATTCAAAGGCTCAGGGATTTGATAACAGCGGTTTCAGTCTTTCCATCTTTACGGATAACGGTATCGGTGCGTCGCTGATATTGATCTTTGCCATAGTGCTGGGATTTTTGACATTCGGAATACTGGCAGGTCTTTTCGGAAGTGCCTGCAATCAGGCTGAGGATGTTCAGAGCGCTACGAGTTCAGTGATGCTGGTATGCATGGTGGGTTATTTCGCGGCTATCGGTGCGGGAACCTCCGATTCATCAGTTTTCAATCTTGTGGCATCCATTGTGCCGCCCTTATCGTTTTATGTGGCTCCTGTAGCTTACATTACAGGACGAATTCCGATCTATATACTGCTGATCGCCTTCGCGCTGCAGATCGCGCTGGTAGTGATACTGGCAGTTGTTTCCGCAAAAACATACAGAAATCTTTTGCTGAAGAGTACCGGAAAACCGAAGCTCGGTACTATCTTAAAGGCTATTGGGGAGTAGAGGGATAGCGATGTTTAAGAATTTTGATAAGGTATTCAAGTTTACATTCAAAAACCAGGTATCAGGTAAAGGTTATAAGATAGTCACCATCGTGATCGCACTGTTATGTTTGCTGGTGCCGGCAGCTATATTCACGGCCATTGGATTTGCAGGACGTGAGGATACCGAGGTGATCGAGGGCTGCGCTGCCGGCAAGGTCTATGTGGTGGATGAGTACGCCCCGCAGACTGATTTTTCGATGCTCAGAAATGTGAGTGCAGGAGATATCAATGTCGCGGAGTCATATGAACATATAGTTTATGTGAATGCAGCATCCACGGATAAGGCTCTGGATGAGATCCACGCTAACGGTGAAGTGGACAGTATGATACTGCTGATCGAAAAAGATGAGGACGGCGATCTGGTATCCCGTATTATAATCCCGGATGGTTCGGTGATAACGGTAGATCATGCAGATCATTTCAATGACTATATGGAGTACAATTCAAGCTTTTTGACAGTGCTGGCATCGGGAGTTCCGATGGAAAGTGTTGTACAGGTGAGCCGTCCGGTGGAGAATGATGTATATACCGCATCCGGATATGCGAAGGGAGAGGATATATACTCCAATGTCGAGGCAGTGACAGAACAGGAAAACAATGAGGTTAAGCCTATATTTGGCATGATCCTGATGTTCGTCTCAATGTTCGTGATATATTTTGTCATACTGATGTACGGCAACAACATAATGCAGACAGTCATACTGGAAAAGACCAACAAGCTGATGGATACCATGCTTGTATCTATCAATCCCACTGCCATGATCTTCGGTAAGATGGCGGGAGTGCTGGCGGCAGGCTTCATGCAGCTTTTGCTGTGGATCGCTGCGCTTGCCGGAGGGTTGGCTATCGGTGTCAATATGGTGTTTGTGATAAATCCCGAAGCACATTTTTCGGTGCTCACCTTCCTGACAAGTTTGGATACTCAGGGACTTTTCACACCCCTCGGTGTCATCGCGGCATTATTTACACTGATATGCGGAGTTGTAATGTATGCTTCGCTGTCGGCTATGTGCGGTGCGATCTCTTCCACCAGGGAAGAGGCAGCCAGCAACCAGAGTACATTCGTTATCATACTGCTGGTGGCATTCTACGCGATCCTGTTCAAGGGATTGACTGCTGATGCTGCGTCAACCTGGCTGTATCTTGTGCCGTTCACATCTGCCATGATGCTGCCCAGCGCGATCTGTATGGGTGACGTCAGCGCAGTGATAGCGGCTGCAGGTATAGGCATTATGGTGCTGATGACAGCAGCAGGACTTGTACTGGCAGGTAAGCTTTACTCCTTCATGTCGCTCTACAAAGGCAACAAAGTTAATCTTTCCAAGGCACTTAAAATGCTGTTTTCAAAATAAAACAAAAAAGTGCTTGCATTTTATTATACTCTCTTGTATAATACCCACTGTTGGAAAGACAATGGCCCATCGCCAAGCGGTAAGGCAACGGACTCTGACTCCGTCATTACCTAGGTTCGAATCCTAGTGGGCCAGTTTTGATCCCGGTGGAATCTCCACCGGGATTTTTTTTCCCAAAGTCACTATTCACAGCCAATATCCAATGTCCGGTCAGCCTGACCGCTTGCGGGCATGGCGGACTGAACGTTGGATATTGACTGGAATCAGTCACTTCACATGAATGATACAGGCGGCCGCGATAGCGGCAGTAGAGCCCGGAAAGGCAATTCTGCCAGCTTGCTGAGCAGATTGCCGATGCCGGGGCGGGCCTGTAGAATGAATGTGAAGTGGCTGTGAATAGTGACATGAAAATAATACGATAGTAAAAACCCGACTTTGGTGATACAATAAACCTACATTTTGCATTGACAGGTATTAATAGATATGGATAACAGATTCAATAACAAAAACAAATCCCGCAGCGGTAAGGGCTACAGGCGTCGCGAGATAAAGCAAAATAAATATCTGGGCAGGACTGTGACGCTGACAGTGCTGAGAGAAACCGAATCCGGAGTGTATCTTGGTGACGGTGAAGACAGAGAGGCAGAGGTTCTGCTGCCGGGAAGGGAAATTCCCGCAGGCACAAAGCCCGGTGATAAGCTTAAGGTGTTCATATACAGGGATTCCGAGGACAGACCCATCGCTACGGTAAAAGAACCTTACATAAAGCTTGACGACATAGCTGCACTGGAGGTATGCGATGTAAACCGAACCGGAGCCTTTCTGGACTGGGGACTTGACAAACAGCTCTTTTTACCCTACAGCGAGATGACTGCGGAGCTTAAGCCGGGCGATAAGGCATTGGTGCGTTTGTACATAGACAAGAGCGGAAGGCTTTGCGCCGGTATGCGCCATCTTTATGAATATATGCACAGAAACTGCCCTTATGAGGCGGGCGAGACGGTGAAAGCCAGAGTTTACGAGTTTGGACATGACTTTGGCACATTCGTGGCAATAGAGGACAGATATTCAGCCATGATCCCCCGCAAGGAGGGCAGAGAGGGTCTGAAGATCGGTGATGTGATAGATGTGAAGATCACCGGCATCAAGGAGGACGGAAAGGTGGATGTCACCACCAGAAAACGTGCCTTTGAAGAGATTGAGTCTGATGCTGAAAAAGTTATGAGAGTGATAGATGAGTTTGCCGGAGTGCTGCCCTTCAATGATAAGGCATCGCCGGAGACCATATTCAGGGAACTTTCCATGAGCAAGGCGGCATTTAAGCGTGCCGTAGGTCATCTTTACAAAGAGAGACGGATCATCATAACGGAGAATGCCATCCGTAAGGTCAGTGATTGATGTTGGCTGTCCGTAAGCAGTTTTGGTTGGAATCATTTAAAAGGGAAAACATATGAAAACCAGAAAAAACAAGATAACAGTAGAGATAGGACTTTTGATCGGTATCATAGTGGCCATAGGAGATCTTGTCATAGGCATTGCGTCTTACAAAAAGGTCGCTGACATGATGCTGCGGCAGTATCAGCTGAGCTCCACAGAGCTGGTTCAGACCGCGGCGAGACTTCTGGATCCGGAGATGGTCAAGAGATTTGCGGCCGACTATGAGGATGAGGAAGCCTACGAGAATATTCTGGAAGAGCTGACCATCTATTATGAGACCGAGTCGGTGGAATATGCATACACAATGGCGATGGATGATGAGGAAACCGCTCATTTTCTGGTGGACGCGGATCAGGAGGATCCGGCTGAGCCCGGAGAGGAATATGAGATGGAGCCTGACATGCTGAGTGCGTTTCAGGGAAATGTTTCCGTCAATGACGAGCCTACAGTTGATGAGTGGGGTGCTGTCATAACGGCGTATGCCCCTGTTTTTGACGGAGATGAGGTCATAGCCATTGTCGGCATCGATCTTGATTATACGAAGATCCAGAGTCATGCCAGGAGTGTGGCGTTTCTCTTATTTGGCATCTGTCTTGTGGTATTTGTGATAATGCTGGCAGCGGTCATATTGATCTGTATAAGGCTCAGGAACGGCTTTGTCAGCGTGAACTCGAAGGTGGAGGATCTCTCCAACGGCAGTCACGATCTCACAAGGCTCATTGAGGAGACGAGCGGAAACGAGCTGGAGACCATCTCCGAGAATATCAACAGATTTATCATAAACATGCATGAGCTTATGGTTTCCATCACGAATGTGACCCATTCCGTAAATGATGCCGTCGGCACCATGGCTTCCAATGTGACATCATCTGAGGAAAATGCTGTTTTGGCGGGGGAGACCACGGAGAAGCTGTCGGATGCCATGAGGGATGTGGCGGCTTCCATAAGCGATGTGAACCGGCTGACCGATGAGGTTTTGCAGTCGGCACGGAATATTTTGACAGCCATATCCAAGGGTGATGATCTTGTTGATGAGATCAGGGCACATGCTACGGATATAAAACAGACAACAGAACACAAGAGCAATACAGTAAGACTCACCATAGATGAAAAGGGCAGGCAGCTTAGGAGCGGAATAGAGCAGAGCCGTCAGGTCACCGCTATTAAGGAACTTGTGACACAGATCCTGGACATTGCAGATCAGACCAACCTTCTGGCATTAAATGCCAGCATAGAGGCGGCCAGGGCAGGGGAGGCCGGCAAGGGCTTCGCTGTCGTGGCGGATGAGATACGAAATCTTGCGGACAGCTCCAAGACTACGGCTGAAAACATCAGCAATATCAGCAGTAATGTGATCACTTCGGTGGATGAGCTGATAAATGCCAGCGACAGTGTGCTGGCGCTCATAAATGACACTATAATGCCGGATTATGCGGAGTTCTTGAAGATAGCAGACCGCTATTACGAGGATTCAGACCGGATGAAGGGGCTTTTGGATTCTTATACCAAAGACGTGAGAGCCATAGAGGAGAGCATCAGCGGGGTATCTTCCGATATCTCTGAAATATCCGGCACAATACAGGATTGCAGCGACCAGATCTCGGATGTTGCGGGCAACATCAATGCTCTGGCGGGAGCAGTTACCACCATCAGGAGCGAGAGCGAGGAAGTGGAAGCTTCTGTAGGCGAGCTGGAGGAAAAGGTTTCCGATTACAGACTGTAAGGGCTGTGATGAGTCAGAGCGATGCTTCATGGCTCATGCTTTATACATGAAGCGTTCAGTTGTGTCAGGAAAGTCTTGTGCATTATATTTTGCCGGCTTGATGCACTAAGGCTTTGCTAAATATATCAACAGTTCAACACAAAGGAGGGTTAAGTTATGCCAATACCAATGAGTGCAGTTATTGCCATCGTTGTCATTGTAGTACTGCTGCTCGTGATCGCAATGTGCGGTTACGTGAAGGCACCACCGGATACAGCTTACATCATCTCCGGTATCAAAAAGAAACCGAAGGTTCTCATCGGACGCGCAGGTATCAAGATCCCGTTTTTAGAGAGAAAAGATACACTGCTCTTAAAGCAGATCTCCATCGACATAAAGACAGGCGGATATGTCCCCACCAAGGATTTCATCGGTGTTGACATTGACGCGGTAGCCAAGGTTAAGGTTGACACTTCCGAGGAAGGTATCTTAAAGGCACAGAGAAACTTCCTGAACATGAAAGAGAGAGATTTTGTGGTAGCCCTCACCGATTCCCTTCAGGGTAACCTTCGTGAGATCATTGGTACCATCGAACTCAGGGAGCTCAATACCGACCGTAAAAAATTCGGTGATGAGGTTCAGGAGAAGGCTCAGGTGGATATGAAGTCCCTGGGTATCCAGATCATCTCATGCAACATTCAGCGCATAGAGGATGAGAAGGGACTTATCAATGCCCTCGGTCAGGACAATATGTCCAAGATCCAGAAGGACGCTTCCATCGCGAAAGCCAACGCAGAGCGCGATGTGGCTGTGGCTCAGGCTGAGGCTGCAAAGGAAGCCAACGACGCCAAGGTTGTATCGGATCTTGCAATAGCACAGCGCAACAACGAGCTGGATATCAAGAGGTCAGAGCTTAAGGTTCAGGCTGATATCAAGCGCGCAGAGGCTGATGCCGCGTACGAGATCCAGAAACAGGAGCAGGCCAAGACCATCGAGACTCAGGCAGTCAACGTACAGATCGCCAGAGCCGAGAGAGAGGCAGAGCTCAAACAAAAAGAAGTTATCGTGCGCCAGCAGGAGCTTTCCGCACAGATCGAGCGTCAGGCCGATGCCGAGAAATACAAGGCAGAAAAAGACGCAGAGGCCAAGCTGGTACAGCGTCAGCGTCAGGCTGAGGCTGAGAAATACGAGCAGGAAAAGGCAGCCGAGGCTCAGAAGGCAAAGGCTGATGCCACAAGATATGCGGCAGAGCAGGAGGCGGCAGGTATCAAAGCCAAGGGTGTTGCCGAGGCTGAGGCCATCAGAGCCAAAGGTCTTGCCGAGGCTGAGGCCATGGAAAAGAAGGCTGAGGCTTACCGCAAGTACAACGGTGCCGCTGTCATAGAGATGATGGTAAAGATCCTGCCTGAGATGGCTGCAGAGGTTGCAAAGCCGCTCGCATCCATAGACAAGGTGAACATATACGGTGGCGGTTCCGGATCGGACGGCAGTGGTGTTTCACAGATATCAGGCAACATGCCTGTAGTCATGAAGCAGGTGTTTGATACCATGACCGAGGCCACAGGCGTTGATTTCACCGAGATAATGCGTGCTTCCACCTACGATGCAAAAGTCACCAAGAACATCAACGTGACAGGTCTTGAGAATGCAGCCGGTGCAGTCGCAGCAACTACGGCCGGTGCAGTCGCAGCAACACCGACAACGGGAACTGTTCAGTAAAGTGCTGATATGACAGCATAATAGCGTATGTGAAAGCTTACCGGGCTGACCGATTTCCCTTAAGGGAGATCAGCCAGCCCGGTATTTTTTTGGGGGAAAATGTCATGCCCCCTTTTTTTCTTATGCTTGCTTATATAATTCCTTTTGTGTTATAATACAAAGGACTATAGGCAGGTGGTGAAAAAAGTGAAATATGATATAACAGTAAATCTGTCAGCAAAGGATCTTTTTGAGTTTAATATGTACCATTCATATACCCACAGTCAGGGCATAGTGTCTATAATAGCAGGGATTGCCGCATTTGTGCTGGCTTTTACCGAACGGGGCAGGATAACACCGGGACTGTTTGCGGTATACATCATAATGGGATTTGTGATCCTGGGGTATATACCCTTTACGCTCATGATGAGATCGCGGATGGCGGCGGGGAAGGGCGGTACGTTTGCCAAACCCGTGAACATCACCATTAGCGAGGAGAGCGTAGGTATCAGGGTCGGTGAGGAGGAGAACGTCATACCCTGGGAAGAGATATACTGTCTCAAGGATCGCAGAAATCAGTTCCTCATATACACGGGCCGGATCACGGCGCTCATCATACCAAAGCGCTTTGCATCAGACGATGTGATAGAGCATGCCAAGCAGTTTTACCGGCAGCATTCCGCTGAATGACGGGGAGATGGGCACATGACGTCAGAAACATTCTCACAGACAGAGACATTTGACATAGGAAAACATATAGGAGAGAACGCAAAAGCCGGCGACATCATAACCTTAAGCGGTGACCTTGGAGTGGGCAAGACAGTGTTTGCCCAGGGAGTGGCGGCAGGACTGGGCATAAAAGATCATGTCTGTTCGCCGACCTTCACCATACTGCAGGTTTATGATGACGGAAGGCTTCCACTCTATCACTTCGATACCTACAGGATAGAAGATCCGGGTGAGATGGAGGCTATAGGCTACGAAGATTATTTTTTCGGTGACGGAGTCTGCATCATAGAATGGCCGGAGATGGTGGATGATCTTTTGCCGGATACGGTGACTGCGGTCAGTATTTTCAAGGATCCCTCCAAAGGCACGGATTACAGACGCATTACCGTGGCGTGACGGTATATCCGGGCGGAAATGCGATTATAGGAATATATAAGCTTACTATGAAGATTTTGGCAATAGAGAGCTCGGGGCTGGTGGCCTCTGCCGCGATAGTGCAGGATGACATACTGGTAGCCGAGTATACGACAGATCACAAAAAAACACATTCGGTGACACTGATGCCCATGATCGAAGAGATAATGCGCATGTCTGAGACAGATACGGCGGATCTTGACGCCATTGCCGTATCGGCGGGACCCGGATCTTTCACGGGACTTCGCATAGGATCAGCTACAGCTAAGGGCATGGGGCTGGTGGCAGGAATACCACTCATAAATGTTCCTTCTCTGGAGGGTCTGGCTTACAACCTCTGGGGATGCAGGAGCCTTGTGTGTCCCATAATGGACGCAAGGCGTGGGCAGGTATACTGCGGAGTGTACAGATTTACAGATGTTTCCGGTGAATTTGAGACGGTGATGGAACAGGATGCCTGCGATATGCATGAGCTTATCGCGGATATCAACAGACTCGGGGAAGCAGTGGTGTTCTTAGGTGACGGAGTTCCTGTTTTCGTCGATATGATAAGCGCAGAGTGTCAGGTGCCATACAGATTCGCACCGGCGCATCTGAACAGGCAGAGAGCGTCTTCTGTGGCCGCGCTGGGCTGCGTATATTTTGAAAAAGGCATTACGGTGACTGCGTCTGAGCATGCACCCATATATATGAGAAAATCCCAGGCAGAAAGGGAGCGGGAAGAGCGGCTCGGAGGGACTGTATGACGGTTTCGGTGAGACGGCCGGTACAGGAGGACATCGATGCTGTGGCGGCCATAGAGGCAGAATGTTTTTCCGAACCCTGGAGCGCACAGGCTTTTATGGATGTGCTGTACAGGGATGATGTGGTGTTGCTGGTGGCGGATGCGGCAGAGCAGACAGGATCGCCGGAGCTTGCCGGAGAAGATGCCGGTGAGAGTGCTGCATTATCGGAAGCTTCCGCTGAGACGGATCCTGCAGGTAACAGTACACATTTGATCGCCGGATATGTGTGCATGTACATGGCTGCCGATGAGGGGGAGATCACCAACGTGGCTGTGAGGGAGGATCTCCGTAAGCTGGGGATCGCCGGCATGCTGATGGACGAGCTGATACGGGTCGCAGGAGCGCACGGCATGGAAAAGATCTTTCTGGAGGTCAGGGAGTCGAATATACCTGCGATATCCCTCTATCAAAAAAAAGGCTTTTCGCAGTGCGGAGTCAGGAAGGCGTTCTACAGAAACCCTGTGGAAGCGGCACTGCTGATGGTGAAGGAGCTGGCATAGGGATATGTCACAGCCCGATCCCGGTTGTCGGCCGGATTTGCCGGTGATCGGAAAATGCTTGATCAGCATTTGTACCTGTATCGGTATTTGAAAGGGATATCGTGTTTGGGGATCAACAGATCGGGATTGATAAATTAGAAAAAGGTCAGACTATGTTAGATATATGTTTACTGGGAACGGCGGGGATGATGCCGCAGCCGGGCAGATGGCTCACATCGATGCTGGCCAGATATAACGGCAGCAGTCTTCTGATAGACTGCGGTGAGGGTACGCAGATTGCGCTGAAAGAGGCGGGCTTTTCCTCAAATCCCATAGATACGATATGTTTTACGCATTATCATGCGGACCATATTTCGGGGCTGCCCGGGATGCTATTGTCCATGGGCAATGAAGACCGGACGGATGAGCTGACTCTGGTGGGACCGAAGGGCTTGCAGCATGTGGTGGAGTCTCTCCGTGTTATAGCGCCGGAGCTGCCTTTTCCCATACGGTACGTGGAGATCACTTCTCCGGAGGAAAAGCTTGAGATAAACGGTTATAATATAACGGCCTTCAAGGTACATCACAATGTTGTGTGTTACGGATACACCATAGATATAAAGAGAAAAGGCCGCTTTGACGCCGAGGCTGCAAAGAAGTTACCCATACCCATTCAGATGTGGGGTATGCTGCAGAGAGGCGAGACTGTGGAGTTTGAGGGCAATACCTACACTCCGGATCTGGTCATGGGTGAGGAGCGCAAGGGCCTTAGGGTCTGCTACTGCACAGATACGAGACCGACAGACAGTCTGGTAAAAAACGCAAAAGATGCGGATCTTTTGATCTGCGAGGGCATGTATGCAGAGGAGGAAAAGCTTCCCAATGCCAAAAAATACAAGCACATGACATTTTATGAGGCTGCTGAAGTGGCGCGTGATGCCGGTGCGGATGAGCTTTGGCTGACACATTTCTCGCCGTCTCTGATGCACGGTGAGAGATATATGGGCGCTGTCCGTAAGATATTCGAGAATGCCCATATGGGAAAAGACGGAAAGTTGAAGGAACTGAACTTTGTCGACTGAGAGCTTTAGGGAGCCCGGCGGACGCAGGTTTTAGGAAACGGATGATGGTAGTGACGACAGGAGTAGATTTATGTCATCAAACAAAAAAATCTTACTCAGTTTAATATTGATCGCGGTGGTCATTGTGGGGGGATATTGCTATATCACCTTTAAGCCTCATGCGAATGCGGAATATGTCACAGATGTTTCCGAGCTGGACAAGCTGCTGACCCTCAAGGTTGAGAGCACTTATCCTTCTACACCGAGAGAAGTTCTCAAGATGTACAACAGATACCTTGTGGCAATATACAATGAAGATCTTAACGACTCGCAGATCAGGACTTTATTGGAAAAACAGCGTGTGTTTTACGATAACGAGCTGTTGTCGGTAAATTCCTTTGATTCAAATTATACGAGCCTGGTAAATGATATAGCTCTGTACAGAAAGTCGCAGAAGAGCATTGTGAAATCCAGTGTGGCGGCATCCGCCGATGTGATCTACAAAGAGGTTGACGGCGAGAGCTATGCCATTATGGAAGCTTCATATTTTACGCGAAGCGGAGCAGCGGATTTCACAAAGACCTACGAGAGATACCTGTTCCGAAAGGATGCGACCGGAAAGTGGAGGATACTTGGCTTTGAAAAAGTCTGACGTAAAAATACTGGCGATAGAGAGTTCCTGTGATGAGACCGCAGCGGCGGTGGTGAGGGATGGCCGCGATGTTATGTCCAACATCATAGCTTCGCAGGTTCCGGTTCACACGCTGTACGGCGGAGTGGTGCCGGAGATCGCTTCCAGGGCTCATATTGAGAAGATAAACAGTGTGGTGGAGCAGGCGCTTTACGAGGCGGATGTTACCATCGGAGATATTGACGCGGTGGCTGTGACATACGGTCCCGGTCTTGTGGGAGCGCTTTTGGTAGGAGTTGCCGCAGCCAAGGGCATTGCGTTTGCCGCGCACAAACCGCTGATAGCGGTTCATCACATTGAGGGACACATCAGTGCCAATTACATCGAGAATAAAGATCTTGAGCCGCCCTTCCTGTGTCTTGTGATATCGGGAGGACATACTCATCTGGTGAGAGTGGCAGACTACGGCAAATACGAGGTCTTGGGAGCTACCAGGGATGACGCTGCGGGGGAGGCCTTTGACAAGGTGGCCAGAGCCATAGGACTTGGGTATCCCGGCGGACCCAAGATAGAAAAATGCGCTCACGAGGGTGATGCTTTTGCCATTCCTTTCCCGAAGCCGAAGGTTGGCGACGGAGAGTATGATTTTTCTTTCAGCGGATTGAAATCTGCGGTCTTAAACTACCTGAATTCCTGCGAGATGAAGGGAGAGACGGTCAACACCGCAGATGTGGCCGCATCCTTCCAGGAGTCGGTGATAGAAGTCCTGACCGACCGCGCGAGAATGGCCATAGAAGAGTTCTCCGCAGACAAATTTGCCATCGCGGGCGGTGTCGCCTCAAACGGCACGCTTCGTACCGCCATGGAGAAGATGTGCGCTGAGAAGGGAGTAAAGTTTTATCATCCCTCCCCGATCTTCTGCACGGACAATGCTGCCATGATAGGCGCGGCAGCCTTTCATCAATACCTCGCCGGCGACTTCGCCGGTCTCGACTTAAATGCCATACCTAACCTTAAGCTTGGATAGAGATCAGAATTTATGAAACCAGATCCCGTTACTAAAACGGGGTCGGGTTTATTATTATGTCTTAGAAACTGCAAAACGCTGAAAACGCAGACAGGGCTTGACTTTTGAGGGGGATGGTATAATAGGTAATGGTGCTTGGTCCGTGATTAACGAAAATATCAGAGTTACCTCGGACCGTGTTTGTGAAAAAGGAGGAGAGAAATGCTAAAAAAGGTTTTATCTTTTGTTTTGATCTTTACGTTAGTCTTTTCCACATCAGTGGTATTTCGCGGTGAAAACACTGTCTTTGCCGCGTCATCAAAGGTGTGGAACGGAAAGACTGATACAAAATGGTATACCGGAGATCTGGATTATTATGAAATATCCACACCGGAGCAGCTTGCCGGATTGGCCGAGCTCGTAAATAACGGTACCAGCTTTTATGGTGTACTCATATGTCTTACAAAGGACATTGCTTTGAACAAAACTACGAATTTCAATAAATGGGATAAGAAAAAGCCGGCTCACCAGTGGACGATGATCGGTTCAAAGGAGCATCCTTTCTGTGGTACCTTCAACGGACAGGGACATACGATTTCCGGTCTCTATATCAATGATACGGAGAAATACTCAAACTGGTTTAATGTATGGTATGCGGATGCCGGATTATTCGGATATGTAAAAGGATCAAACATTGTGAATGTAAAGATCAAAAAAGCTTATCTGAATGTGCTGGGGACTATAGGAACGGTATCTGCTTACTCTCAGAATTCCAATTTCTATGGTATCGATATTGATAATGTGAAACTTCTTAGCGGAAATGCAGGTGGTATTGTCGGAAACGCTACCTATGACTATACAGAGACCTGGATGAATATTTTTACGGTTGCTGCCATGGAGGCAGTGCTGGCATGCGGCGGAGTGATCATTAATCCGCTTTTGTTTGGCGATGCTCTTAAACTGCCAAATGATTTTCAGGGTAATATTTTCTTTTCTTGTAAGGTGAAGAATCTGAAATGCCTCGACACAAAAA
This sequence comes from Lachnospiraceae bacterium, assembly GCA_024680835.1. Lineage (GTDB taxonomy): Bacteria > Bacillota > Clostridia > Lachnospirales > Lachnospiraceae > RGIG6904. Next base: position 1,462 of record JAILBP010000014.1, on the reverse strand, counting down.
CAACAGGAGGCCTGGTAGCTTCCGGTGGACAGTCGGATTCGGGTATTGGTTGCTTAAATTGTCTCGTGATGAATTATTCGGTAAAGTCTGACGGAACCAAAGGTCTTATAATGGGTGTTCAGACAAATGAGAATTACGCGATCATTAAAAATTGTTATTGTACAAATTCGTCAATTGATAAAAAGAGCTCCAACAGACAGTTTATAGATACAAAGAGTGTGAAAAAGATAAAGAAGAAAGCACTGTGCAGATCGGGAGCTTCTAAGCTTGGTAAAGCATTTAAGAAGGTGAAGGGAAAGGAACCGCAGCTTAAACTCTTCACTCAGACAAAGGTAAATGTGGATGAATCACAATACAGGATTCTTGAAGATGGTTATTATACCATCAGATATGGTTCCTACGTTACTGTGAACGGCGATTCCGATATAGTTGCTTCGGATACGGCTCAGAAGTTTTATTTCCGGTATCGTGATGGTGGATTTTATACTATCACTAATGAAGAAGGGTATATCCTGACGGGCAATTCTTCCAATGACGACGTTTACGCACAGAAAGTAGATTATAATGAGCATCGATTCACACAGAGATGGGTAGTAGAGAAAAAGGGAGATGCATATTATATATGGTTGAAAGATACCGAAAAGGCTCTCTCACAATACACAGGCTTCATGTTTTTACCCGGAACCGGTATTTCTCTGGAAGAGGGATGGTTTGAGGATGAAGATATAGGACATAACGTGATCTGGTATATAGAACCGGCACAGTAATCATGACGTTTTATATAGTTCACTTATCTGCAGCATCCCGTCGCTTATGCGTCGGGATGTTGTTTCAAATAAAAAGAACAACAATCTGATGAAGAATAACGAGTCCGGAAAAATTTAAAAAATAATTCTTGACATATGTTTGTAGCCGTGATAAAATCCCATTTGTTGTGGAGAGGTATCGAAGTGGTCATAACGAGGCGGTCTTGAAAACCGTTTGTCCGCGAGGGCACGTGGGTTCGAATCCCACCCTCTCCGTTCAGTGAAAACCCCGTAAACATTAGGTTTGCGGGGCTTTTTATTGCCTAAAAACGGGTGGTACATGTTTTGAATGTTTTTTGAAAAGAACAATCCAAATTTAGCGTATGCTGCAAGTTTTTGATTTTTTTTAAAATTTGCAGAATACGCTATTTTTATTGATCAAGTTTCGTGGTATAGTATCGCAAATTCAAAATCAACATTTAGAAAATGCATGCGTTTATGTTGAAAAAATCGTTCAGTGATAGTATATTAAAAGGAGGAAAGTGAATGGGACAAATTAACAATGTGATCGTAAATTACCTTTCCGACAGGAGCAGGTTCGCGGATCTGATAAACGCAGAGGTCTATCACGGCAGACAGGTCATAAAACCGGAGGGATTGACTGAGATATCACCTGTGACCTACAGAAAGCAGTCCGAGAAAAGTGGCAGTGAGCC
>JAILBP010000255.1:0-3478 GCA_024680835.1 Lachnospiraceae bacterium | reverse complement strand
TAGTTGGGATCTGTCTCAAGGGCTTTTGCCAATTCGGCAATCACGCTGCTCTTGATATCGATCCGGTCATTCTCATAATTCGATATGGTGGGCTTCGGGATAAAAGTGATCTCCGCCAGTTCCTCCTGGGTCATTCCAAGTCTGATCCTCTGTGCTCTGATCCTCTGTCCTAATGTTTCTTCCTTAATAAATATGTTCATCTTCTCCTTCTTTCCGTGCGAACCGGAAAAAAGAGATGTACTGTTGTGTCCGTTACAATAAACAAAACGCACGAAAAGACTCCGTTTTACCGGTTATCTTTTCATGCGTCCGCGGTGGGTCTATGCCCCCATATCATGAAGCCCTATTTAATTATCTTTGATATGCATGTCTCCATGCTTGTTTTCATTCTTATAAGTAGCACTTACCGAGAGTATCCGTTCTCTCCTTTATCTGCCCCTCCGTAAAATTCTTGAGGGTCACTACTCTGGTACATTTTCTCGTATGGCACCTGATCATGATGCCGCGCATAGCCGGTGCATTATCATCACCGCACAAACAGTAAGTCATCTTTAGAGACTTTCTGCATTTTCTGCAGTAAAAGTCAATCTCCTGCATACAGGTCTTCACCTCCGGTTCGTAAATTAAATCTTCAGCTTGAAAAGGAAAGGGAAAAAAACCTTTACAAGTTACTACCAAACGTTGATTAGTCGATTGGTAAAGTGGGCTGACTATAAATCCCCGAGGTCCGGGCAGCTCACTGATCACCTCTTCATCATTTAATTTTTCATCTTTTGCAGCGAAAGTTACGTTCATCCCCCGCCACGTGTGTAAACTACCGCTTTCAAGTTGCTTATTTCCTCCATTTCTTCACTCTATATGACCGAGTTCCGATGCACGGGGATGTGCCGGCCATACGTTGTGCCCCTAACAAGGTCAAATATAAATCAATTTTTAGGAGATTTCAACGGGATTATATATCACAATTTTCCAATCTGATTAGATTTTGCTTGAAAACATGTGTTCGAGGTGATATATTCATATACACAAACAACCACCCGGATGAAATGGAGGACCCACAATGAAAAAAATCGGAGATGTGATCTCACACTACAGAAGGGAAAAGAAGCTGTCCCAGATTGACATCGCAGACATGCTGCAGGCTTATGACATCCACATCACAAACGGAGCCGTCAGTTCCTGGGAAAAAGGAAACAGCATCCCCGGCGGTGAAACCCTGATGGCTCTCTGTGAGATACTTGAGATTTCCGACATCTATACGGCATTTATCGGGGAAAACCCTAATGATCCGTTTAGAAATCTCAACGAACAGGGAAAAAACAAAGCCCTTGATTACATAACCCTGCTGGAACATAGCGGAGAATATGAGAAACCCAAGACCGAACTCCTATCGTTTGAGCCCAGGATCATGAAGATCGCACTGATGCCGACATCCGCAGGAACCGGAAATTATCTTGATGACGAGAATTTTACGGAAACAGAAATATATGAACCGGTACCCGAGAAAGCCGACTTTGGCGTATACCTGGACGGAGACAGCATGGAACCGAGATTTAAGAACGGGCAGCTGATCTGGATAGAGCAGACAGAAACTCTTGAATCAGGAGATATCGGCTTATTCTTCTACAACGGAATGACCTTTTTCAAGAAACTGTTGAACAAAGAGACCGGAACATTCCTGATCTCTCTGAATCCGAAATACAAGCCTATACCGGTAACGGATCTTTCGGATTTTAAAATTTATGGCAGACTCGCGTTTTAAGAGAAACAATCACATGAAGGGAGATGATGTTATGGATTATCAGATCATCGCCGTGGATTTCGACGGAACCCTTTGCTTTAGCAATTGGCCGGAACTCGGCGAACCAAATCGACCACTAATCGAATACCTGAAATCGCAGCGCAGCTCCGGAAACAAGCTTATCCTCTGGACATGCCGTGCCGGTGACGCTCTGGAAAAAGCTGTCTCTTGGTGCCGGGATCAGCAGCTGGAATTTGATGCCGTCAACGACAACCTCCCGGAGATCGTCGAACTGTACGGAACTAATTCCCGGAAGATCACCTGCGATTACTATATTGATGACAAAGCAATACTGCCCGAAGCTGTGAGAGCTTAGCAAATGCTATGGACGAGAAAAACAGAACCTATATCGCCATAGACATGAAGAGCTTCTATGCCTCGGTGGAATGCGTTGCCAGAGGGTTAGATCCATTGAAGACTAACCTGCTCGTGGCGGATTCAAGCCGCTCGGATCAGACAATCTGTCTTGCGGTATCACCTTCACTTAAGGCAATCGGTGTACCGGGCAGGCCCAGGCTCTTCGAAGCAAAACAGGCGATCAGAAAATATGAACAGACGCGGCACACCCGCGTCCTTTACATCACAGCAGTTCCACGCATGGCAGAGTACGAAAAAGTCTCTGCCAAAATATACGGGATATATTTAAAATACGTATCTCCCGAAGATGTGCACATATACAGTATCGACGAGTGCTTTATCGACTGTACTCCGTATCTTCATTTCTATGAAAAGGAAGCTGCAAAGACGGGCAAGCCTCCGGTGCACATCATGGCTCTCACCATGATCCGCGATGTCCTAAAAAATACCGGCATTACGGCAACGGTAGGGATCGGTAGCAATCTGTACCTCGCAAAGGTAGCAATGGATATAGTTGCCAAGAAAGCACCTGCCGATAAAGACGGGGTCCGTATCGCTGCTCTTACCGAAGAAAGCTATCGCTATCTTTTGTGGGAACACAAACCTCTTACCGACTTCTGGCAGATCGGATCCGGTAAAGCCGCAAGGTTAGCAAACAATCATATGTATACAATGGGCGATATTGCAGCACGCTCCCAATGGGATGAAGAATGGTTCTATAAGACCTTCGGCATCGATGCAGAGATACTGATCGATCATGCCTGGGGCATAGAACCGGTCACCATGTATAACATCAAACACTATAAAAGTGATAACCATTCCCTTTCCAACGGTCAGGTACTGCCCCGTCCATACAAGTACGACGAAGCCTGTATCGTCCTTCGGGAAATGATCGATATCTTATGCTGCGATATGTATAAAAAGAATCTGGTCTCTTCGCAGTTTACATGGTGGATCAGCTACGATTACAAGAGCCTGGAATACTTTCCAAATTACGACGGAAGGCTTTCCATCGACTGGTACGGTAGACTTCATCCAGCGCATTCAAACGGCACAGTAAGACTGTCTGCCGCAACCAATACCGCAACGATCATAACGGAGCGGATCATGCAGGATGTCGATAAAAAGAGCGACCACAGGATACTCCTTAGAAGACTCGGAGTCTGCGCCTGCGATGTTGTTTCCGATGACGGAATGTACCAGCTGGATCTGTTTACGGATTATGATGCCCTGAACAAAGAAAAACTGCTTCATGCCGCTCTTTTGGAAGTGCGGACAAAATACGGAGCCAATGCACTTCTGAAAGGCATAAACCTTTTG
>JAILBP010000249.1:0-15023 GCA_024680835.1 Lachnospiraceae bacterium | reverse complement strand
TAAAAGCTGTATTTCTGTAGATAATAAAGATATTTCTACGGAGAATATAGAATATATGTGAGACAGATTGGAAAGGCTTATTCCGATCTGTCTCATTCTATGATGGCTTTCCGGTTTAGTATGATTATACGGAGATATGATCATATAGATGAGGCACGAACAGCAGTGTATATGTATGTGATAGTGCCGGAGTATAAAAAAGAAAAATATATGTGTATATTTTGCGAAAGCCGGATATTTACTTTGAACAGGATTTTTTATATTCTGTCATTGTAACAGTTCATTTCAGATGAATAAGTACAGTAGGAGGAGAAAACATGAGTATGGAGAGAGTAAAGGATGCGGGTCCGGTCAATACCAAGAAGCCCCACATCAGCTTTGCGGTAGTAGCCGCTGTCATCATTATCCTGGTAGTGGTATTTCTGGCAGGAGGTTGCTTTTATACCATCGATGAAACGCAGTCAGCAGTCATCACAACCTTCGGAAAGGCTTCACTGGTGGAGGAGAAAGGTCTTCATATGAAGCTGCCGATAGTCCAAAATCTCAAGAAGGTAGATACCACGGTAAAGGGTATCGAGATCGGATACGGAGAGAATACGGACGGATCAACATATGTTGTGGAACATGAGGCGGTCATGATCACCAGCGATTACAACTTTATCGACTGTGATTTCTATGTGAGCTATCAGGTGACAGATCCCATAAAGTATCTTTACAATTCGGATGAGCCGGATTCAATACTTAAAAACATCGCCATCAGCAGCATTCGTTCCACAGTATCTGCTTATACAGTGGATACAGCCATCACCACAGGCAAGGCAGAGATCCAGTCCAATGTTAAGTCCATGATAATGGCTGAGCTTGAAAAAGAGGACATCGGTCTTACACTGGTTGATGCATCCATCCAGGATGTGGAGCCGCCGACAGATGAGGTTATAGAGGCATTCACGGCAGTTGAGACTGCAAAACAGGGAAAAGAGAGTGCCATCAACGAGGCAAATGCCTACAGGAATGAGAAGCTTCCGGCCGCAGAGGCAGAGGCTGACCGTATCAAGCAGGCAGCAGAAGCAGACAAGACCAGCCGTATCAATGAGGCGAACGGTCAGGTTGCACGTTTCAATGCAGAGTATGAGGAATACGTAAATTACCCGCTCATCACCAAGAAGAGAATGTTTTTGGAGACAATGGGCGAGGTTCTGCCGACACTTAAGATCGTGATCGATAACGGCAGCGGAGATATTTCCAAGTATTATCCGATTTACGACGAGACCACCGGAACTGGCTCGAACACAAATAACAATACGAGCTCATCGGAGACGGCGGCAGTCATGGATGACGTTGCGGAATAAGCCGGATAGCCGGGGATCATGATGCGTTGATATATATATTTTGCGGAGGAATATTATGGAAACAAATGAAAAGAAAAAAGGAAAGAGTGCTGTATTGCCTGTGGTAGCCTTTATCGTAGCAGTGCTCACATTCATCATACTGACCAATACCCTGTACACCACGGCTGAGAATGAATACACAGTGTTAAAGCAGTTCGGTCGTATCATAGAGACCAACGATACAGCGGGTCTCAGGGTGAAGATACCTTTCGTGCAGACCGTGAGCTCGGTTCCGAAGGCTATGCAGATATACGACCTTCCGGATTCGGAGGCTATCACCAGCGATAAGAAGACAATGATCGTGGATGCCTATGTTTTATGGAACATCACCGATGCCAAAAAATACACACAGTCCCTTAATGCCAGCACCACAACCGCGCAGGGACGTATCGATGTCATCGTATATAACGCATTAAAGACCACCATCTCCAGCATGTCGCAGGAAGAGCTCATAGCAAGTCGTGACACAGCCATGGCCATTGTGGCTACGGAGTCCGGCAGGGATGATGTTGAGATCAACGATATCGAGTCACAGGCTACGGATGAGAACGGAGAGGTCATCAAGACAGATAGCGAAGCAAAGCCTGAAGTTATCGTGATCTCCGACAGACTCTTAAACTGTGTGGGTGACCAGTGCGATCAGTACGGTATCCGCATCAAGGATATCAAGATCAAGGTTCTGGATCTCCCGGATGAGAATAAGGAAGCTGTTTACAGACGAATGATCACCGAGCGTAATAACATAGCAGCTGCATACAAAGCACAGGGCGAGTCAGAGGCACAGGTCATCAAGAATACTACCGACGCTGAAGTTACAGTGATGCTGTCCGAGGCAAAAGCCACAGCGGAAGCAACTGTAGCAGAGGGCGAGGCAGAATACATGAGAATATTGTCAGAGGCCTACAATGACGAGGGAAAAGCGGATTTCTACAATTTCAGTCTTGAGCTTGATACGCTGAAGTCTTCGGTTACAAAGGGAAATACGACTCTGTTCATCGATTCAAACAACCCTGTTGCCGAGATATTCAACGGGGCACAGTGACGAAAACGGGTTGTCTGCAAATGTAATAAACAGCACAATAACTATTGAATATTGTTTATCGGTGCTGTAAAATAGTCCTGTCTTTTGGGGAACCCTCAAAAGGCAGGACTTTTTGGTTGCAGATTACTACCCGGTGATAACATGAAAAAAGTTAAAAAGCTTCCCCCTGAAAAAGAGATAAAGTTTCGCTGTATCCTGTCTGAGACTGCAAGACAGTCAAGGCTCAGGGAGTGCCGCAATTTCACCCAGCACGGGAGCACTACGGTTTTGAGGCATTGTCTGCAGGTGGCTTACACGGCATATTATATAGCGGACCGTCTGAATATTAAGGTTAATGAGGACGAGCTGGTGCGCGGCGCTCTGCTTCATGATTATTTTATGTACGATTGGCATGAGAAGAGCTGGGCGAATTCAATACACGGTTTTACACATCCCAAAAAGGCTCTCAATGAGGCCTGCAAAGATCTGGACTTAAGTGACCGGGAAAAGAACATGATATTAAGACACATGTTTCCCCTCACCCCGATACCGCCGCGATACAGAGAGGGCGTGTTGCTGTGCCTGTCGGATAAGATATGCGCACTGAGGGAGACTCTTGCGGGGAAGAGATCGAGGACGCGATGTTAGATAAATTTTGTGTTTTCTCCATACTGATGATGCTGTACTGTTTTATAGGATGGGCTTATGAATCCAGTATTTTTTCTCTGTGTGAACAGGGGAGATTCATGAACAGAGGCTATTTTATAGGACCGTACTGCCCCATATACGGAGTGGGATTTTTTGCAAGTGAATATCTTATGGGCGGCATAGAGAGCACCTTTAAGCTGGTGATGGTATCAGCAATGGTGTGCACCGTGATAGAGTATATAACATCCTATGTTCTGGAGAAGATGTTTGATGCAAGGTATTGGGATTATTCCTACTATCCCTTCAATATCAACGGTCGCGTGAGCGTGCCTTCATCCCTGTTTTTCGGGATTGCCATCACGTTTTTCATAAAGGTGGGTCATCCGTTTTTTTTGGGACAGGTTTACAGGATTCCACCGGATGTAAGGCTGGGACTTGGCGTACTGTTTTTGGTGATCTTTTTGCTGGATGCGGGCTTTACCTTTATCAGCATGTGCAATCTCAACAGAAAGTGCAGGGAGCTCTACGATGCCTGGGACGGGTACGTGGAGGACAAGCTGGACGTTCTCAATGAGAAAAAGGACAAGCTTGAGCGCTTTGTCGTAGTCAGAAAAGGGCAGGAGATCTTAGTCAAAGCCAAGAACGTCAACAGAAAGTTTTTGGAGATCGAGACAAGATACTTGAGACGCCCGGGATTCAAATCCATAAAATATAAGGCATTGATGGATAAGATCAGACTCATGTACAAACCCAAGTTCATGAGGGTTGAGGATGAGATCTGGTATCAGGATACCGGTGAGGACGCGGATGCGTCGGATGCACCGGAGACCGGAGTGGTAGAGAGCATTACGGCCCCGGACGAGGGGAGCGATGTCTCTCCGGCATAATATGACAAACAGCAGATGATGCTGCAATATAAAAAGCGGATTGTACCTTTTACGGACGATACCGAAACATTCTATCATTGGTGGATCCGCTGCGCCCTGACGGCTTTTCGACTGCGTGGGTGTCGGCGGATCTTTTGTGTCATCTGCTTATAAATAAAAAAACCGGATGGCGGGAGTAAGGCAATCTGTTGAGTCAGGTCTTTTATGAATGATCTGATATACAGGCATGCCGCCGGAACGGCTTAGAGATCAAAGGAGGTAAGATATGAAGAAAACAGTCAAAACCTTACAGGAAATGAAACAAAACGGTGAGAAGATCGCGCAGATAACCTGCTATGATCATACCACAGCCTCTATTTTTGAGAAGGCTGGCATTGATATGATCTTAGTCGGTGATTCCCTGGGCATGACCATGCAGGGATATGCGGACACATTGCCGGTGACCGTGGATGAGATGATAGTCTACGGCAGGAGCGTTTGCAGGGCATGCCATGATACTTTTGTGACGGTGGATATGCCGTTCATGAGCTATCAGATATCACCTGCACAGGCGCTGGAAAATGCCGGACGCATCATGAAGGAGACGGGAGCGGCTTCCGTAAAGCTTGAGGGCGGAAAGAGCGTTTGCCCGCAGATAAGAGCCATAACCGAAGCGGGAATACCTGTGGTGGCACATATAGGCATGACGCCGCAGTCTGTCAATGCAATGGGCGGATTCAAAGTTCAGGGCAAAGGAGAGGCGAATGCCAGGAGAGTGTTTGAGGATGCGCTGGCGGTTCAGGAAGCAGGCGCGTTTGCCGTGACATTGGAATGTGTTCCGCCAAGGCTTGCAGCGCTTATCACTGAGAGCCTCGACATCATCACCATCGGCATCGGCGCAGGTAATGTGTGCGACGGACAGGTTCTGGTATGGCAGGATATGATGGGACTCTTCGAGAGAACTCCGAAATTCGTCAGGAGATTTGCGGAGATCGGTGAGCAGATGGACGGCGCTGTAAAGGCATATATGAGCGCGGTTAAGGATTCATCCTTCCCCACAGAGGAATATACATTTTCAAAGAGCGACTGCAGTGATGATTTTTACAGATCATTGAAGGCAGAACTTAAATAAGTCCGGACGGAAATACTAGTCGGAAGATTCATATTTTAACAGCAGGAGGCAAAAAAGTTGAAGATAGCAGTTACCATAGATGAAGTGAGAGAGTGCGTAAAAGAGTGGAAAAAACAGGGGCTTACAGTAGGTCTTGTGCCTACCATGGGATATCTCCACGAGGGACATGCAAGCCTTGTGGATGCATCGGTCAAGAGATGCGACAGGACGGTAGCCAGTGTTTTCGTAAATCCCACACAGTTCGGACCGGGGGAGGATCTTGAGACCTATCCCAGAGACTTTGACCATGATGTAAAGCTCCTCGAGGAGCACGGATGCGACCTAGTGTTCCATCCGGAGGTAAGTGAAATGTATTCCGAGAATGCCGCCACTTTCGTGGAGATCTTATCGGATATGCCAAAGCAGCTCTGCGGAAAGACAAGACCCATACACTTCAGGGGCGTCTGCACGGTGGTTTCAAAGCTGTTCAATATCGTGACACCGGATGTGGCATTCTTTGGACAGAAGGATGCACAGCAGCTTGCCATCATCAAAAAGATGGTAAAGGATATGTCATACGGCATCGAGATAGTCGGCTGCCCCATAGTCAGGGAAGCGGACGGGCTTGCAAAGTCATCCCGCAATACCTATCTGAATGCGGATGAGAGAAAGGCTGCGTTATGCCTTTCAAAGGCGGTATTTGCCGGACAGAAGCTTGCGGAAGATGGCGAGCGCGACGCAGATAAGATCCTGAAAGCCATGACTGATATTATAAATGCCGAACCTCTTGCGAAGATCGATTATGTATCTGCAGTGGACGGCATCACCATGGATCCTGTCCATAAGATCGAGGGTGACACCCTCTTCGCCATGGCGGTCTATATCGGAAAGACAAGGCTGATCGATAACTTTTCTGCACAATAGTTACTATTCACAGTCAATATCATGTAGAATACAGGCTGCCAGCTTGCTGAGCAGACTGTATTCTACTTGATATTGGCTGGAATCAGTCACTTTACATACATGATACAGGCAGCCGCGACAGCGGCAGTAAAGCCCGGCAAGGCAAGGCTGCCAGCTTGCTGAGCAGATTGCCGATGCCAGGGCGAGCCTGTAGAATGTATGTACAGTGACTGTGAATAGTAACGAATTAGTTACTGTTTAAATTAGGAGATATATCATGACTTTTGAAATGCTTCACGGCAAGATACACAGAGCCACGGTAACTGAGGCGAGGCTTGATTACGTGGGCTCCATCACCATAGATGAAGAACTCATGGAAGCCGCCGGGATCCTGGAATATGAAAAGGTGGCGGTTGTGAACGTGGATAACGGAAAACGTTTGGAAACCTATACCATCAAAGGCGAGCCGGGCAGCGGCATTATCTGCCTGAACGGAGCCGCAGCCCACATGGCCGGGGTGGGACATAAGGTCATCATCATGGCTTATGCCGCTATGACCCGGGATGAGATCGCGGTTGAACAGCCCAAGGTTGTTTTCGTGGATGAAGATAATAAGATAGTCGATGTAAAAAGATATGAAAAGCACGGGAGGCTTGAGGATCTTATATGATATCACTGAAGGGAAAATGCGTAGTACTGGGTGTGACCGGCTCCATAGCGGCTTTCAAGATCGCGTCGTTAGCGAGTATGCTGGTCAAAGCAGGGGCTGATGTTGAGGTCATCATGACCAAAAACGCCACTAATTTTATAAACCCCATTACATTTGAGACTCTGACACATAACAGGTGCATCACGGACACCTTTGACAGAGCCCACGAATACAATGTGGAGCACATCTCTCTGGCAAAAAAAGCGGATGTGTTTCTGGTGGCGCCTGCCACTGCCAATGTCATCGGAAAGATCGCGTCAGGTATCGCTGATGACATGCTGACTACCACCATCATGGCATGCAACTGCAAGAAGCTCATATCACCGGCCATGAATACGGGAATGTTTTACAATCCTATAGTCAAAGACAATATCAGTAAGCTGAAGTCCTACGGCTATGAGATCATCTCGCCGGACAGCGGCTTTCTGGCCTGCGGAGACACGGGAGACGGCAGGATGCCGGAGCCCGAGGTCCTGTTCCAGTACATTGTGAAAGAGACTGTCTTCGCAAAGGATCTGCTGGGAAAGACGGCGTTAGTCACAGCGGGCCCCACGAGAGAGGCCATAGATCCCGTCAGGTTCATCACCAATCACTCCACAGGAAAGATGGGCTATGCTCTGGCCTATAATCTTGCCATGAGGGGAGCGGAGGTAAGACTTGTGAGCGGACCGGTATCCATATCCGCGCCGCCATTTGTGGATCTCATAAACGTTGAGTCTGCAGCAGACATGGCGGAAGCCGTAAAGGAATACGCTTACTCTTCGGACATCATCATAAAGGCTGCGGCTGTGGCAGATTACAGGCCTTCCGAGCCTTCGACCGAGAAGATCAAAAAGACCGATGGCGATGCCGTCATCAGGTTAGAGCGCACGGAAGATATATTGGCTTATCTGGGAGTCAATAAGAGAGCTGATCAGTTTATCTGCGGATTCTCAATGGAGACGGAAAATCTTCTGGAGAATTCCATCGCCAAGCTTCACCGCAAAAACGTTGACATGATAGTGGCCAACAGCCTGAAAACACCGGGAGCGGGCTTCGGCACGGACACAAATGTGGTCACCATCATCACGGAGTCAGGTGTCAAAGAGCTTCCTCTCATGTCCAAGGACGAGGTGGCCGGAGCCATCGTGGACGAGATCCTGCGTAAGATCAGCTGATGCTTTCGACTTGTATACTATGCCGGTCGTGAGATATACATGTTTGGCAAGACCGGTATCACGGTGGAATACAGAAAGGGATAGTATATGAATTCACATGACCTCATTGAAAAGATAGAAGACAAAGTTATCACAGGCGATGTGTCAGCACTGGATGAACCTGTCGCAAAACTGATATACGATTCCCGTAAATTCGAGCCGGGGGCGGTCTTCGTGTGCATAAAGGGTCTGAAGTTCGACGGACACGATACAATAGCGGAAGGCATAGAGAAGGGTGTCCGTGTTTTTATAATATCCGATGAGTCTGCAGTAGAGTGTGCAGCAGAAAAGACGGATATCTCCAAGGCATGTTTTGTGAGATGTACTGATACCAGAAAGGCTCTTGCCCTTACGGCGGCGGCATATTTCGGTCATCCGGCAGAAAAGCTTAAGGTGGTGGGCATCACAGGCACAAAGGGTAAGACCACTACCACATATATGGCAAAATCCATTTTGGAAAACAGCGGATTTAAGGTGGGTCTCATAGGTACCATAGAGATCATAATAGGGGATGAGCACATTCCGGCATCCAACACAACGCCGGAGTCCTATCTCATACAGGAGTATTTCCGCCGCATGGTGGACGCGGGGCTTCAGATCTGCGTTATGGAGGTTTCAAGCCAGGGACTTATGATGAGCCGCGTGGATGGATTTACATTTGACATGGGGATCTTTACCAACCTTTCGCCGGATCACATCGGCGCAGGTGAACATGCAAGCTATGAGGAGTATGTTTACTGGAAGAGCAGGCTTTTCGAAAAATGCAGGATCGCTGCCATAAACGGCGATGATGAAGAGGTGGTGAAGGCTTCATCGGCAGCACCCTGTGAGATACTGACCTACGGCATAGATAAGCCCTGCGATCTCATGGCGCGGGATATAACCTACAAAAGATTCGGATACGCTCTGGGAGCTGAGTACAGGCTTGAAAGACAGGGCGACGATATAGATATAGTGCTGCATCTGCCGGGTGAGTTTTCTGTATATAATTCCCTGGCTGCGGCAGCTATCTGCACTCATTTCGGTGTAGAGCCTGATGTGATACGCGATTCCCTCAAAAACGCCGGTGCGAAGGGCAGGATAGAGATGGTGCCCGTGTCCGCGGATTACACACTCATGATAGATTACGCTCATAATGCCATGGCGTTGGAGAGCCTCCTAAAATCCTTAAAGATCTACATGGATACGGAGGGCACACCGTCACGTCTTGTGTGTCTCTTCGGATGCGGAGGGAACCGTGCGAAATCAAGGCGCTACGAGATGGGAGAGGTGTCCGGCAGGATGGCTGATCTCACAATTATCACAAGCGACAATCCAAGGTTTGAAAAACCACAGGATATCATAGATGATATAAAAATCGGCATATCAAAGACCGATGGCAAATATGTGGAGATAGCCGATCGAAAGGAAGCCATCAGATATGCCATACTGAATGCACAAAAAAATGATGTTATCGTGCTGGCAGGCAAAGGCCATGAAGATTATCAGGAGATAGAGGGAGTGAAATACCCCATGGATGAGAGAGGTCTCATCAGGGATATTCTGTCCGAGGAAAACATCACACCCGTGGGGAGAGTCTGAGGTTTCTGATTCCCGGGCGGATCTTTAAGGTCGGCACGGTTACTATTCATAGTAACCCGGCACGATCACATACACGAACAGCAGAAGATATGTTAAGCGGCTGAGAGGAATCGCGAATGTATGCAGATGTGATAGTGGATATTTCCGCTGAAAAACTGGATAAAACATTTCAATACGGCATTCCTCAGGAGCTTATGGATGATATTTTTATCGGGGTTCAGGTGGTGGTGCCCTTCGGTAACAGAAAAGAGGGGATGACAGGCTTTGTGGTGGGTATAAGCGAAGAGCCCAAGATCGACCCCGGTCTCATCAAGGATATCTGCCGGGTGTTAAAGGACAGCTTCCCTGTCGAGTCGGAACTCATAGCCCTCGCTGCCTACATGAGACAATATTTTGGCGGTACCATGAATCAGGCCATCAAGACCGTGATCCCTGTCAAAAAAATAGAAAAACATAAGGTCTCAAAGCTGGTCCGACTCAACATGACCGCGGACGAGGCTGCATCCTTTGAGGAGGAATGCAGGAGAAAAGGGCATGTGGCAAGGCAGCGCCTCATATCCGAGCTTCGCAAAAGAGACTATATAGAATATGAGCTTTTGACCACAAAGCTCAACCTTTCCTCTGCAGTCATAAAAGCCATGGAGGAAAAGGGCTATATCACTGTAGAAAAAAAGATAGACTTCAGAAACAACCTTCCGGTGAGCAGGAACACATGGGACAAGGTCGCGCTGAATGACGAGCAGAAGGCTGTGGTGGAGGCGATAGAAGCCTCGCGCGACAAGGCGCATCTTATCCACGGAGTGACCGGCAGCGGCAAAACGGAAGTATACATAGAGCTCATAAAGCGCGCGGTTTCACGGGGACAGAAAGCTATAGTGCTGATACCCGAGATAGCGCTGACTTTTCAGACGGTATCAAGGTTCTACGACCATTTCGGCGACAGGGTATCCGTGATACATTCCAAGCTCTCAAAGGGTGAGAAATACGATCGTTTCGAGTGTGCAAAAGAGGGGCTTTTAGATGTGATGATAGGTCCCAGAAGCGCCCTTTTCACACCTTTTAAGGATATAGGTTACATCATCATAGACGAGGAACATGAGACCAGCTACAAGTCGGAGACCGTTCCCAGATATAACGCCAGGGATGTGGCATTAAAGCGTGCTCAGATGTGCGGCGCCACAGTGGTGTTAGGGTCTGCGACTCCTTCGGTGGATACGTATTATATGGCAAAGACCGGAAGGCTTATGCTCCACACGCTGGCCAACAGGGTGAGCGACAGACCACTGCCCGTGTGCCGTGTTGTAGATCTCAGGGAGGAGCTCAGACGGGGCAATCGTTCTGTTTTTTCTGAGGAGCTGTATAAAGCTATGGCTGACAGGCTGTCCCGGCACGAGCAGATCATGCTGTTCATAAACCGCAGGGGCATCGCCGGATTCGTATCCTGCAGGAGTTGCGGTGAGGTGGTGAAGTGCCCTCATTGTGATGTGAGCCTTTCACTGCACGCCGACGGAAAGATGAAATGCCATTATTGCGGATATGAGCAGGAACAGGTCACTGAATGTCCGGCGTGTTCATCCAAGCTCATAGGAACCTTCAAGACCGGCACGGAAAAGGTGGAGAAGCTGGTACAGGATGCTTTTCCGGGAGTGAAGACGCTGCGGATGGATTATGATTCCACCCGTAAAAAGGGAAGCTACGAGGAGATCCTGTCGGCATTTGCGGCTCATGAGGCCGATGTTCTCATAGGAACCCAGATGATAGTCAAAGGACATGATTTTAAGGACGTGACACTGATGGGCATACTGGCTGCCGACATGTCTCTGAACGTATCCGATTATACGGCCGGAGAGAGAACCTTTTCTCTCATCACCCAGGCAGCAGGCAGGGCAGGCCGCGGCGAGAAGCCCGGTGAGGTCATCATACAGACCTACAGACCGGAAAGCTTTGCAATACAGACCGCAAAAGATCAGGATTATTTAAGTTTTTATGGGAAAGAGATAGAGTTTCGTGATATAATGGGTTATCCGCCTGTCAGAAGACTGCTGCTCATATTCATGACATCATCCGATGAGAGCAGGTGCGAGGCATTGGCTGTGGGTGTTGCAGGCTTTGTGAGAAGCCTTGCTGTGGGAGACGGCAGGATATACGGGAGTGAGCCCGTAGCAGTCATAGGACCTTCCACAGCCCCTGTTTACAAGATCAATGACATTTACAGAAGACAGCTTTATGTGAAGGCGGATACGGCTGACACCCTTGCGGATATCGCCGGGCGTGTCCAGGAATTCTTGAAGACCTGCGAGCATTATACAGGATCTTCTGTCGTTTTCGACATGAGTTAAAAATTTCATCTTGTAGTCTATTATGCATGTGTTCATGCCGGAATAAACTAAAAAATGACTTGAATAATAACAATCTGTGTATATGCTAATCGAAAGAAAAGGAGAGAAAAATGGCACTTAGAGAGATCAGGATCTTCGGCGATCCTATTTTGGAGAAACCCTGCCGTGAGGTAAAGGAGATGACACCCAGGATCAGGGAGCTCATAATCGATATGTACGAGACAATGTACGAAGCCTGCGGTGTGGGACTGGCTGCGCCGCAGGTGGGAGTTCTGCGCAGGATCTGTGTTATAGATGTGGCAGACGGCAACAGATATACACTCATCAATCCTGTCATCGTGAGCACTGACGGTGAGCAGACAGGAGACGAGGGATGCTTGAGCTTTCCGGGCAAGGCAGGCAAGGTGACAAGACCCAACCATGTGGTTGTGGAAGCCTGTGACATCGACATGAATAAGATCACGGTGGAGGGAGAGGGTCTTTTGGCGAGAGCTTTGTGCCATGAAATAGACCACCTTGACGGACATATATACACTGAGAAGGTTGAGGGCGAAGTCTTCGACGTTAATCAGGACGAGGAGGAAGAAGAGGATTGATCAGAGTTATATTTATGGGCACTCCGGATTTCGCGGTTAATGCTTTGAAGGCGCTTAATGCCGATGATAATATCGATGTGGTGTTAACAGTGACACAGCCGGATAAGCCGGTGGGGCGTCACGGCACATTGACACCGCCGGATGTGAAGGTTTGTGCCGAGGAACTGGGTATACCTGTGTTCCAGCCGGTAAAGGTGCGTGAGCCCGAGGCGGTGGATAAGCTTAAGAACTATAGCCCGGATCTTATAGTGGTGGCTGCCTTCGGGCAGATACTGCCTGCTGAGATACTGGATATGCCGCCATTGGGATGTATCAATATTCATGCCTCGCTCCTGCCAAAATACAGAGGTGCGGCTCCTATACAGTGGGCGATACTGAACGGAGATGATAAGGCCGGAGTCACCATCATGAAGATGGACGTGGGTCTTGACACAGGAGATATAATATCGAGCCGTTTTATCCCCATAGGACGCGAATACACAGGCGGAACGCTTTTCGATGCGCTGTCAGAGCTTGGAGCAGAGCTTTTGATGGACACTATTCCGCACATCGTGGACGGAACTGCCACATATACGCCTCAGGACGAGAGCCTTGCCACAAAGGTTGGCATGATCAAAAAGTCTATGGGCGAGATCGATTTTACGGAAGATGCTTTTGCCATAGACAGAAAGGTAAGGGCTTTCAATCCCTGGCCCGCAGCTTACACAAAGCTGGACGGGAAAATGCTGAAGATATGGGATACTGTTCCCTACGGTAAGGACAGCTTTCCAAAGGCTAAGCTACAAAACGCTGCCGCCGGAACGGTGGTGCTGGCGGATGATACACTGGCAGTAGCCTGTGGAGACGGCACTGTTTTGGATATAGTGGGGCTTCAACTGGAGGGCAAGAAACGCATGAACTCGGCAGATTTTCTGCGGGGAGTTAAGATAAAAGAGGGAGATATCCTTGGATAACAGAGAACCTTCCGAGAGAGAACTGGTATGCGACATCCTGATGGCGGCTGCTAAAGGCGTTTTCCTGACAAAAGCCGTGTCGGATGTGTGCGACAAATATGTTTATCTCGAGAAAAAAAAGAGAAGCTTCATAAAGCGCGAAGCGAGCGGCATATACGAGAAGAGAATCTTTCTGGATGCCGTCATAGGCCGGGTTTCCAACACTCCGGTCAAAAAGCTGAAACCGCTGATACTGGCGGTGCTTCGCATGGGTATCTACGAGCTGTTCTTCATGGACAGGATACCGGCGCACGCCACCATAGACGAGGCAGTTAATCTGGTAAAAAAACGGGGGCTTAAGAGCCTTTCCGGATATGTGAATGCGGTACTTCGAAATGCCGACAGATCAAGGGGAGATATAATGGCGGAACTTTCAGATAACAGAGAGACACAGTATTCCGTTCCGGAATGGATATTGAAGCTCTGGGACGACAGCTACGGTGAAGATGTGACGAAGGCTATGTGCGAGGCTTTATTGGTGCCCGCCAAATGCGCGGTCAGAACCTCCACCAGCAATCTCACCAGCGATGAGCTTTTGGAGCACTTTAAGAAAGAGGGGGTAAAGGCTACTCCCATTGAGGGCACCAGGAGCGGGTTTTTCATCGAGGGCTTCGATCACCTAAGCGCTCTGGACAGCTTCAACAACGGTCTTTTCTATGTTCAGGATAAGGCGAGCCAGATGGTGGTGGAGCTGGCTCAGATAGAGAAAGGCAATGTGATACTGGACGTTTGCGCCGCACCGGGAGGAAAGGCTATACATGCCGCGGAGAAGGCAGGAGACAGAGGCTGCGTCATCGCCTGCGACATCTCCGAGGAAAAGCTTGATCATATCGCGGAAAACGCAGAGCGCATGCAGGTGTTCAACATAGATACGAGGCTCTGGGATGCCAGGGAACACGACGAAGATTTCGACGGGGAGATGGATGTGGTCATAGCTGACCTTCCCTGCTCGGGACTGGGAGTGCTCCGCAAAAAACCGGACATCAGATACAGGGTGAAGCCCGAAGATATAGATGAGCTGGCATTGCTGCAGCAGCAGATACTGGATAATATCGCTTCCTATGTGAAGCCCGGCGGAAAGCTGGTGTTCTCCACATGCACCGTCAATAAAAAAGAAAACGACGGCAATGTGATGACATTCCTTGAAAAACATGGGGATTTTGAGCTGGTCAGCAGCAGGCAGCTCTTCATCACAGAGGACAATGACGGATTCTTTATGGCATTGTTTAAGAAAAAGAACAGTTAGAATTTGCAATAGGTGCAATATGTGGTATAATGATCATTGGCTTTCCTTTCAGGAGAGCTGTCAGCTATGCTGACTGAGGGGTAGTTGCAGTACAGCCTGGAGTGTTATATTTGAATCAGAAAATTGATATCCTGTCCATGGATATGGACGCGTTAAGTGAATATATGAAGACTCTCGGGGAACCCGGGTTCAGGGCGGGGCAGATATTTGAGTGGCTCCACGCGAAACGGGCGGTCTCCTTTGAGGAGATGACCAATGTTTCAAAGACTCTGAGACAGAAGCTGGATTCGGAGTGTTACATCCCGAGACCATCTGTTGCCGATCTTCAGATCTCCGGTATAGACGGCACCAGAAAATATCTTTTTGCCATGGAAGACGGGGCAGCGGTTGAGAGTGTCCTGATGAAATACGAGCACGGTTACAGTGT
>JAILBP010000171.1:0-26602 GCA_024680835.1 Lachnospiraceae bacterium | reverse complement strand
GATATATGGTTGTAAAAATATGGAAACCGTGCTATAATCTCTGCGAAATTCTGAAAATGAGGGTAAGAAAATGTCATCCAATGTTTACGGTATAGATTTAGGCAGCTATAATCTCAAGGTTTTCTGCAAATACAACGGCAGGATCCTCAATGAAAAAAACATAGTTGCCATATTGGACGAAAATCAGTTATATGCATACGGCGACAGCGCCTATGAGATGTATGAGAAGGCGCCGGACAATATAAAGGTGTCTTTTCCGGTAAAGGGCGGTGTCATCAGCGAATACGCCTATGAGCAGACTATGCTGGCGGAGTTTCTGGATGCCAAGACGAGAGGACGTGTCAAGGGCGCGGAGTTTGTGGTAGCAGTTCCAGCCAATATCACCGAGGTTGAGAGAAAATCTTTTTTTGATCTCTTATACAAGGGCAGAGCCAGGGCGAAGAGCGTGCTGGTCTGCGACAAATCCATTGCCACGGCTGTGGGGCTGGGCATAGATGTCAACCGTCCGGAGGGAAATCTGGTGATAGACATAGGCGCTGATACCACTGAGATGGCGGTGATATCGCTGGGCGGCATGGTGGTGTCGGAGCTCAAGCACTTCGGCGGCAACAGGCTGGATGAATCCATCATCAGCTATATCAGAAGGGAGTACAGTCTTCTGATCGGCAAGAAAACAGCATGTTTTCTCAAGGAAACATTGGGGAATGCATACCCGGGAGCCAAGGAATCCGTGACCATAGTGGGACAGGATGTGGTAAACGGACTTCCAATTGAGATGGAGATCAAGGCGGCTACTGTTTATGAGGCTATCAAGCAGGATCTGGACGAGATGTGCCAGACGCTGAAGATGCTGTTGGAGAGGATCAATCCGGAGCTTGCCAGGGATATAGTGAATTCGGGCATATATCTGACCGGAGGAGCCTCGCGCATAAAGGAGCTGGACAAACTCTTCTCAGAGGTCTCGGGCATAAAGGTGAATCTGAGCGAAAACCCGGAGGAGTCTGCTGCCAGAGGTTTGATCAAGATCGTATCCGACAATAAATACAGCAGGATACCCTACACTATGAAGAAAAAGTTTTTTTAACATACTTTTATAAGAACGTATATGAGACGCAACAACAGGAAAAAAATATCCATACCGTCAAAGTTAATATTGCTGGTCATGTCTGTGATATGCATACTCTTTATCTTTTTGAGTTATGCTTTTGATATTGATGCGGGACCGGTGAAGGTGGCGGCGGGCTATATATTCACGCCTATGCAGACAGGCATAGGAAAAGTGGGCAACAGGATATACGAGCGCTTGGAAAAATATGCGGGGATGTCCGAGGTCTATGACGAGAATATCGCTCTGAAGGAAGAGATAAACGAACTCAAAAAAGAGGTAAACGATCTGAAGATCGCGCAGTATGATGTCAACGAGCTGAGATCGCTGCTGGCTTTGGACAATACTTACGCAGAGTATAATAAGGTAGCGGCGTCCATAGTGGGCAAGGATTCCGGCAACTGGTTTGATTCTTTTCTGATAAACCGCGGTGAGAAAGACGGATTGTCCGTGGGGATGAATGTCATTGCGGATAACGGGTTGGTGGGCATTATCACCGAGACGGGTCCGAATTTTGCAAAGGTGACCTCAGTCATCGACGACACCACCGGTGTTTCTGCCATGGTGCTCTCCAGCGCCAACAACTGCATAGTAAACGGATCACTGGAATCCATGGATTCCGATGGCACCATCGTGTTCTCCGGGCTTAATGACACAGCGGGAGTGGTGATGGTGGGAGACCAGCTGGTGACAAGCTATATCAGTTCGGAGTACAATCCGGGTATCCTGATAGGATATATCACGGAGATACATACCAATTCCAATAAACTCACTAAGTCGGGACATTTAAAGCCGGCGGTGGATTTTGAACATCTCAAATATGTTTATGTCATCACTGACATGAAGGAGACATACTGATGCTGAGGAATATCGCTTTGGGATGCGGTGTTATACTGCTGTTCGTGCTGCAGACAACATTGCTCAAAGATATTTCGTTTCTGCCTGTGACGCCCAATCTGCTCATAATACTCACAAGCTCGGTGGGCTTCATGAGAGGCAGGAAAGCAGGGCTTTGGGCAGGCTTTTTCTGCGGGCTTCTGATGGATATCTTTTACGGGGAATTATTAGGTATATACGCATTATTCTATATGTGGGCGGGATATGCCAACGGAAAACTGTGCAGGTATTTTTATCCGCAGGACATCAAGCTTCCAATGTCGGCCATTGCCTTCTCGGATCTCGGTGTCAATATACTGATATATTTTTTCCTGTTTCTGTTCAGGGGCAGGACGAGTTTTTTGTTTTATTTCATCAATATCATGGTGCCGGAGCTTGTCATGACGCTGATCTTCATGATAGGGCTGTACTTTGTGATATTGAAGGCATTTGAATTTTTTAACGGACTGGAAAAAAGGAGTGCGTGAGTTTTGCTTGGATCACTGTTGGAGAGCATCAGGGAAATTTTCATAACGAGACTCGGTATTCTGGTTGCGGTTTATCTGGTGCTGTTCGGGGTAGTTTTCGGACATTTTTTCAGACTACAGATCGTGTCCGGTGAGGAATACCAGAAAAACTACACGGTGCGCACCATAAAAGAGAAGAGCCTGTCGTCCACGAGGGGCAACATATATGACCGTAACGGAGTGGTGCTGGCATATAATGAGCTGGCGTACAACATTACCATAGAGGATAACGGAACCTATTCATCCACTGATGAGAAAAACGAGACCATAAACTCTACGATCCTCTATGTTTTGCACACCCTGGACAGAAACGGGGACGAGATAGATAACGGTTTTTCGGTTTCATTGAATGCTGACGGAACCTATTCATTTAATGCCACGGGCTCAAAGCTGCAGCGTTTTCTGGCGGATATCTACGGTTATTCCTCATATAGCGATATGGGTTACAACAAAAAGGTTGGGTATAATACTGCCAGAGCGACCGCTACACAGGTTATGGATTATCTGTGTGGGATTAAGTTTGATATCAGCGAGGAATATGCCATAGAAGACCGCTATCGTATAGCCATAATCCGATATGCCATGAGTCAGAACGGCTACAAAAAATACATTGAGACCACTATTGCCACAGATGTATCGGAGGAGTCGGTGGCAGCGGTGAGTGAGCACTTAAACCGTCTGCAGGGCGTTGAGATCGTGGAAGACACCATAAGGCGTTACGATCATGCAAGATATTTTGCTTCCATCATAGGATATACAGGAAAGATCTCGGAGACGGAGTATGAGACCCTGTCCAAGGAAAATGATTCCTATTCCCTGACGGATGTGGTGGGCAAGAGCGGCATAGAGCAGTATATGGATTCATATCTCAAGGGACAGAAGGGATCCGAGAGGGTTATAGTGGATAATCTCGGCAAAGAGATCGAGACTTTGGAACTCACGGAGGCCACTGCGGGAGATAATGTTTATCTGTCTATAGACGCAGAACTTCAGGAGGCGTGCTATGACCTGCTGGAGCAGGAGATAGCCGGTATCGTATATTCCAAGATCGTGGATGAAAAGGAATATGAATCCAGCAGTTCTTCGGATATCATGATCCCAATCTATGATGTATATTTTGCATTGATAAATAACAATATCATCAGTCTGGATCACATGTCCGGTGAAAATGCCGGCACATATGAAAAGAAGATATACAATGCCTTTTCCGAGAGACTTGAGCAGGAGCTCTTCAACCTCAGACTGGAACTGACGGCGGATTCGCCGGATATCTATTCCGAGCTTGATGAGGACATGGCTGTATATGAGCTCTATGCGGTGACTTATCTCCAGAGCATCGGTGTGTTTGACGCCAATGCTGTGGATGTGTCCGATGAGACTTATACTTCATGGAAAAACGGTGAGATAGCATTAAGGCAGTACCTTGAATATGCCATCAACAATAGATGGATAGATATCACCACCCTGCCCATGGACAGCAAATACGTTGATTCCGCAGAGATCTATGATGTCCTGGTCTCTTACATAACAGCACAGCTTCGGACGGACAACGGCTTTGCAAAGCGTATATATAAATACATGATTAAACAGGATCTTGTGACGGGCTCGGATCTTGCAATGGTGCTCTACGAACAGGAAGTCATAGATTACGATGATGAGACCATAGCCGAGCTTAAGAGCGGCAGACTGAGC
Organism: Lachnospiraceae bacterium; assembly: GCA_024680835.1. Taxonomy (GTDB): domain Bacteria; phylum Bacillota; class Clostridia; order Lachnospirales; family Lachnospiraceae; genus RGIG6904. The sequence continues at coordinate 22,402 of JAILBP010000171.1, read as the reverse complement.
TGTTATGATTTTTATCTCGATAAGATAAAGAACCTGGAGATAACACCCGCACAGCTTGCGCTTGATCCCTGCTCCGGATCCTGCGTTGTCACGGATGTGAAGACGGGAGAGCTGTTAGCATGCGTGTCTTATCCGGGCTATGACAACAACCGTCTTGCCAACACGGTGGATGCGGCATATTATGCAAGGCTTACCAATGATCTCTCAGCTCCTTTCTACAACAATGCGACTCAGGAAAAGACGGCGCCGGGCTCTACCTTTAAGATGGTGACGGCTGCAGCCGGAGTTACGGAGGGAGTTATCAGTACTGACACGGAGATCCGCTGTGACGGTGTTTTCAGCAAGGTAAATGACGGACCCAAGTGCTGGAAATATCCGGGAAGTCACGGCATAGAGACTTTGTCTGATGCCATAAGGGATTCATGTAACGTATATTTTTACGAGGTGGGCTGGAGACTTTCAAACGGTGATGAAAGCTACAGCGAGAGCGTGGGTATCGAAAAGATCAGAAAATACGCTACGCTCTTCGGACTCAATGAAAAGACAGGCATAGAGATAAATGAGAGCGAGCCGGAGATAGCGGACGAGTATCCTATCACGGCGGCCATCGGTCAGTCCAACCACAACTACACCACCATCGGACTGGGAAGATATATCACTGCCGTAGCCAACGAGGGAACGGTGTACAAGTTTACACTGATCGATCATATAACGGATTCCAACGGTACACTGGTGGACAAATATACTCCCAATGTGCTGAGGCAGATAAAGGAAATATCGGATTCCGACTGGGCGGCCATACATGACGGAAATCTCGGTGTTTGCGAGTCCATGACAAGCTTTAAGGATTTCTTTACGGAGGATTCAAAGATACATGTCGCCGGAAAGACAGGTACGGCCCAGCAGATTAAGACAAGACCGAACCATGCTCTTTTCGTGGGTTATGCTCCATTTGATGATCCGCAGATGTCAGTTGCGGTCCGTATCGCATACGGATATACGTCGCATAATACCGCGGATCTTGCCGGAGACATTTTCAAGTATTACTTTAAGCTGGAGGATCCGGAGAACCTGATAACAGGTCAGGCGGCATATACGGGTGCAGGCAGCAACTCCTTCGGAGACTGATGTTTTACGAGGTCGGAAAGTGAAAAAAAAGTATTCCATAAAAGACTATGATTTCAGGCTGGTGATACTGATACTTGCCATAACGGTCATAGGTATTGCGGTGATAGGCTCAGCGGATGCTTCGGTTCAAAACAAGCAGATTTTCGGCATGGGGCTTGGCATCGTGAGCATGATCGTAGTCTCACTGATAGATTACAACTTTATATTGAAATTCAGGTGGATTTACTATGTAGCAGATATAATGCTGCTGATCTCAGTGCTTTTGTGGGGAGTGGAGAGAAATTATGCGAAGCGCTGGATAGTGCTCTTCGGTATACAGTTTCAGCCCTCGGAGCTCTCAAAGATAGTATTGATATTATTTTTTGCAGGATTTTTTTACAAGCATAAAGAGAAGCTGAATACAACGAAAATCCTATTGATATCAATGGTTTTGGCAGCTTTGCCGCTGGTTTTGGTGTTGAAGGAGGACCTCTCCACCACCATAACAACTGCATTAATTTTCATTACACTCTTGTTTATTGCCGGATTAAGTTATAAAATAGTACTGATTGTTTTAGGTATCAGCATACCTTCCTTTGCGGTGGGTATATATGTTATATTACAGGGAAAGCTTTTACAGGGATATCAGCTGCGCCGTATTCAGGCGTGGCTTTACCCTGAGGAGTATCCCGATGATGCGCTGCAGCAGCAGAATTCCATTATGGCCTTCGCGTCAGGACGCTTGTGGGGAAAGGGTCTTTACAATGAGGGTGCGGATTCTGTCAAAAACGGAGGATTTATCTCCGAACCACGTACTGATTTTATCATGGCCGTGGCAGGAGAGGAACTCGGTTTTGTGGGTGCGGCGGTGATCGTCCTGTTGCTGCTTTTGATAGCGCTTGAATGCACGCTGATAGCAATACGGGCAAACGATCTTTCAGGCAGACTGATAGGCTGCGGTATGAGTGCGTTGATAGCCTTCCAGACCCTCATCAATGTGAGCGTGGTCACAGGGCTGTTGCCGAATACGGGGTTACCGCTTCCGTTTGTCAGTTACGGTCTGACATCATTGGTTACGTTATATACAGGTATGGGGATAGTATTAAATGTAGGGCTTCAGAGGAAAAAGCCCGGACGGGGGTAGTAAAATGAACATTGGCTTGATGGCCCATGACTCAAAGAAGAAGCTTATGCAGAATTTCTGCATAGCTTACAAGGGCATACTGTGTAAACACGATCTTTATGCTACAGGTACCACAGGCAGGCTTATAGAGAATGTGGCGAATCTTACGATTCACAAACATCTCGCAGGGTCTCTCGGCGGGGATGAGCAGCTCGGTTCCCAGATAGAGAATAACGAGCTGGATCTCATGATCTTTTTGAGGGATCCGAATATCAAGGGCATGCATGGCGATTACGGCAGCAAGATTCCGAGGCTTTGTGATGTGCATAACATTCCGTTAGCTACTAATCTTGCCACGGCAGAGACTCTGGTTCTGGCGCTTGACCGCGGTGACCTTGACTGGCGTGAGATGTACAAATGACGATGAGGATGTTACGGATCATGAAAGGTTTCAGATGGAAGAGGGGATTGTGCCTTGCACTCTCCGCTCTTATGTTGACGGGCTGCGGATCTGAGGATGTTACTTTTTCAGGCGCCTATGATATCACTGATACGGTGTCTCTGGTGACGGAGGAAAGAGCTTCTGACACTGCAAGACATTTTTACGGTGAGGATCTTTGCGTAGGTGAGGATGTCTTTACCGAGAATCCGGATGTTTCCGACCGTCTTGCAAGAGCCATGGGATTGTTTGATCTCACTACCGGGGAGATATTATACTCCAAGAACATCTACGACAGGATCTATCCCGCCAGCACCACAAAGCTGATGACCATTTATCTTACCCTTAAATACGGTAAGCTGACGGATGAGGTTGAGGTCTCGGCGAGGGCTGTAAATCAGGCGTCGGACAGCAGTGTCTGCGGCTTGAAAGAGGGAGATGTCATCACAGTAGAGGAGCTTCTGTACGGATTGATGCTCAGGAGCGGCAATGATGCAGCGGTGGCTCTGGCTGAGTATGTTTCAGGAACCGTGGAGGATTTTGCCGACCTTATGAATCAGGAGGCGGCGGCTCTTGCCTGCACGGGCTCTCATTTTGTGAATCCCAACGGTCTTCATGATGAGGATCATTACACGACGGCTTATGATCTTTATCTTATATTTAACGCCGCCAGTCAGTACGAGGATTTTATCAGGATAATAGGTACTCCTGTGCATACTGCGGAATACACGGATGCATATGGCGATCCTGTCATCGTGGACTGGTCCAATACCAATAAATTCATTAACGGTGAGGTAAAGGCGCCGGAAGGCTACGCGATAATAGGCGGAAAGACCGGCACCACAAGCGCTGCGGGTTACTGTCTCTTAGTCATGGGTAAAAATGCTATCGGTGACAAGGTTATAGCTGTGGTGATGAAGGCATCCGGGCGCAGCGATCTGTATGAGGTCATGAAGCAGATGATGGCAGCGTATAACTGATATTGTGATGCAATCCCGCAATATGCGGTTTGGCATAAATTATGTTTTCACATTCAAACTCAAAGGAGGAACAAAAGATGAAGAAAAGATTGGTTTGCCTGTTGGCTATCGGAGCCATGCTCCTGAGCGGTTGCGGTATGGCAGGTAATATCACGGTAAATGAAGACGGTACCTATACCACAACTTCCAGAATGTATTACACAGAGGAGGAGCTTGCAACTCTCAACAGCGAGGAGTACAGCGGTGGAGCAGACACAGGTCTGACAGCTGATAAGGCAGTTGAAGTCATCGAGAAAAACGGAGTGAAATACTACGGATTTGAGGATGATGAGAATGCATCATCTGCAGCAGAAACTCTGGAGGAAACGGATTACGGCCTCACACCCGGCGGATTCTTCATGGATACATCCGTTGCCAGCGATGAGGATCTGGAGATGGCAGCATCAATGTATGACATGTTCGACTTTATGGACGTTTCCATCACATTCCCGGAGGAATTGACAGTAGCAAACGTTAACCTCAGCGATGACAAGAAGACTGTTTTACTGACCAAGGAAGACTACAAGAAATTCACAAAGCTTTACGCATTCTCAGAGAAGACTCTGGACAACGACAAAAAGGGTCCCTTTGCATTAAACGCAAACGATCAGAAGAAGATCAAAAACAACAAAAAGTATAAGAAGGGTCTTATGCTTCAGTTTGCGGACAACGCTACAGGTATTAAGACATCCAAGCTTGACGGCAAGAAGGTAACAAACGGTGTAACCGTTAATAAGAAGGGTACACACAAGCTTGTACTGGAAGATTACGCAGGTAATACTTCTACCATAAAGTTCACGATCAAGTAAAAATTGGTTGGTATGATATGTATGGCGCACGGGCATAAGGTCCGTGCGTTTTTTAGAAAGAGGGAAAAATGAGCATCAGAGAAGAAGCAGAGACAGTGATGGAGGAGATCTTCAGTAAATCGAGGATCGGTGAAGGAGATATTTTTGTGGTGGGCTGTTCCTCCAGTGAGATTATCGGAAACCGCATGGGTACATCAAAAGACGGCGAAACCGATGAGGTGGTGGAAACGTTGTATGATGTTTTGAGTGACAGGATAAAGGCGGCCGGCGCATATATGGCTGTGCAGTGTTGTGAGCATCTTAACCGTGCGATCGTATTGGAAAAAGAGGTGGCTGACCGTTTTGGATTTAACAGAGTAAATGTGATCCCCATGCCACACGCCGGCGGAGCATTCGCCGTAAAGCATTTTGCCACTCTTAAAAATCCGGTGGTGGTGGAAGACATAAGAGCAATGGCGGTAGCAGGTCTCGACATCGGCGGCGTTATGATAGGAATGCACATCAAACCGGTAGTCGTTCCCATAAGACTTGATCACAAGAAGATCGGTGAAGCCATAGTACTCGCCGGAAGATACCGCCCCAAGTATATCGGCGGCGAGCGCGCAGTATATGATCCGGAGTTGGAGTAGGGAGACTTATTTTTTGATGAATAGTAACACTCTGTTCAAAAAATAAAATAAAAAGACTTGAAATATTTTCCTTTCCATGATATAATCTCAAAGCTTGCGACGGAAATCTCTGTTGCAGGCGCATAATATAGGCACTAAAGGTTATAAATCTATCGGAAACAGGAGAGAAGTCATGGCAGCATTGAAATTGATATTAAACATTGCATTCATCATCATATGTATCGCACTTACGATATTGATCCTCATGCAGGAGGGTAAATCTGCAGGATTGGGAGCCATTGCAGGCGCAGCAGAGACCTACTGGGGCAAGAACAAGGGACGTTCAATGGAAGGTATGCTGGTGAAGATTACCAGAGTATTGGTAATACTGTTCATCGTCATTGCCTGTGTGCTCAACATCGGTAGCTTCTAAGACGAGGCATAGCTTAATACAATACATATTTTGATCATTTCGACATCCTGCATATGCAGGGTGTCGTTTTTTTATGTATGTGATCGTGCCGGAGTACATCATAAATAGGCTGTGAATAGACCATAACATATACACTGTCAAATATTTTACTTGACAGCACGTTCTTTTTATAGTAATATGCAGTACGGTCGTTTTGAGAAAAGAGGCGAAATGCGCGAAATGACCGGAAAATGTGAGAATATGACGGACAATCTTTCTGAAAATGTGCATACCGCTCTGTTGTATGATTTCTACGGCGAGCTCTTAAATGAAAGACAGCGTGAGATCATGGAGTCGAGGCTTTACGATGATCTTACACTCACCGAGATTGCCGAGTCCGCAGGTATTACCAAGCAGGCCGTGTCCGACATGATCAAAAAATGTGAGACAAAGCTCTCAGAGTACGAGGACAGGTTAAAGCTTTTGGAAAAGTTTCTCGCCATCAGACAGAAGGCGGAGAAGATAGTGGAATTTTCCGGAGAAGACAGCAGGATAAAGACTCTGGCTGCCGAGATAATAGATTTAATGTAGCGAGGCATTATGGCATTTGATAACTTATCGGACAAACTTCAAAATGTTTTCAAAAACCTTAAAGGCAAGGGACGTCTGACCGAGGATGACATCAAGGTTGCCATGAAAGAGGTTAAGCTTGCTCTGCTGGAGGCGGATGTTAACTTCAAGGTTGTAAAACAGTTCGTGGCCGCAGCTACAGAGCGTGCCATTGGTGCAGATGTCATGAACGGATTGAATCCGGGACAGATGGTCATCAAGATAGTCAATGAAGAGCTTACAAGCCTTATGGGCAGCGAGACCACCGAGATAGAGTTAAGACCCGGACAGGCTGTGACCACCATCATGATGGTGGGACTTCAGGGTGCAGGTAAGACTACCACCACAGCCAAGCTCGCCGGAAAGTTCAAGAAAAAGGGAAAGAAAGTTCTGCTGGTAGCCTGCGATGTATACAGACCCGCAGCTATAGAGCAGCTTCGTATAAACGGAGAGAAGATGGGTGTGGATGTCTTCGAGATGGGCGATTCAAAGTCCCCCATCACCATTGCGACATCGGCACTTGCCCATGCCAATAAAAACGGCTATAACATAGTGATATTCGATACGGCCGGTCGTCTCCATGTGGATGAGGAGATGATGGATGAGCTGAAGGTCATCAAGCACCGTACCGATGTTTTCCAGACAATATTGGTGGTTGATTCCATGACAGGTCAGGACGCGGTGAATGTCGCAACGACCTTCGATGAGAAGATAGGGATAGACGGAGTCATACTGACCAAGCTGGATGGCGATACCAGAGGCGGTGCGGCAATATCCATCAGATCTGTAACGGGAAAACCCATTCTCTTTGCAGGTATGGGTGAAAAGCTTGAGGATCTTGAGCAGTTCTATCCGGATCGCATGGCTTCCAGAATACTGGGTATGGGAGATGTGATGAGTCTTATAGAGAAGGCTCAGAGCACCATAGACGAGGAAAAGGCCGCCGACATGGAGAAACGCCTGAGAAAGGCGGAATTTAACTTCAATGACTACCTTGACAGCATGAGCCAGATGAAGAAGATGGGCGGATTTACGTCGATCCTCTCAATGCTGCCCGGATTTTCAAAAGGTCAGCTGGACGATATCAATAACGCAATCGATGACAAGATGTTTTCAAGGCTGGAGGCTATAGTATATTCCATGACTCCCGAGGAGAGAGAAAAGCCGGAGCTTTTGAATCCCTCCAGAAAGAACCGTATAGCCAGGGGAGCGGGGGTCGATATCGCCGAGGTGAACCGTTTTATCAAGCAGTTTGGCGAGATGCGCAAGATGATGAAGAAAATGCCCGGCATGATGAAGGGCGGCAAGCGCAGAGGAAGGCTTGGAGGTCCCTTCGCAGGAATGGGCGGTATGGGAGGATTCCCCTTCTGATGTTTTCACAGATACATTAACACAGGTAGCATCACGGTGAAGGTTTACTGACCTGATCCGTAGATCATAAAATTTGGGTATAACCCGTAAAAAAGGAGAAAAAGAAATGGCAGTAAAGATCAGATTAAAGAGACTTGGCAAGAAGAGAGCACCGATCTATCGTATCGTTGTGGCAGATTCGAGGGTAGCAAGAAACGGTCAGTGCATCGATGAGATCGGAACATACGATCCCAATCAGAAGCCCAGCGCATTCCAGGTAGATGCAGAGGCAGCAAAGAAGTGGCTTTCAAACGGAGCACAGCCTACAGAGACAGTAGCTAAGATCTTTAAGCTTGCAGGTGTAACAGAGAAATAGAGAGGTAGGCAATGAAAGAATTAGTAGAGGTAATTGCCAAGGCTCTTGTTGATCATCCTGAAAATGTTGTCGTGACAGAGGAAGAGACTGATCGCTCCATAGTGATCAATCTTAATGTGGATCCCGAAGATATGGGGAAGGTCATCGGCAAGCAGGGACGTATAGCAAAGGCCATCAGATCTGTTGTCAAGGCTGCATCCGCAAAGACAGACAAGAGAGTGGATGTGGAGATTGGCAGATAACGGAGCTTGAGCTTGGATTTCAGAGGCTTTATGACAAAAGACGATTTATTTCAGATCGGTGTTATAACCGATACCCATGGACTTAAGGGTGAGGTCAAGGTGTTCCCGCTGACGGATGACGTCAGACGCTTTGATGCGTTAAAGGACACTGTGCTGATCACGCCCGGAGGAGAGCGGATAGACCTTGTGGCGGAGAGAGCCAGATATTTCAAAAATCTGGTGATCTTAAAGTTCAAAGACTATGATGATATCAACGATATCGAAAAGTTTAAGAAGAGCGAGCTTTATGTCACAAGAGAAAATGCCATCCCTCTTGAGGAAGGCGAGTATTATCTCAAGGATCTCTACGGACTTCAGGTACATACGGATGAAGGTGAGGATCTTGGTGTCATCGATGACATCATAGAGACCGGAGCCAATGATGTTTATGTGGTGAAGGGAAATGGCAGAGAGATACTGATCCCAAACATCAGACAGTGCGTTTTGAATGTTGATCTGGAGGCGGGTCTGATGGAAGTGCATCTTTTGGATGGACTTATGGATCTTTAGCAGATTTACGCAGGGATAAAACCATGGATTTTTATGTTATGACGCTCTTTCCTGAGATGGTAGAGCATGCATTGTCCACATCCATTACAGGACGGGCCATGGACAAAGGTATTATAAGCCTTAACGCAGTGAATATCAGGGATTACACGAAAGACCGTCATCGCAAGGTTGATGATTATACTTACGGAGGCGGAGCCGGAATGCTCATGACACCACAACCTGTATATGACTGTTACAGGGCTGTCACGGAGAAGATAAGGACCGGAAGGCTTCCCGGGCTGTCGGAGCTACCGGATGAGACGGAAATCCTTAAGACAGGGCAGGATAAAAAGGCCAGGTGTGTTTATCTGACACCACAGGGAGAGGTTTTCAACCAGTCAAAGGCCAAGGAACTCGCCTGTGAAGATTCCCTCATACTCCTCTGCGGTCATTATGAAGGCATAGACGAGAGAGTGCTGGATGCTATTGTCACCGACAATATCTCCATAGGTGATTATGTCCTGACCGGCGGTGAGCTGGCAGCCATGGTGGTGTGCGATGCAGTGAGCCGTATGGTGCCGGGAGTTCTCACCAATGAGATGAGCGGTGTCGGAGAGTCCTTCGAGGAGGGGCTGTTAGAGTATCCGCAATACACAAGACCGGAAGTCTGGATGGGAAAAGCCGTTCCACCAATACTGATATCCGGCGATCACGCTAAGGTTGATAAGTGGCGTTTTGAACAGTCACTTGAACGCACCCGGGATAGACGCCCCGATCTGTATGATAAATATCAGGCAGTATCCATTGACCCCGGTCGTGCAAAATAAGCTGTCAGCAGCTTAATACATGTGAACATATCACACACGAACAGCAGGGTGTATGTATGTGGTCGAGCCGGGATATACATTGAGATAACTGTGAATAGTAACCTGTAACCAAAGAAAAATAAAAAAATATGTTGACACGAAAAGTTCTATAAAGTATAATTTTTCGAGTGCGACATTGAGAGAAGACCTGCAGCCGGATCGCACGACGGTTTGATACGGTGTGCGAGGCGTAAGGTTTAGACATAATTTCGTTGTAAGGAGGTGTAAAAGATGTCTATCTGTCCAAAAAACAAATCTTCAAAAGGTAGAAGAGATAAGAGAAGAGCTAACTGGAAGATGAGCGCTCCCGCGCTTGTAAAGTGCAGCACATGTGGTTCTCTTATGGTTCCGCACAGAGTATGCAAGAACTGCGGAAAATACAATAAAAAAGAGATCATCGCAATGGATTGATCATGTTGTTGATACCTCCCGGTTGCGGGAGGTTTTTTCTTTGAAAGGAGTTTGCTATGAGCACAAGGATCGCTTTGGATGCCATGGGAGGAGACAACGCCCCCTCTGAGATTGTAAAAGGCGCATGTATGGCGCTTAGTGAGAGGGACGACATAGAGATCTTTCTCTGCGGAGATGAAGGCAGGATCAGGCAGGAGCTTGCTGAAAACGGCATGTCGGATGCGCATGGGTGCACTGTTGTGCATACTACGGAGATGATAGAGATGGCTGAGCCGCCTGTAGATGCGATCCGCAGAAAAAAGGATTCATCCATGGTGGTGGGACTTAACCTTGTAAAAAAAGGAGAGGCCGATGCCTTTGTCTCAGCCGGTAATACAGGTGCTGTATTGGCAGGAGGTACGCTTTTGGTGGGTCGCATAAAGGGAATTGAAAGACCGCCTTTAGCTCCCCTCATACCTACGGAGAACGGTGTGGCTCTGCTGTTGGACTGCGGAGCTAACGTGGACGCCAGATCTTCACATCTTGTGCAGTTTGCCCAGATGGGTTCCATATACATGGAGCACGTGACAGGAGTAAAGAATCCGAGAGTCGCCATAGTGAACATCGGCGCTGAGGAAGAGAAGGGAAATGCTCTGGTAAAAGAGACATATCCTCTTCTGAAGGAATTAAAGAACATAAACTTTATCGGATCTATCGAGGCCAGGGATATCCCTAAGGGCGCTGCTGATGTCATAGTGTGCGAGGCTTTTGTGGGCAATGTCATTTTAAAGCTTTATGAGGGTCTTGGTTCTACACTGATCAGCATGATCAAAAAAGGTCTTATGTCATCCACAGTGTCAAAGATCGGTGCAGCAATGGCTAAACCGGCGCTCAAGAAAACCCTTAAGGGTTTTGATACCTCGGAGTATGGAGGCGCACCGCTTTTGGGCTGCAAAGGGCTTGTGGTAAAGACTCACGGATCATCAAAGGCAGGTGAGATCCGTAATACTATTTTACAGTGCGTGACCTTCAAGGAGCAGGATATAAATGCGAAGATAGGAGAGTTCCTGATGCAGTGAGCCTGTATACTACATGATATTGGCTGCGAATAGTAACAGTGGTAGCACTATAATAGTAATATTTTACTTGATAAATATACGAAAAGTGTTATATATATTGTAAAGTTATAATGCTGACGGAATATGTGCCGGGTTTCAGGTGCGTCGATCCGGATGCATGACGGTGAAAGCTATTTATATTTTATTTTTTCAGACATGACAACGGAAAGGATGGAACAAAACATGGAATTTGAGAAAGTCAGAGACATTATAGTGGAGGTTTTGAGTGTAGATCCCGCTGACATTACAGAGGAGACATCATTCAAGGATGATCTTACCGCAGACTCACTTGATATTTATCAGATCATTATGGGTATTGAGGAGGCATTTGAGATCGTGATACCTGCAGAGGAAGCAGAGAATATCACTACTGTAGGTGATGCGGTAGAGAAGATCAAGGCAGCTATAGGATAAGAAATAACCATTGGGAGAGATTCTTATGAGAGAACAGCAGGAACTTGAAAAAGCTATAGGTTATAGCTTTGTGAATGCTGGTCTCTTAGCTCAGGCACTGACACACAGTTCCTATGCGCATGAGAGGCACCTTACAGGTGCCGATAACGAGCGCCTGGAATATTTGGGTGATGCGGTTCTTGAGCTGGTGACCAGTGAATTTTTATATCAGAAATATCCCCAGTGTCCGGAAGGTGAGCTCACCAGGATCAGAGCTGCGTTAGTGTGCGAGGTTTCATTAAATGAGACTGCGGTTCAGCTGGAGCTGGGCGATTACATCCGTATGGCTCACGGAGAAGAGAAGACAGGCGGGCGCACCAGAAAGTCGATCCTGTCTGATGCTGTGGAAGCCATGATAGGCGCAATGTACCTTGACGGGGGATATGAGAGCGCAAAGGCTTTCATCCATCGTTTTGTTTTGGTGAACACAGAGAAAAAAGCCCTGTTCCATGATGCCAAATCGCTGCTTCAGGAGGAGACACAGGGGCGAGGTATGGGCAGAGCCGTGTATGAGATAATAGACCAGAGCGGTCCGGACCATGCCAAGACATTCAGGGTAGCTGTGTACGTTCAGGGCGAGAAGATGGGAGAAGGCGTCGGACACACTAAAAAGGACGCCGAAAAAGAAGCCAGCTACGTAGCTCTTATGAAATTGAAGGGAAATTAGAATGTACTTAAAGAGTATTGAGATACAGGGATTTAAGTCCTTTGCAAACAAGCTTTTCTTTGAGTTTGACAAGGGCTTTACCGGAATAGTGGGCCCCAACGGCAGTGGTAAGAGTAACATTGCCGATGCGGTCCGCTGGGTTTTGGGCGAACAGAGCGCCAAGCAGTTGAGAGGAGCATCCATGCAGGATGTTATCTTTGCGGGCACCGAGAACAGAAAACCCTTAAGTTACGCTTATGTTGCCATTACATTTGACAACGCCGACAGGGCGCTGCCCATTGACTATGCGGAGGTTACAGTCGCAAGACGGGTATACCGCTCCGGTGAAAGTGAATACATATTAAACGGAAACCCCTGCAGATTAAAAGATGTGCAGGAGCTTTTTTATGATACGGGAATAGGTAAAGAGGGCTACTCCATCATAGGACAGGGTCAGATCGACAAGATCTTAAGCGGTCGTCCCGAGGAGAGAAGAGAGCTCTTTGATGAGGCTGCCGGTATAGTGAAATTCAAGCGCCGCAGAAACGCCACGGAAAAGAAGCTTGAGAGCGAGAGGGAGAATCTTGTCCGCATTAATGACATCCTGACTGAGCAGGAGAGGCAGCTGATCCCTCTTGAGAAGCAGGCCCAGTCCGCAAGGGTATTTCTCCAAAAGAAGGAAGAGCTCAAGATCTATGACGTGAATGCTTATCTTCTGGAGACGGAGCGCATCAGGGGAGAGCTGACCAAAGTCGGTGAAAACCTTGATATTGCCGAGCGGGATCTTGGAAATGTCAGACAGGAAAAGCAGAAAAACGAAGAAGCCTATGAGACTCTGCAGGAGTCTATGGACCATATAGACAGGAAATCAGCGGAGATCAGTGAAAAGCTTAATGAAGCCGGTCTTTTGGGAGAAAAGCTGGAAGGTCAGATCAATGTTTATCGCGAGCAGATCAATTCCGCCGCGGTATCGGATGAACATTTCATTAACAGAAAAGCGGCCATAGCTGATGAGATAGAGGAGAAGACAAAGGAAAAGGCTTCCCATGAAAAAGATAAAAAGTCTCTGGATTCCGATGTGAGCAGTGCCGCCGAGAAGACAAAGGCTGCCGCCGGAAGACTCTCCGAGATACAGGCTAAGCTTTCAAAGAGCAGGGATGAGAATGAAGCCTGCAAAAATGAGATCCTGGATCTTATGAATGAGATGGCTGCAAAAAAAGTGTCTATTCAGAAGAATGTAACGCTTTCCGAGCAGATAGTCATAAAACAGGCAGATATAAACAAGCGTTCCATCGAGAGAGCCAGCGAGGAAGCCGTCGCCGAGAAGGAGATGAAGGAGGCGCAGAAGGTCTTAGAGGATGTGGAGAAGAGAGGTCGCGAAACCGCAGATCGTCTCAAATCCATTGAACAGGAGATAAAGACCCGCACCGAGAGCATAGATTCGGACAAACAGAAGCTTTCCGAGACTCAGAATGAGTTTAACTCAGTGAGATCAAGGCATGAGGCCTTGGTGAACATTGCGGAGCGGTATGACGGATACGGCCAGACCACCAAGAAGATAATGGAAAAGAAGGCCGATACTCCCGGAGTTCTGGGAGTGGTAGCCGAGCTCATGTCCGTGGAGAAAAAGTATGAGACTGCCATAGAGACAGCTTTAGGCGGTAATATCCAGAATATTGTGACTGACAATGAGCGCACCGCAAAGGAGCTCATCGAGTATCTCAAAAAGAACAGGTTCGGACGTGCTACTTTTTTGCCACTCACCAGTGTTAAGGGTTCGGATACTTCCAAATATGAGACAGCGCTTGATGACAAAGGTGCCATAGGTATGGCCGATACGCTGTTGGAATGCGACGACAAATACAGGGAGGTATATAAGTACCTTTTAGGCAGAGTTGTGGTGGTAGATAATATCGACAACGCTTATGCCATCGCCAAAAAACATTCCTACAGCCTTCATATCGTAACATTGGAGGGAGAGTATTTAAGCCCCGGCGGTTCTGTATCCGGCGGCGCTTTCAAGAATAACAGCAATCTTTTGGGCAGGAACCGCGAGATCATCGAGCTTGAAAAGAAAGTCAAGAGCCTTGCTTCCGTCATAAAAGATCTGTCCAAAAAGATCGATGACGGCGAGATGGCGAGAGCCGTGTATGAGATGGATTTCGATGAGGTTAAGGAAAATCTTCAAAAACTCGCCATAGAGAAAAACACAGCAGAGATCAATTTCAGCAGATTAAAAGAGCAGGCTGAACAGACAAAGCGTGTTCACTCGGATCTGGCAGGAGAGCAGAAACGCCTGAAGGCGGAAGAGCAGGAGTTGAAGTCCCGGCTTGAGAAGGACAGATCCGAGCTTACAAATGCCGAGAAGAGAAAGGAAGAGCTGGAGCAGAGATCGGCAGAGCTGTCAAAAGAGACCGATAAATTAGGTCTTGATGAGGAGAGGGAAAAACTTGCTTATCAGCAGGTTCAGATTGATGAGGCTTCCGCAAAAGCGAAGGCAGGCTTTGCATCCGAGAACATAGAAAGACTTACGGCTGAGATCGAAAAGCTCAAAGAGGAGAGTGTGGATATTGATAAAAGCCTTAAGGAATCCACCGCCGATGTCAGGGAAAAAGAAAAAGCCATCAAAGAGCTGGAAGACCGCATAAAAGCAGGAGCAAAGGAGATAGAGAGCCTTAAGGAAGAGCAGAAGAAAAATGCTTCCGAGAAGGAAAAACTTTCCGCTGAGAATAAAGAGTTTTACAGCAAGGTCGAGGAGGTAAACGGCCGCATCTCTGCTCTCGAGCGTGAAACCTACAGACTCGGTGAACAGAAGAGAAAGCTGGAGGACAATCTTTCTTACCAGAATTCTTATATGTGGCAGGAGTATGAGCTTACGCTGCATGCATGTACAGACCTCAGGGATGAAAGGTTTACCAACCTTCAGGAGCTTAAGAGAAATATCTCAAGGGTTAAGGATGAGATCAAGGCTTTAGGCAATGTAAATGTCAATGCTTTGGAGGATTACAAGGAGCTGAACGAGCGATACAGCTTTATGAAGGTTCAGAGAGATGATCTGGTGGAAGCAGAGGCCTCACTTGTGAAACTCATAGAGGAGCTGGAGAGCGGTATGCGCGCCCAGTTTACCGAGAAATTCGAGCGTATTAAAGAAGAGTTTAATAAGACATTCAAGGAGCTTTTCGGCGGCGGTAAGGGAGAGCTGGAGCTTGTGGAGGATGAAAACGGCAACGTGGACATTCTGGAATGCGGCATACGTATCATAGCGCAGCCGCCGGGCAAAAAGCTTCAGAACATGATGCAGCTATCCGGTGGAGAAAAGGCTCTGTCGGCAATATCACTGCTTTTTGCGATACAGAACCTTAAGCCCTCACCCTTCTGTCTTTTGGACGAGATAGAGGCGGCTTTGGACGATCCCAATGTTGACAGATTTGCCAAGTATTTGAGCAAACTGACAGATAAGTCACAGTTCATAGTGATAACTCACAGAAGAGGTACCATGAACGCCGCAGACTGTCTCTACGGTATCACCATGCAGGAGAAGGGCGTCTCTGCTCTGGTATCCGTAAACCTTATAGACGCCCAGCTCGACCAACCTCCAAAGAAATAGCTTTTTTAAAGGCTCCCCTCTCAGGGGAGCTGTCAGCCGCAGGCTGACTGAGGGGTAGCCGACTGAGGGAGAGCTAACATAGAGGTAGCTGACTGAGGATTTAAAAGATCACAATTCACAGAAAGAAACAGGTAAAACCATGGCAGGATTTTTCAGCAGATTGCTGGCAGGATTAAAAAAGACAAGAGATAATATCGTATATGGTATGGACACGGTCTTCGCCGGAGCTGAGGTCATAGACGATGATTTTTATGATGAGTTAGAGGAAATGCTCATCATGGGCGATATGGGAGTGGAGACCACGGAGAAGATCATGGACGGTCTCAAGGAGAAAGTAGTGGAACAGAGAGTCCATGAGCCCATGGCCTGCAGGCAGCTTCTCATAGATTCCATCAAAGAGATGATGCATGTGGAAGAAAACTTCTATGATTTTGAGACTCAGAAGAGCGTGCTGTTGTTCGTGGGTGTCAACGGAGTCGGAAAGACTACCACCGTGGGCAAGCTCGCCGATAAGCTGAAGGCATCGGGCAGAAAATGCGCCATAGCAGGAGCGGATACTTTCCGTGCGGCTGCAGGAGACCAGCTTGCCACATGGGCAGAGCGGGCAGGTGTTGATATGACGGGCGGAGTGGACGGCGCCGATCCCGCATCTGTTGTGTATGATGCTGTCACAAAGGCTAAGTCCAGAAATACGGATGTTCTGCTGATAGACACCGCCGGTCGTCTTCACAACAAAAAGAATCTGATGAACGAGCTCGAGAAGATCAACCGCGTTATAGACAGGGAATGGCCGGAAGCCAACAGGGAGACATTTATAGTACTGGATGCCACCACAGGTCAGAATGCCATATCCCAGGCGAAGGAGTTTTCAGAGGTCTGCGACCTGACAGGCATAGTGCTCACCAAGATGGACGGAACTGCCAAGGGCGGTATTGCGGTAGCTATAGCCTCTACTCTTTCAATCCCGGTCAAATATATCGGCGTGGGTGAGACCATAGACGATCTGGAAAAGTTTAACCCGGAACAGTTTGTTGATGCATTATTCAAAACCGGAGAAGATGAATGATCTGAGAGGTGTACAATGGCATCTATAAAAGATATTGCAAAAGCAGCGGGCTCTTCCCCCGCGACGGTGTCCAGAGTCTTAAACAACCCGGATTATCACTGCGCGGACGAGGGCTTGAGGAAGAGAATATGGGATGCGGCCATGGAGCTTGACTATGTACCAAATGAGGCTGCGCGCAATCTCAAAAGAGGTGTCAATACCTCGGTTGAGAAAACATATTATCTTTATGTGCTGATGACCAGAACGGAAAAGACACATACGGACCCATTCTTCTCGGAGCTCTTGCGTGTCGTGGAGACGGAGATACACAAAAAGTCCTGCATACTGTCAGGTGTCTGGTACAATTCTGTTTTCTCCGATGACAAGAAATGCAAGGCATCTAATCCGGACAAGCTGGTGGATGAGCTTTATGCGGAAACCGACGGAAAATGCGACGGGCTCATCGTCATAGGAAGATGCAATAAGGAAATTCTGAAAAAGCTGAAAAGCCGTTTTGTGAACGTGGTGAGCGTAAACCGTAACTCCACCAACAGGGAGGTTGATGAGATAACCTGCGACGGCCGCAAGGTCGCCTCCATGGCTGTGGAATACCTGATAAAGCTGGGACACAGGGATATCGGATATGTGGGAGAATGCCGCAACGAGGTGAGGTATAAGGGCTTTTCAGAGACTCTTGCCAAAAATGATATAGAGATGGTGCCCGGATTTATATACGAGACAAAACAGACGGAGGCCGCCGGCTTCGATATAATGGAAAACATACTGAAATCCGGCGAAACACCCACGGGCATATACTGCGCCAATGATATAACTGCTTTGGGGATGCTCAGGGCGATGGCCAAGTCCAAGAACAGGACCAAAAAGATATCCATCATATCCAGCGATGATATAGAGAGGGCTCAGTACTCAAAGCCCATGCTGTCTACCGTTTCTTTGCCGAAAGAGGAGATGGGACGTTTCGCGGTTATGCTGTTATATGACAGGATCACGGGAGGTCACAGATCGGTGATAAAGATGGAGCTTGACGGTCAGCTCATGCTCAGAGAGAGCTGTTTTGAGTACAGTGAGAACATAAAATGAGAGCATGGCGATAAAAACAGTATAAAAATCGCGCAAACGCCTTGATAATACAAGGTGGTTACGTTTTCGACAAAAACGGTTTCCACAGGCTGGAACCGTTTTTTTGTTGCCTTTTTACGTTCTGAAATCTCTTTGTACGACCACTTGGCACTTCACAAATGAAAACGATTTCAAACTAAAGGTTTGTTTTCTGAAATTGGATTGCCTATAATCCCAAACATAAGATGAAAAAAGACAGGGCGTTGCGAAGAGAGCCCGGGAAAAGGAGAGAGTGAAATGAAAAGCAGAGCAATGAGATTGATCACCGGAATTTTGACAGTAGCACTTGCAGCAGGTGTTGCAGGTTGTGGCAGTACCGACGCAGGTTCGGCTTCAGGTTCAGCTTCAGGCAGCAAGGTATTGGAGCTTACAAATGTTTCTTACGATCCCACCAGAGAGCTTTATGCAAATTACAATGAGATCTTCAAGGCTTACTGGAAAGATAAGACCGGCGACGATATAGAGATAACACAGAGCCACGGCGGATCCGGTAAGCAGGCCCTTGAGGTTGCCAACGGACTTGAGGCTGACGTTGTAACACTTGCCCTCGAGGCTGATGTGGATGCGGTAAAAAATGCAGGCCTGATCGAGGATGGTTATACATCAGAGTTTGATAACGACAGCGCTCCTTATACATCATCCATCGTATTCCTGGTAAGAAGCGGCAATCCCAAGAACATCATGGACTGGGATGATCTGGTAAGAGATGATGTTGGAGTCATAGCACCGAACCCGAAGACCAGTGGTGCAGCAAGATGGAACTACCTTGCAGCATGGTATTATTTTGAGCAGCAGGGTCAGAGCGAGGATGAAGTTAAGGCCAGCGTAGGCAAGTTCTTTGAGAACGTTGTAGTTCTCGATTCCGGTGCAAGAGGTTCCACAACATCTTTCGTAGAGAACAAGCAGGGTGATGTAATGGTTTCATGGGAGAATGAGGCATTCCTTTCACTCAAGCAGTATCCGGGCGAGTATGAGATCGTTATTCCTTCAACTTCAATCTACTGCCAGCCTACAGTAGCCATTGTAGATGAAGTTGTAGACAAGAGAGGTTCAAGAGAGCTTGCAAAAGAGTATCTTCAGTATCTTTACTCAGATGATGCACAGCATCTCGTAGCTGAGAACTACTACAGACCTTACAACAAGGATATCCTGAATGAGTATGTTTTCAACACAGACTCAAGAGTTATCAAGGAGATTCCGGAGGATGGCAAGTGGATCATCCCGGATGTTGATATGGTGACCATCGATGCATTTGGCGGCTGGACAGCAGCTACAGAAAAACACTTTGTAGACGGTGGAGTATTCGACCAGATCTATGAGGAAAAATAAAATTTGATACTTGACGGAAAACATGATGTTTTCCATAATAATATCACCCCGCGTAAAAACGGGGTGATATGTTGTTGATAACGAGCAAGGTACAGCTTATCGTGTTTGCACGAAATGAGCTGTATCTGATACAGTTGACTTTAATCGGGAATTAGACATGGAAAAGAAGAAAAAAAAGAAATCGAAAAGCGTTATTCCGGGCTTTGGATTGTCATTTGGCATTACGATGGCGATCTTAAGCCTTGTTGTGATCATACCCCTTTGTTCACTTGTGGTGTTCTCGGCACAGCTTTCACCACAGGAGTTCATACATACGGTCACCAGGAGCAGAGTCGTTGCCAGCTATGTGGTGAGCCTTGAGACGGCTTTTGTGGCTTCTGTCATAAATGCCATTATGGGTCTTATCATAGCATGGGTTTTGGTGAGATATGACTTCCCCTTCAAGAGGATCATGGACGGCATCATAGAACTGCCCTTCGCATTGCCTACAGCGGTTGCCGGTATCTCCCTCACACACCTTACTGTCACCAACGGCTGGGTGGGATCATTTTTCGACAGGTTCGGCATAAAGATCGCCTATACCAGAGTGGGTATTACGGTGGCACTGGTGTTCATAGGTATTCCCTTCGTGGTCAGGAGCGTTCAGCCGGTGCTGGAAAAGATAGAGCCCGAGTACGAGGAAGCTGCCAGCATCATGGGAGCGAACAGAGGCTTTATCTTCAGGCATGTGGTTCTGCCGGAGATCATGCCCTCACTCATAGCAGGCTTTACAATGGCATTCGCCAGGAGCATCGGAGAGTACGGCAGCGTTGTGTTCATTGCGGGTAATACTCCCTTTGAGACTGAGATAGCGCCTCTTTTGATCATGTTCGAGCTTCAGGAGTACGACTACGCCAGCGCTACGTCAATAGCACTCATGATGTTATTGATGGCATTCATCATATTGTTCGTGAATGCGCTGATACAGAGCCGCACCTCAAAGATCGTCAGTGGTATTGAGTAGTATGTGCAGGATTTCGTGGAAATCGTGCTGTTAAGATAAACAGGAGGGATAGAATGCAAATCAGGAATAACAGTGGTTTTGTGAAATGGCTGCTCATAGGCATCAGTACCTTTTTTCTGGTAGTCATGCTGATATTGCCGCTGATATATGTTATAGCCACAGCCTTCAGAGAGGGTGTGGGCGTGTTTATAAAATCCATAACCGACAAATATGCATTGAAGGCAGTGCTGCTGACGTTGGAGGCTACTTTCTTTGCAGTCGTTGTGAATACCATCTTCGGTGTTTTTGCGGCATGGTGTATCACAAAATTCACCTTCAAAGGGAAAAAACTTGTATCAACGCTCATAGATCTTCCGCTTACGATATCACCCATCATAGCAGGTCTTATATATGTGCTGACCTTCGGCCGTCAGAGCGCCATATATCCGATATTGCATAATGCGGGCATAGACATTATATTCGCGGTTCCGGGTATCGTGCTGGCAACCATTTTCGTGACTTTCCCATTCATATCGAGAGAGCTCATACCGGTGCTGACAGCTCAGGGAACGGACGAGGAGGAGGCTGCGGCACTCATGGGAGCAAGTGGTTTCAAGATCTTCAAGGAGATCACCTTCCCCCATATCAAGTGGGCTCTTTTGTATGGTATCGTGCTGTGTGCGGCCCGTGCCATGGGAGAGTTCGGTGCGGTCAGCGTCCTGTCTGGACATCTGAGAGGAAAGACGAACACAGTACCTTTGTATATTGAGCTTTTGTATCAGGGCTATGATTTCACCGGAGCCTTCGCCATGTCGGCAGTTCTGGTAGTTATGGCCGTGATAATACTGGTACTCAGAAACGTGTTGGAACATAAGGGTAAAAAAGTAGATTAAGAGATTCACCGAAGGAGAGAAAAAAATGGCAGAAAACAGCATTAAAACGGAGAATACACAGGAAAACAACACAAATGCGTTTGTGGAGTTCAAGCATGTAAACAAAACATTCGGTGATTTTCAGGCTTCCAATGATGTGAGCTTCACCGTGGAAAAAGGAAAACTTATCGGTCTTCTTGGACCCAGCGGAAGCGGTAAGACCACCATCTTGCGTATACTGGCAGGTCTTGAGACTGCGGACAACGGTGAGATCTACATAGACGGAAAGCTCGTCAATGACATTCCCGCCGCCAAAAGAGGAGTAGGATTTGTGTTCCAGAGCTACGCCCTTTTCAGATACAAGACCGTATTCGAGAACGTTGCATTCGGTCTTCGCGTATTGAAGTGGAAGGAAGCGGATATAAAAGACCGTGTCAATGAACTTATAGAGCTGGTAGGTCTTAAGGGCATGGAAAAACGTTACCCGAACCAGCTCTCAGGCGGTCAGAGACAGAGAGTTGCATTCGCGAGAGCCCTTGCCACCCAGCCGAATCTGTTGCTTTTGGATGAGCCATTCGCAGCCATCGATGCAAAGGTCAGAAAAGAACTCAGAAGCTGGCTCAAGGAACTCATCGGTCAGGTGGGCATCACCAGTATTTTCGTAACCCATGATCAGGAGGAAGCCATCGAGGTTGCCGACGAGATCATCGTCACAAACAAAGGAAAGATAGAGCAGGTGGGGTCTCCCATAGATATCTACAGAAATCCGCAGTCGGCCTTTGTCGCCCAGTTTATCGGCGAGCCTACGGTAGTGGAGGGTATCAACAGATTCAAGGGATTTGAGAAGCTTCCGGAAGGCACAAAGGCTGTAGTCCGTCCCGAGTATATATTGATCAATAAGACAGAGTCCAGAGTACAGTTCCCGGGCAGCGCTGTGAGCGGTGTTGTGGAGCAGACTTCATTCAGAGGCACGGATCTCGAGGTGAAGATCAGAGTCTTTGACGATACGGTGATAACAGCATACAGACAGCTCACCGACAACCCGCTGTACAAGGGCGATAAGGTTAAGGTCTTCGTCAGCCTTGCTTATGTCCTGGAGGGTGACAAGGCAGTTGCAGTAGAGAACGCCGAGGTTGCAGGCAAGGGCAACTGGGGCTTCGACTACAAGAGGATCGTCTTTTGACGTTACTTTTCACAGCCACTTTACATACATTCTACAGACTCGCCCTGACATCGGCAATCTGCGAAGCCAAGCTGGCAGAGTTGCCTTGTCAGGCTCTACTGCCGCTATCGCGGCTGTCTGTATCATGTATGTAAAGTGACTGATTCCAG
>JAILBP010000203.1:0-4869 GCA_024680835.1 Lachnospiraceae bacterium | reverse complement strand
GTCGTCATAGAGAATATTTACCGACTGCGGTCGAAGGGACTGACGGCTCCCCAGGCTTCCGTCCACGGCACCAAACAGGTGCTGGGTGCCGTTGTAGCATCGACGCTTACCACCATATGTGTGTTCTTCCCCATGGTATTTACCGGCGGTATGGTGAGAAGCCTTATGCTGCCCTTCGCCTTGACGATATCCTTTGCCCTGATGGCATCCCTCATCGTATCCGTTACCGTGGTGCCCACCATGGGATCGGTAATGCTGAAAAAAGAAAAAGAAAACAAGATCGGCCGTGTGTTTGAGGCGATACAGAATGCTTACGGAAAGGCGCTGGAGTTTGGCTTGCGCATTAAAGTTATCCCCTTAACCATCGCCATCGGTCTTTTCGGAATAGCTGTTTTTCTCATAGTGAATATGGGTATAGTCCTCATTCCGGACATGAACAGTGATGAGATCTCCGTATCTGTGACAATACCCGAGGATTACGACAGGGATTCGGCTTACGCATTGACCGACGAGGTCTGCGACAGACTGTTGAAAATAGAAGGCGTTGATTTCGTGGGCGCCATGGGAGCAAGCTCCGGAGTTAATCTTTTGATGGGCATGTCATCCGGAGATAACTTCTACAACTACTCACTCTATGTTTTGCCGGAGGAGGGTGTTTCATCCGTTGCGGAGATCAACCGCATTATGGACGATATAGAGAACACCACGAAGGATCTGGACTGCGAGGTTACCGCATCCAGCAACATGATGGGATCAATGTCAGATCTTCTGGGCAGCGGACTTTCGGTCGAGCTCTACGGAACCGATCCCTCAAAGCTTCTGGAGGTCAGTGAGGATATTGCGGAGCTTGTATCGGAGGTAGAAGGATTTGAGGAAGTCTCAAACGGTCAGGAAGAGTCCGATTCACAGCTTCACCTTATCATAGACAGGGATAAGGCCATGAGTTATACTCTGACCACTGCGGGAATTTATCAGGAGATCGCATCCAGACTTACCACCGAAAAGACGGCTGTATCGCTGACTATCGATGATACGGATATGGACGTGCTCATAGTGGATGAGACCAATACTCTCACCAAGGAAAACCTTCTGGACATGGAGTTCACCGTGAACCTTACGGATGACAAGGGTGTCACCACCACAGAGACACACAAGCTTTCCGAGTTTGCAAGGCTTGAGACTGAGCCGGGTTATTCGTCGATCTCCCGCACCAACAATGACTACCACCTCAGCGTTACGGCGGCTACCGCTGACGGCTACAATACCACGATCCAGTCCAGAAAACTTCAGACCCTTCTGGACAATTACAAATTCCCAGAGGGAATATATTACAGCTTCGGCGGAGAGACCGAGAGCGTAAGGGATATGCTGGAGCAGATGGCAAAGCTCATGGCTTTGGGCGCTCTGCTGGTTTATCTGGTAATGGTGGCTCAGTTCCAGAGTCTGTTATCACCGTTTATCGTCATATTTACCGTGCCCCTTGCGTTTACGGGCGGTATGTTCGGCCTGGTGGCCTTCGGCCAGCAACTCTCTATCATAAGCCTTTTGGGCTTCGTAATGTTGATGGGTACCGTGGTGAATAACGGTATCGTGTTCGTGGATTATGTCAACCAGCTGCGTGTCAGCGGTCTTGAGAGGCGTGAGGCTTTGATACAGGCAGGTAAGGTCAGGATGCGTCCGATCCTCATGAC
The DNA here is from genome assembly GCA_024680835.1 of Lachnospiraceae bacterium. Taxonomy (GTDB): domain Bacteria; phylum Bacillota; class Clostridia; order Lachnospirales; family Lachnospiraceae; genus RGIG6904. The sequence continues at coordinate 3,178 of JAILBP010000203.1, read as the reverse complement.
CGCATTCACCACCATCCTCGCCATGATGGCAATGGTGGTAGGGGATGACCTCGGTGCGCAGATGTCGAAGGGAATGGCCATCGTCGTGGCAGCAGGTCTTTTCTACGCTACCTTCATGACCTTGTTTATCATCCCTGTACTCTACGATATCATGTACAAGAAAGAGATCCGCGTTGTGGACGTGGATGACGAGTCCATCGCCGCAAAGCTGGAGGGAGATATAATATAACCCCTGAAGCTCTCCCCTCCTGGAGGGTGCCCGCAGGGCGGGTGGGGTGTGCAGGGTTTAAAATCACTTGTCTTTTATGCCCAAATGTTGTATGATACAGAAGTGTTTTGAACAAAACAAATTGCTGCATTTTCAAGCAGCATTGTAACCCAATACATGAAAAAAGGGAGGTATTACAAAGATGAAATTCGGTTACTTTGATGACGCAAACAGGGAATACGTCATCACATCACCCCGGACACCGTATCCGTGGATCAATTACCTTGGAACACAGGGCTTCTTTTCATTGATCTCGAATACAGCGGGAGGATATTCATTCTATAAGGATGCGCGTCTTCGCCGTATCACGCGTTATCGTTACAACAATGTTCCCATCGATATGGGCGGTCGTTACTTCTACATCAATGACGGCGGCACTATCTGGAATCCGGGATGGTCTCCGGTGAAGACCGAGCTTGACAGCTATGAGTGCCGTCACGGTATGGGATACACCGTTATCACCGGCAAAAAGAACGACCTTAAGGCAGAGGTTACTTTCTTTGTTCCCCAGGATTACGACGGTGAGGTTCAGCAGGTAAAGCTTACCAATGAAGGCGATTCCGACAAGACATTCGATCTCTTCTCTTTTGCAGAGTGGTGTCTGTGGGATGCTCAGGACGACTGCACAAACTTCCAGAGAAACTTCTCTACCGGACGTGTAGAGGTTTCGGGATCCACCATTTACCATAAGACAGAGTACAGAGACAGACGCGATCATTTCGCATTCTATACCGTCAATGATTCCATCGACGGATATGATACCGACAGGGATGCATTCATCGGCCTCTATAACGGATTCCACAATCCACAGGCGGTTGCAGACGGAAAGGCTACAAATTCCTTTGCAGACGGATGGTCGCCCATCGCATCACACTACAAGAAGATCAAGCTCGCTCCGGGTGAGACAAAGACTCTTGTATTTATCTTGGGCTATGTTGAGATGCCGGTTGCAGAGAAATTCGAGGCAGACGGCAAGACCATCAACAAGACAAAAGCCATCGCCATGATGGAAAAATATAACACTCCCGAGAAGGTGGCTGCAGGACTTGCAGAGCTTAAGGCTGCATGGGATAAGCTCCTGGGTATATTGAATGTTGAGACTCCGGATGACAAGGTAAACCGCATGGTCAACATCTGGAATCAGTACCAGTGCATGGTTACATTCAACCTCTCACGTTCCGCTTCATACTTTGAGTCCGGTATCGGCAGAGGTATGGGCTTCCGCGATTCCAACCAGGATGTTCTGGGCTTTGTACATCAGATCCCGGACCGTGCAAGAGAGCGTATCATCGATATCGCTTCAACACAGTTCCCGGACGGTGGCTGCTACCATCAGTATCAGCCCCTCACCAAGAAGGGAAATGCCGATATCGGCGGAGACTTCTCGGATGATCCGCTGTGGCTGATCCTCTCTGTTTCCGCATACATCAAGGAGACGGGAGACTGGGGCATCTTAGACGAGATGGTTCCTTATGACAATGATATGTCCAAGGCACAGACAATGCTGGATCACCTTAAGGTTTCTTTCTACCACATTGTCAATAACTTAGGACCTCACGGACTTCCGCTTGCAATGCGTGCAGACTGGAATGACTGCATCAACCTCTCATGCTACTCAGACACACCGGGCGAGAGCTTCCAGACATACACCAATCCGAAGTTCGCAGCAGAGGGCGGTTATTCAAAGGTTGCAGAGTCAGTCATGGTGGCTACACTCTTCACCTATACCGGACCGAATTACGTTTCCATCCTGAAGCACTTGGGCAAGGATGATGAGGCTGCAGCAGCTCAGGCTGAGATCGACAAGATGAAGAAGAACGTTATGGAGAGCGCATTCGACGGCGACTGGTTCCTGCGTGCTTATGATTCTACAGGTGCCAAGATGGGTTCAAAGGAATGTGAGGAAGGCAAGATCTTCATCGAGCCTCAGGGCTTTGCCGTAATGTCAGAGATCGGAAAGGACGAGGGCGCTGACATCAAGACACTTGATTCCATTGACAAATACCTTAACACCGAATTCGGTCTCGTGCTCAATAACCCTGCATTTACCAAGTACTACATCCAGTACGGTGAGATCTCTACATATCCGGGCGGATACAAAGAGAACGCAGGTATCTTCACACACAATAACGCATGGATCATCTGTGCTGAGGCTTATGCCGGCAGAGGTGACAAGGCGTTTGAATACTACTCAAAGATCGCTCCCGCATTCACCGAGGAGACATCCGACATTCATAAGACAGAGCCTTATGTTTACGGTCAGATGATCGGCGGCAAGGACGCAGGCAGCGATATCGGCAAGCCGGGCAATCACTTCGGTCAGGGCAAGAACTCATGGCTTACCGGTACCGCAGCATGGAACATGGTAGCTATCTCACAGTACATCTTAGGTATACAGGCAGACTTTGACGGCCTCAAGATCGATCCGTCAATACCTGCTGCGTGGGATGGCATGAAGGCTACAAGACAGTTCAGAAACGCTACCTACAACATCAGCATTTCAAATCCTGATCATGTATGCAAGGGCATCAAGAGTGTCACGGTAGACGGAAATGCCGTTGACAGCAACATCCTGCCGGTATTTAACGACGGCGCTGCACATGATGTTCAGATCGTGATGGGCTAAGATAATAAAATACTATGGCACTAACTGTATTTTAATGATAAAATGCAGTTAGTGCTTTTTTTATGAAAGATAAAGGAGGTAGATATATGTTTTTCAGGAGAAAAGAATATTTTGCGGTATTGGCTGTTGTTGCCGTGATGTTTACATTGATTACAGCGGACTGTATTGAGGCAAAGACGAAAATGTATATGATCGAAAAGCTGTCGGATGACAGCGTGGAGGTCTACAACTATAAATGGGACTGGGAGACCGGATACAAACCCAGGGGGAAAGCAAAGAAACTG
>JAILBP010000191.1:0-2700 GCA_024680835.1 Lachnospiraceae bacterium | reverse complement strand
GCTGGAGGTCATGAAAAAGGTTCAGGAAAAGGTAAAGCTTCGCGATTTTATAAATACCTCTTACGATTTCTGTACGGGCTCCCATGTGGGACCCAACACCATAGCGGTATTTTTTATGGGTTATGACAGAGAGCTCTCAGGCGCAAGCGAGGGATATAAGAGACCGGAGATCTTTGATTACATCTAATGATTCAAGACTTATTGACCCGCTCCGATATGAGCAAGAAGTGGAGTGCAGGATGTCCGGTGTACATCCGTTTTTGCACCGACCGGAGTGAATCGCCTTTTGACTCTCAGATCATAAATATCAGACACATATGAGGGCTTCCGTTCATTTGAGCGGAGGCTTTTTTGTGTGACAACGAGTCGAATACAGATTATTTTGTTTGCACGAGATAACCTGTATTTGGCGAGAATACAATTTTTCCACATTTAATCCATAGATTAAACACATTTTACAGGTATGTTTTTGACATGGTTTTACACACATGTTATCATGGATCACAAGATATTAAGATCCTGCGGAAGATGGATACTGACCGTGCAGAAGACAGCGGTCGATAAAACTAATGATGACTGTAGACCGCCCTAAGGGATGCACCACAGGTGGTGCCTGTTAGGACCATGGATATGGAGAAGAATATGAAAAAAGCAAGAAAACATTTTTTGTGTTATGCGATGCTATCAATATTTGTGCTGCTGGCGGTAGTGCTGGGTGCGATCAATGTTGCCAGCATCAGCATGGCAGGGGATGATGCCGACAGGATAACGGAAAGACTGGCGGAAGGTCACGGTAAATTCAAGCCTCTTGAGGGTCCTGTCGGGAAAACTTTTGATATCAAAGAAGGACGCCCTGAGGGCGCGGGTCCCACAGGACCTGACTCACCGGAGATGCCCGACTCATTAAGGTATTTTGCCTTTTCTTTTGATGAGGAGGGTAACAGTGAGTGCATCGAGATGAAGATCTCGGCTGTCACCGAGGAAGAGGCGCTCTCCTGGGCGGAGGGACTTTTGGAAGAAGCGGTCACCGGCTGGACGGCTACCACATACAGATACAGGGTTTACAAAGAGGAAGGCATAACTTATGTTATCGTGATAGATGTGGCCAGGGAGCTGCTTCCCTCATTCAGGATCCTGGTGATCTCGGGGATCGGGCTTGCAGCGGGACTTTTGACAGGTTATCTTTTCCTGATGTTTATCGGCAATATGCTGTTCAAACCATTGGAGGAGACAGATCGCAAACAGAAGATATTTATATCCGAGGTCGAGAAAGAATTCAAGACACCCCTTGCGATCATAAGCGTCAATACGGAAACCATGGAAAAAACCTACGGTGAGACATCGGAGACACAGTCCATTAACCGCCAGGTAAAGCGTCTGACATCCCTTGTCAGGGATGTGGCTGCGACAGGTTCCTTTGACGATCAAAGCCTTAATATGGAAAAGTTCGATATATCCGCCATGGCAATGAGTCTGGCAGAGACGGCAAAGCCGCAGTTTAAGGCAAACGGCAGGACGCTTACTGTAAATGCGGGTGAAGGTGTTGTGATGGAAGGCGATGAGAGCGCCATCAGAGAGATGCTGGAAGAGCTTGTACATAATGCGCTTAAGTTTTCGGTGTCAGTTGCGGGACTTGAGATCACGGGAAATGATTCCCGCGTCACGGTAAAGATGACCAATGATACCGAACTGCCGGATCAGTCAGCGGATCAGGTGTTTGACAGGTTCACGATGCTGGAAAACGCCAGGAATATTTCCGGAGCGGGATTGGGACTTTCAAAGGTGAAAGACATTGTGAAAGCGCATAACGGCCGGATCCATGCAAAAGTTGAAAAGGGAACGTTTATCGTGACGGTGAATCTGTGATGTTTTTTGAGATTGAGGAAAGGAGGTGTGATCATGGCAGAGCCCATCGTGGTTATGAAACGTTTTGAGCTTAAGTACCTGCTCACTGCGGAGCAGACGGAGTTTCTGAAGGAAAGGCTTAAAGGCCATATGGAGCTCGATCAGTACGGGCGGACATCCATTGCTTCGCTCTACTATGATACACCCAGTTTCCGGCTTATCAGGACATCTATGGAAAAGCCGGCATTTAAGGAAAAGATAAGGCTGAGATCTTACGGGCTTGCCACGGAGGAGTCTCCGGTATATCTCGAGCTCAAGCGAAAAGCTTATGGCATAGTTTATAAAAGGCGGGTGCAGAGCACCATACCGAAAGTGGAAAAGTTTTTTGCGGGCAGCGGTGATATCTGCGCAGGCGGACAGATCAACAGGGAGATAGTGTATTTCAGGGATTACTACAGGGATCTGTCGCCGGCCTGTCTTATCATATATGACAGGGAAGCGTATTTTGAGCCGGGGGGCGATTTAAGGCTCACCATAGATCACAATCCCAGATACAGGTTAGAGGATCTGAATCTCACAACTTCCATGGAGGGGGTCTTACTGAAAGATCCGGGAGTTACCATTTTGGAGATAAAGGTTCAGCAGGCGGTTCCGCTGTGGCTTTCAAGGATTTTGGACGAGGGCTGTATCAGAAAGAACAGTTTTTCAAAATACGGGGAAGCTTTCAGGCAGAAGCTTATGAGTACAGAAAGGATGTAGATTATGTTTGATTCCATTTATTCAGCAAATGTTACCACGAGCCAGTTTTTTATAATGGCTGTAGCGGCTCTTGTTTCCGGCGTTATCTATTCGTGG
>JAILBP010000150.1:0-24037 GCA_024680835.1 Lachnospiraceae bacterium | reverse complement strand
GCCTGCACAGAGTGCAAGCGTCGTAATTACAACATGACAAAAGACAAGAAAACCCATCCGGACCGCATGGAGACCAAGAAGTACTGCAGATTTTGCAAATCTCATACTTTACACAAGGAAACCAAATAATCCGGATTCAGGTGAAAGAGGATTAACATGGCATCATCAGAAAAGAGCATTGAGACGAGTAAGGACAATTTCTTTACCGGAGTGAAGACAGAGTTCAAGAAGATCATCTGGCCGACTAAGCAGGCAACTGCTAAGGAGACAACTGCCGTTATCGTGATCTCGGTGGTGGTAGGACTCATGATCGCCCTTATGGATTTTATCATCCAGTATGGGATTGATTTTCTGGTCAAGCTGTAGGATGAGGAGAGCGTATGGCAGAGGCAAACTGGTATGTTGCACACACTTATTCCGGATATGAGAATAAGGTGAAGGCAAACATCGACAAGACTATTGAAAACAGACATCTTGAGGATCAGATACTTGAGGTAAGGGTTCCCATGGTGGATTCCGTTGAGGTGGACGAGAAGGGACAGAAAAAGCAGGTTATGCGTAAGCTTTTCCCCGGATACGTTCTCATTAATATGGTCATGAACGATGAGACCTGGTACGTTGTCAGGAATACGAGAGGAGTCACCGGATTCGTGGGACCGGGATCAAAGCCCGTTCCGCTTACGGAGACTGAAATGCGTAATCTTGGCATCGGCGCAGAGCAGCAGATCAAGGTTGATTTCGAGGAGGGCGACATGATAGTCGTCGTAGGCGGAGTATGGAAGGACACCGTCGGCGTTATCCAGTCCATGAACGTGACCAAGCAGATCGTCACGATCAATGTAGACATGTTCGGTCGCGAAACACCGGTAGAGATAAGTTTCGCAGAGGTCAGAAAGGCCAATAAATAGGGAGAAACCATCATGACGAAGTCATGATTTGCAATGGTTTCGACCGACAGGGCAGGATTACGGAGTAATCGTGCCAGTACAGATTAAAGTAGGAGGAATTTCCAAAATGGCAAAGAAAGTAGAAGGCTATATCAAGCTTCAGATTCCTGCCGGAAAAGCTACACCGGCACCGCCGGTCGGACCTGCATTAGGTCAGCACGGCGTGAATATCGTAGAGTTTACAAAACAGTTTAACGCAAAGACTGCCGAGATGGGTGATACTATAGTTCCTGTAGTTATCACAGTTTATGCTGACAGAAGCTTCAGCTTCATCACAAAGACTCCGCCGGCAGCAGTTCTCATCAAGAAAGCATGCAACATCAAGAGTGGTTCGGGCGTTCCCAACAAGACAAAGGTTGCTACGATCTCAAAGGCTAAACTTCAGGAGATCGCAGAGCTTAAGATGCCTGATCTTAACGCAGCTTCCTTGGAGGCAGCCATGAGCATGATCGCAGGAACATGCCGCAGCATGGGTGTCAAGGTTGAGGAGTAATCCGAAGACCTGTAGTAACAGATAGTATATTTTATAAAAAGACGAATGCTTTGATCGTGGGAGGGATACCCAATCGCAAATTAATGTCCCGCTAATACCACAGGAGGTAAAACATGAAAAGAGGAAAAAGATATGTAGAGGCTGCAAAGGCTGTTGATCGTTCAACACAGTATGATGTAGCCGAGGCTGTTGGTCTTGTTAAAAAGACAGCAGTTGCAAAGTTTGACGAGACTGTAGAGGTACATATCCGTACAGGCTGTGACGGACGTCACGCAGAGCAGCAGATCAGAGGCGCTGTAGTGCTTCCCCACGGAACAGGTAAAGAGGTTCGCGTTCTTGTATTCGCTAAGGGTACAAAGTTAGATGAGGCACAGGCAGCAGGCGCTGATTTTGTAGGTGGAGAGGAGCTCATCCCGAAGATCCAGAACGAGGGATGGTTTGACTTCGACGTAGTAGTTGCTACACCGGACATGATGGGTGTTGTAGGTCGTCTCGGTCGTGTGCTTGGTCCCAAGGGACTCATGCCCAACCCAAAGGCCGGAACAGTCACAATGGATGTTACCAAGGCAGTTAATGACATCAAAGCAGGTAAGATTGAGTACAGACTTGATAAAGCCAATATTATCCATGTGCCGATAGGAAAGGCCTCTTTCACAGAGGAACAGCTTGCGGACAACTTCCAGAGCCTTATGTCTGCTATCATCAAAGCTAAGCCGGCTTCACTCAAGGGAACATACATCAAGAGCTGCACACTCAGCTCTACAATGGGACCCGGAGTTAAGATCAACACGACTAAGCTTCAGTAATTGAATAAGACATATATGAACGCAAAGCCCGGGATCACCCGGGCTTTAGTGTTGTGATAAAAAGCTACTATTTGCTTGTGTTTTGACCAGTAATATGGTATAAAGAAATGTTGTGACAGCTTAAAAACCGGAACCTTCCGGTTTTGGGGATATTTAGCATAAAGATTGGAACCGGTACAGATCAGCATGAAGGAACGATTAAAGATAATTCTGGCAAATATGGGCATTCTGTCCAAGTATCATTTTTTCAGATACGGGTTTAAGCGCAATATGAAAAACTATATCACCAAGAAAAAAAATGCCGCTTATAAACGCAAGACCCTTAAGAAGTTATTCCCGGCGCAATACGCAAAATATGCGAAGCAGCCGGTGGAAGAGGACAAGGTAGTGTTCATAGAGACAAGACTTCCCGAAGTTACCAACAGCTTCAGGGTTTTGTACAACGAACTGGCCGGAAAATACAATTACAGGATACACACGCACTTTATGCTGGATTCCACAGCGTCCAAAAAAGAATATATAGTGCGTTGCAATGATATGCTTAAGGATGTGGCCACTGCTAAATATGTTTTTTTGAATGAGGCCAATAATGTCATAAGCTGTGTGAAGATGCGTCCGGAGACCAAGGTTATGCAGATGTGGCATGGATGCGGTGCATTCAAAAAATGGGGTATGAGTACCGCGGAACTGATCTTCGGTCTCACTGAAAAGGATCTCAAGGAATACCCCAATTACAAAAATCTTGATTATGTCACGGTGAGTTCCCCGGAGGTTTCATGGGCCTATGTGGAGGCAATGGATCTCTCGGACAGACCTGAGACCGTGGTGCCTTTGGGTATCAGCAGATCCGATATTTTCTATGACGAGTCTTTCCGTAAAAAAGCCTTTGATAAGCTTTATGCCCTGATGCCCTCTGCGAAGGGCAAGAAGGTGATCCTCTATGCACCTACTTTCAGAGGCCGTGTGGCAAAGGCAAAGACACCGGAGATGCTGAATGTCAGGATGTTCAAGGAGGCTTTTGAGGATGAGTATGTTCTCATATTCAAGCATCATCCCTTCGTGAAAAAGCCAATGCCAATAGAAAAGGACGATGAGGAATTCGCACAGGATCTGACGGATGCATGTGATATAGAGGAACTATTGTGCGTGGCGGATATCTGTATTTCTGATTACTCTTCGCTGGTGTTTGAGTACGCGCTGTTTGAAAAGCCTATGATATTCTTCTCCTATGATATTTCTGAGTATTTTGACTGGAGAGGATTTTATTACGATTATGATGAGCTGGCTCCGGGACCGATATTCGTGTCCAACAGCCAGATGATAGATTATATAAAACATGTGGACGAACGTTTTGACAGGGATCGTGTTATAAGGTTCCGGGAAAAGTTTATGTCGGCCTGTGACGGACATGCCACTGAACGTATTATGGAGGAAATGTTCGGACGGGAATCTTTGGAGAAATATTTAAGATCCGATCCGGTGGAGGGAGCATTTGACAGGCTTCCGAGGGCGGATGTCCTCTTCAGCACCAGGATGGAACGCCTTGAAAGGCTTAAGTGGTACACCACGGAAGGCCGGAGGCTGTACGAAAATGCCTGTGCCGACGGGGTGGTGGAAAATTGCGTTGCGGTATTCACCGGAGAGCATGTGGATGAGACAACGGAGTATTTCAAGAGCGTTGCGGGGGCGAACGGAAGGTTTATATTTGCGGAGTTCGGTGAACTGCCCGAGAAGCCGGCTGAAAGGCAGCATTACATGAGCCGCCTTGCCGGATGTGCATATATCTTCATCACTGACAACAGTGATATCATAAATGGTATAAAAATCCGGCCGGAGACAAAGGTCATTCAGAATTGGAACGAGATCGTTCCCGTCAGAAAATTCGGTTATGCCGGCGCTTTGTACAAGAGTGGCCTCAAGCGCGATTATACTGCCATAGCGCCGCTCCACGGGCGTTACGATATCGTGCCCTTAGCTTCGGAAGGACTGAAGGAGATCTTTGCCGGTGCCTTCGGAGAGCAGGATGAGGCGGCTTACAAGCCCATCGGCTCCATTATGACCGATATCCTCTTTGATAAGACGAGGAAGAAAGCTGCAAAGAAAAAACTGTACGAGGTCTATCCGGCAGCTAAGGACAAGAAAGTCCTGTTTTACAAGCCGTACCACAGGATGGGCGTGAAAAGACCAGTGAGCGAGGTGTTTGTTGATTATATGGCCATGAGGGAGCGGTTCCTGGGCGAGTATGTCCTGATCTATATTTCTCCGGGCTCAAAGATCGAGAAAAAGGACAGTCTCTACAGCTACTGCGGAGATTTCATATATAATGCCACCTTGACCATGACGGAATCGGAGTGCATGCTCTGTTGCGATGCGATGATAGGAGATTACGATCCGGATATCTATAAGTTTGTCCTGACGGGAAAACCGCTGTTTTTATATGCGCCGGATCATAAATGGTTTTTGTCCGGCGAGGATATGTATTTCGATTATGTGGAGAATGCACCGGGACCGGTGATCGAGACTACGGAAGAGCTTTTGGCTGCCATTTCCGATCTCGAAGGCTATGACCACAGCAAACGCAAAGCATTTAAAAAGAAGTTTTTGAGCGCCTGCGACGGTAATTCCGCTGACAGGCTTATGGATCTGATGACACAGGTTTGAAAGGAGAACAACATGGGAGAGCGTAATAATGTTTTCGGAGTAGTACTGGCCGGCGGTAAGGGAACCCGCATGGGAAATGTGGAGAAACCCAAGCAGTTTATGAATGTGGGCGGAAAACCCATCATAGTGCACACAGTGGAGAAGTTTGTGGTATGTCCCGGCTTTGACATGGTGCTGGTGCTGTCACCGAAACAGTGGATAAAGCATACCGAGGATCTCATCAGAAAATACATTCCCGGAGCCACCAATGTCAAAGTGATCGAGGGTGGATCGTCCAGAAATGAGACCATCATGAATTCCATAAAATATATAGACAGTCAGGGCTTGCTGGATGACGACACCATCATCGTGACACACGACTCGGTGCGTCCTTTCGTGACACACAGGATTCTGGAGGAAAACATAGAGTTCACCAAAAAGTTCGGTGCCTGCGATACCGTAGTTGCCGCTACCGACACCATAGTCAGAAGTGATGATGGTGATTTCGTGACCGAGATACCCGAGAGATCCAAGATGTATCAGGGACAGACTCCCCAGTCTTTCCGCGCCAAGAAACTGAGAGACCTGTATGAGTCACTTACGGAGACGGAGAAGGGGATTTTGACGGATGCCACCAAGATATTCACCATAAAAGGTGAGCAGGTGCATCTGGTGGAGGGAGAAGTGTTTAACATAAAGATCACTTACCCCTATGACCTCAAAGTTGCCGAAGCATTACTGTAGGCCGGATCTGTCATGTCGGATGATTCATCATTTAGAGGGAGGATAAGCCTGTGTTAAATACAGTTTACCAGTTGAAGAGACCCAGACAGTTTGAGATATGTTTTAAGGATATAACACTGGACGGAGAGCATATCATAGTCCGCCCTACCCATCTTTCTATCTGTAATGCGGACCAGCGTTACTATCAGGGCACCAGGCCTGAGGAGGTGCTGAGCAAAAAGCTCCCCATGGCTCTCATACACGAGGGCATAGGTCGCGTGGTCTACGATCCCACGGGAACCTTTAACGTGGGTGATGAGGTGGTCATGATACCCAACACACCGGTGGAGGATGATCAGATAATCGCCGAGAATTATCTTCGCTCCAGCAAGTTCCGCGGCAGCGGTTTTGACGGCTTTTTGCAGGAATATGTGGAAACCTGTGCCGACAGACTTGTGCTGTTGCCGAAGGGCATCAATAAGACAGTGGCGGCATTCACGGAGATAGTCAGCGTGAGCTACCACGCCATCACCAGATTCATGCGCTTTTCCCATGAGAGGAGAAACATTGTGGGAGTCTGGGGAGACGGCAATCTCGGTTATATCACGGCTCTTTTGTTAAAGACCAGATATCCGGAGATAAAAGTATATGTTTTTGGTGTAAATGAAAACAAGCTTCACGATTTCACATTTGCAGACGAGACATTTTTGGTGAATGCAATACCTCCGGAGCTCAGGATAGACCACGCATTTGAGTGTGTGGGAGGAGGTGCCGCTCCAAGCGCCATAAATCAGATAATAGATTATATTCACCCGGAGGGAACCATCTCCATATTGGGTGTTTCCGAGGACCTTGCGCCCATCAATACGCGCATGGTACTGGAGAAAGGCTTGCGGATTTTCGGCAGCAGCAGAAGCGGAAGAGAGGATTTTGTAGGTCTTGTGGATCTCTATAACGAGAGACCTGAGATCGTGGAATATCTGGAGAATATCGTGGGTTCGGTAGTGAAAGTACGCGAGCTTGCGGATATCACCACCGCCTTCGAGACCGACATTCACAAGCTGATCGGAAAGACTGTAATGGAATGGGACAAATAAGGTAAAATGAAGAAAAAGCTGTTTACACGTTTGTTATGTTTTTTACTGATCTTTTCTTTGTCAATTCCTGCGTTGACATATATCACGCAGGAGGAGGTAAAGGGAGCGGATAACATGGCTGTGCTGCGTATCATATCCACTACCGATATGCATGCGCAGGGCAATTTCATGAATTATGATACCGGTTCGGAGCACTATTCAGGCAGTCTCTCACAGGTCTACACTCTCATCAGGGAGGCGAGGGAGGATATAAAAGGCGGTACGGAAGCGACGCTTACGGTTGACTGCGGTGACACCATATACGGGTTTGCCTCCGACCAGATCTATAACGGTGTCGTGGACGGAACGGAGTATATGTACGAAGGCATGGCTGAGATGGAATACGATGCCATGACCCTGGGCAATCATGATTTTGACTACGGACTGGATTACATAAAGGATACTCTGGAGGAAAACGACCTTTCCGATAAGGTGGTATTATCCAATATCTATGATGCAAAGACCAAGCGTAATGTCTGGTCCCAATACAAGATCATCACCAAGACCCTCACCACCAAAAAGGGTGAGAAAAAGAAAGTAAAGATCGGCATTATCGGTGTTCTTGTCCCATATGTTTCCAATAATTATGATTATACGGGTATCCTGCAGTCAAAGGCTATAGTGGATTCCGTGGAGAGCAACGTGGGAACCCTGGAAGAACTGGGAACGGATGTTATAGTGGTGCTGGCGCACTGCGGCGTAGGACCGGAGACGACGGGAGACAGTACCACAAACTGTGTGTACGAGATCACCCAGCTGCAGGGCGTTGATGCCGTGGTATGCGGTCACAATCACAAAAACTGGCCTTCTGATGACAGGGATGTTCAGAATTATTTTAATTATGATAATGTTGAGGCAAACGGCTGTATGAATGATGTGCCCGTGACCCAGCTGGCAAACCTTGCAGCAGGCATTGGCATCATCGATCTGGAGATTTCTTTTGAAGGGAAAAAACCGGTGGTGATGAGTGGGGAGTCATCCATCAGATATGTGGACAGATCTGTCAAAATGAACCGCAAAATATATGATATCATTGCAAAATATGACGATCAGATGGACGAGCTTCTAAGCGAGCCGGTAGTTTCCGTTGATGAAGCCATCAACGGTTATTTCGGTACATTCGAAGACAATGCGGCCATGCAGGCTGCCAATGAGGCGAAGATACAGTACGGACTTGAATACATAAAAAATTACTGTCCCGATTACAAGGACTGCATCGTGGTGGCGTCCACGGGCTACAACCTGGTGGGTGTCGAATCCCAGGACGATTTCCTCTACATAGATGAGGATTTTACGCTGAGGGACGCGCTGAATGTTCAGAGGTACGGCAGAAAGCGTTCGGTTATCTACTGGATAACGGGGGCAAAGCTGAGGGAACAGCTGGAATACAGAGTAGGGCGCTACTATAACAACGTGGCGGATCCCGATAAGGATTGGGAAGATGAGAACGTCGCTAAATATGTAAAGGCAAAGAATCTTATTCCTTTACTGTCGTCGGAAAAGATCGATGACTGGTCCGATTTTGCGGTGTTTGACGGCATAGAGTACACCATCGATCTGACGTCGCCTGCAAGGTACGATGACGACGGCAGGATCATCGATCCCACTGCGCATCGCATAAGTTCCCTGACATGCAACGGTGTGAAGATAAACGATGGACAGAAACTCATACTGGTGAGCGATGCGCTGGATGATCATGAGCCCGCGGGAGCCCTCAAGGAGAGCCATAAGCTGGGCAGAAACGGTCAGTACAATACACTGTTATTGGTTGACTATCTGAAGAGAACGGCTGCAGACGGCGTTTTTTCCGTAAAACAGGATGACAACTGGAGGATTTCGGTACCGGAATCTGACAGTTATCTTGTAAAAGCATCCGAGACCAGCGACGAGATGGTGGAAGACTTCGACTGGTATGTGGATATGCTGGGGGACAAGGGAAAGTACGCGTATTACAAAGCCAGATTCGGATCTAAGGCAGGGGACGACAAGACCGGACCGCTGTTGGTAGTGGGTCAGCTGAACCGGGAGATCACCAATCATGATATAAGGCTTGTGGTGCAGAGCTCGGATCCTTCGGGCGTTGCCGAGATCAAATATGCTCCGGGAACTCTTGGCGCATATGATGAGGTATGGGCCGGAGCTGTCAATATCACTGCATCAAAGAGCTTTACCATCACGGAAAACGGGGATTATACCGCACGCTCCGTGGATAAACTCGGAAATGCCACCGTCAAATATTTTAAGGTTGATAACTATTCACGGACACAGGCGACTGCGCCGGTACTCAAGAATTTTACAAATAAAAAGACTGTTATTACAGGCACATGCGACCCAAATGCGGCTGTCTATGTTTCCATAGGAGATAATACTTACGGAGTGAGGGCTACGCCTGAGGGTACTTTCAGTCTGGACGTCGGATACCAGAGAGCAGGCAGGAAGATCGAGGCGTGGATAGAGACTTTGGACGGCTTAAAGAGCGCAGTGACAGAGTCTGAGGTTTTACGTAAGAGTGCCAATTATCCCACTGTCAATGACATAGATAATACCGAGGAGTTTATCTGCGGATATTTCAGTGATGATAAATATTCCAAGATAATAGCCGTCGCTAACAACGGGATGGTGTATGTCCCCAAAGGCTGCGGATATTATTACAGAAACAGTGACTTGTACAAAAAGAATGCCACAGTTAAAGAGGTTGAGTACAACGTATATGATGACGGCTATTTCGAGTTGGAGACTGACTGTCTCAATTCGGGCACGACGGTAAAGGTATATGCCATTGACTGGATATACAGGTATAACAAAGTCCAGAAGTTCGAGTCCGTGGATGTGGCGCCGAACAGACCCCGGATCGTGCACGATGTTTTGGATGCTGATAACAGGGTCTATGTCAGACTGAACGAGCCTATAGATGATACGGATTATACTGTCACCGTGAAATATATGGGACAGGAGTACAGCCAAACGGTAAACTCGTCGGATACGACTAACCTCGTGTTTGATATTCCGGGACTTGAAGCCGGAAAAAATATTTCCGTCAAAGCCAGCGATACGGTGAGAGATATTGCCAGAAACAGCGCCACATATACGACGGTTGTGGACTCTTATGAGGATATGCTGGTAAATGATCCGGGAATAGAGATCGTGGCGTTAAATGACGAGGCCCTTGAGGTAGAAGGCTTCGTGTATGATATGGAGAAAGGTCAGGAACTTGCCGTTATGGTAGGTGATGACTGGAGTATCGTGGATGTGGAAGACAACAGTTTTTCCATAAGCCTTGATGATTTCCCGAAAGCAGGCACTAAGATAGTGGCTGTTTTGAGAGACAAAAACGGGTATGTTGAGGATGTTGCCACAACGACTGTCCGGGAATCGAGACCTGAGAAGCCTAAGTTTATTACGGAAAAGATCACGGATGAGACAAAGACTGTTAAGATATTCTGCTATGACAAGGCGACCGTGAATGTTAAGATCGGAAATAAGATCTTTAAGACATCCAAGTGTAAAAAAGGCCGCGGCGGTTATGTATACACCGTGAAGATCGACAAGCCGAAGGCGGGTAAGACCGTTAAAGTATACATGTCGAACTCGGCGGGTAACAGCAAAGTCATAAAACGGATCGTAAAAAAGACTAAAAAGAAGGCTGAGGAGACGGAAGAAGAAAACCAGACAGAAGATTAATGATATTACAAAAGGCGGTGGACCGGGTCCACCGCCTTTTGTATGTATGGTCATGATTTTTTTGAGAAGACTTTTTTGAGTTTTGCCGTGCCGCGTTTGAGAAATCCCTGATTGTAATATGCCAGCATTGAGTCCAGCTTGTTTTGTGCAGAGGAAAGATTTCGCTGCGCCTCCCGGAGTTCTTTTTTTGTTTCTGCCAATTCCGCGGTTTTTTCATCCAGTTTTTCTTTCATGGAAGCGAAGGCTACATGCTGGTGGATGATGAGCTCGCCGCATATTCGTACCATATCTTCCATTTCGTAATGGGCTGCGTCATTTTCCTCGGGCGGAAGGGCAATCTCTTCCGTGAAGAGCAGACCGTCTTCTCTGCCAAGATAATCGCGGGCAACGGTTTTGTTGGATTCCTCGTACTGCGCCATAAAGGTTTCGTGCATTTCTCTGGTGAAATATTCGGCGCTCTTGTATGCAACGCTGTCATAATGATCCCGCTGATATGCGTTCAGCAGCGGCAGGAGGTAGTTGCTTTTCTGGCTGAAATCCTCGTAGCTGTTGAGGATGCGCTTGATCTCAAGGGTTGGACCGGTGAGACTGGGGTTGATTATGTGATCGGGTTCCACGAAGGTCTCATCGGTCTCTATGCCGGTGATGTGCAGAAAATCCGCCGTGATGGAGCCTTTGTAATAGCCTGATTTTTCATATACTCTTACGATGATGTTATCTTTTCCGACAACAGATGCGAGTGCATTGAGTCTTTCGTTGTAATCCAGCTTAAAAAAACTGTATTTGCCGGTCTCTATGTATTCCCTGAAGGTGAGCTTGGATTTCTCTTTTACCTGCTGGGCCCAGTAAGACTGGATTAACGTATCCTGCCTGCGCAGATATACTATAAATCTGATCTCGACATCTTTTTCATCGCAGGCATCTTTCAGGGTTTTTATGCGCGATTCCTTAAAAGAAGATGAGTTCCAAAGGTTTTCATCGGATATTATGACCCTGTCATATTCGTCAAAATATGCCATGAGCTTTTCGAGACCTTCGGCTACGAGAGCTTCCTCGGCTGCCTTGTCACGCTTTCCGTCCTCACCTTTTATGGAGTGTACCAAAAAGTGAGCATTGCGGTTTATGCCTATACCCGGAAACTCAAAGCCCAAATTCGGATAGACCGCACCGTTTGCCTTTATACGCTCGTTGTTGGTGGAGCAGTATATCTGAATGGCGCTGGTGCCGGTCTTGGGCGTTCCGGCATGAACGAAAAGTTGTTTTTTCATATTTTGTAAGCCTCACTGATCATTATTGTTTGCAACATATACATTTCGCATAACTGTTCAGAGCCGGGCTCTGAACAGTTAACATTTTGCCATATTTCGATTCCCGTTGCAACGGTTGTATTGAAAATTTTTTTGAAAAATACCTTGACATGTTGACGATGTCGTGATAGTATTCGTGAGGTTGCCGAAGACAGCAGGTGCTCATTTGAGCGTAACCTATATGAACCTGCCGAGGGATTAGTACTTTTGATTTAAGTCATTATCACTCTCCTTGCGGCTGCATGGAGAGTTTTTTTGATCATAAATGCAGGTACTCCTGGGGATTTTAGCAACACACTGAAAAAGGAGGAAAAACTTGTGGCAAAGGTAGAGATCAAAGCACCTATCATTCAGGAGATCTCAGACTGCATCAAAGATGCGCAGTCAGTAGTCATCGTAGACTACCGTGGTCTTAATGTGGAGCAGGATACTGTTTTACGTAAAAAGCTCCGCGAGGAAGGCATCGTGTACAAGGTTTACAAAAACACATACATGAAGCGCGCATTCAAAGATACACCGTTTGAGTCGCTCTCTGAATCACTTGACGGACCGAATGCTATCGCTGTTTCAGCGACAGATGCTACCGCTCCGGCACGCGTGATCGCTGAGTTTGCAAAGAAAGCTCCTGCACTTGAGTTCAAGGCAGGCGTTGTAGAAGGAAACTTCTATGATGCAGAGGGCATGAAGGTTATCGCTGCGATACCTTCAAGAGAAGTACTTCTCTCAAGACTTCTTGGCAGCATGCAGTCACCGATCACAAACTTCGCTCGCGTCGTAAAACAGATCGCAGAGAAGGACGAAGCACCGGCAGAGGCATAATCTTCTGCGGGAGAACATTTGACAATTTAATTTTATTTGGAGGAATTTAAGATGACAACAGCAGAGATCATCGAGGCTATAAAGGGCCTCACCGTTTTAGAGCTCAATGACCTTGTTAAGGCATGTGAGGAAGAGTTTGGCGTATCTGCAGCAGCAGGCGTTGTAGTAGCAGCAGCAGGCCCGGCAGAGGCAGCTGAGGAGAAGACAGAGTTCGATGTAGAACTTACTGAGGGTTCAGGCGTTCCGGTTATCAAGGCAGTTCGTGAGATCACAGGTCTTGGTCTTAAGGAAGCAAAAGACCTTGTTACATCTGCACCGAAGGTTGTTAAAGAGGGCGTTTCTAAGGCTGAGGCTGAGGCTATCAAGAAGCAGCTCGAAGAGGCAGGCGCAAAGGCTACAATCAAGTAATTTATCTTTGTTTATTGAAGGGATACGCGGGAATGCGTGTCCCTTTTGTCGTTTTTTCTTTTGATCGCATATGCTAAAAAAACTCATAAAAATTTATAAAAACAAGGGTTTCAAAAAAGGAACCCATGATATTGTGAAGAAGATAATGCGGGATTGCTACAAATTTCTCACCATCAGGGTGCTGTTTCCCGCTGTATATAAAAAAAATGCCCGCAGGCGTCTCGACGAGAGAAAGGTTGTTTTTATCGAAGTCAGGGAGCCGGCAGTGAGCGGAAGCTTCAGATATATCTACGACAGGTTGAAGGCGGAGGGGAAATATAACATATCCGAGCAGTATCTCAGGACTTCGTTTACGGGCAAGAGAGAGTATGTCAGGCGGGTGCTTGCCATGTTAAAGGATATTGCCACCGCAAAGACTGTTTTTCTGAATGATTCCACCAATGCACTGGGGCATATAGATCTGAGGCCCGGGACGAAACTCATCCAGCTCTGGCACGGCTGCGGAGCTTTCAAAAAGTTCGGCCTCGCCACCGGTGAGCTTAAATTCGGAGAATCTTCGGAAGAGATCAGAAAGTATCCTTATCATAAGGGGTACTCGCTTGTAACGGTAAGCGCTCCGGAGGTGGAGTGGGCTTACGAGCAGTCCATGGACATACCACATGATGCAGGGATCGTAAAGGGTATAGGCGTGAGCCGTACCGATGTTTTCTTTGATGAGAGGTTTCTTAATGAATCCCGTGAGAATGTGAGAAGGGTGATACCGGAAGCAGGAGAACGCAGGATCATCCTCTATGCGCCGACTTTCAGAGGGCGGGTTGCCACTGCCCAGGCGCCTGACAGGCTCGATATCGGATATCTTAAAGATAAGCTGGGGGATGAGTATTTTTTGTTGATCAAACATCATCCTTTTATAAAAGAAAGGCCGGAGATCCCGGCGGGCTGCGAAGACTTTGCCAGGGATGTCTCGGATGAGCTGGCCATTGACGAGCTTTTGGTCGCAGCTGATGTATGTATTTCGGATTATTCGTCTCTGGTATTTGAGTATTCTTTGATGGAGCGCCCCATGATCTTCTTTGCATATGATATAGAAGATTATTCCGACTGGAGAGGCTTCTATTATGATTACGGGGAGATGACGCCGGGACCTGTGTATACAAAGACATCGGAAGTTGCGGAATACATAAAGGATCTGCCGGGAAGTTTTGAGGCAGGTGACCGGAAACGGGTTGCGGACTTCAGGCAGAAGTTCATGTCGGGGTGCGATGGTCATGCCACCGACAGGATAATGGAATATATGAATTAAAGCTACCGGTGACGGATAAAAAAGAATTTGCGATTTTTCAAAAAAATGATTGACTAAAAGTGTGGGCTTGTGTTATCCTATAGCTTGCACTTTTGTGCAATTTCATATAACCGTGGCAGCTGTTTCCCATGGAACCGTCAGAGATCAGGTCTACAGAGGGATCCGTAGATTTGTTTTGCTGTGGATCCGAGAACTGCCATACAATTCAAACGAGGTGTAAGTCGATGGAGAAAAACAGAATTCGTCCGGTCAAAGCCGGGAAAAACCTTCGTATGAGCTACTCGCGTCAGAAGGAAGTCCTGGAGATGCCCAATCTTATCGAGGTTCAGAAAGATTCCTATCAATGGTTTCTGAATGATGGACTGAGAGAGGTTTTCAGGGATATCTCGCCTATCGAGGACTATGCGGGGCACTTGAGCCTTAATTTCGTGGATTTCAAACTCTGTGAAGACGAGAAGAAATACACGATCAACGAGTGCAAGGAGCGTGATGCCACTTACGCTGCACCCTTTAAGGTTGTTGTCAGCCTCCTCAACAAAGAGTCCGGAGAGGTTGTCAACAATGAGATCTTCATGGGTGATCTTCCGCTTATGACAGAGACAGGTACCTTTGTCATCAACGGCGCGGAGCGTGTTATCGTAAGCCAGTTGGTTCGTTCGCCGGGAATTTATTACAGTATCACCAGGGATAAATACGGAAAAGAACTCTTTTCATGCCAGGTTATTCCAAACCGTGGTGCATGGCTGGAGTATGAGACGGATTCCAATAATGTTTTTTACGTGAGAGTGGACAGAAACAGGAAACTCCCCATCACAACTTTCTTAAGAGCCCTCGGTCTCGGGACTAATCCCCAGATCTTAGAGTATTTCGGCGAGGAACCGAAACTTTTGGCTTCCTTTGAAAAAGACGCTGCTACAGACTACGAATCAGGTCTTCTGGAGCTCTATAAAAAGATACGTCCGGGTGAGCCGCTGTCGGTAGATAATGCCCAGAGCCTTGTGAATGCGATGCTCTTTGATGCAAGACGTTATGATCTTGCAAAGGTCGGTCGTTACAAGTTTAACAAAAAGCTTTCGTTCCGTCATCGTCTTTACGGACATACTCTGTCGCAGGATGTTACCGATCCTTCAACCGGTGAGGTTATCGCTGCAGCAGGCACCACAGTGGACAGGGATCTTGCCGACAAGATCCAGGATGCAGCCGTGGAGTATGTTTTCGTTCAGACAGAGAACAGAGAAGTTAAGATCATATCATCCATGATGGTTGATTTCTCCGCATGGGTTCCGAACATTGACCCCGAAGAGGTAGGTGTGACCGAGAGGGTTTATTTCCCCGTGCTCAAAAAGCTTTTGGAGGAATATGAGGACATAGATTACCTCAAGGATGCCATTAAGAGGAACATTCCTGAACTTATACCGAAGCACATAACCAAAGATGATATATTTGCTTCGATCAACTATAACATGCACCTTGAGTGGGGCGTAGGCTGCGATGATGATATCGACCACCTGGGCAACAGACGTATCCGTGCTGTGGGAGAGCTTCTCCAGAATCAGTACCGTATAGGTCTTTCCCGTATGGAGAGAGTTGTCAGGGAGCGTATGCAGACTCAGGATCAGGACAGCATAACGCCTACAAGCCTTGTGAACATCAAGCCCGTGACCGCAGCAGTGAAGGAATTCTTCGGATCTTCACAGCTGTCACAGTTCATGGATCAGAATAACCCATTGGGTGAGCTTACCCACAAGAGACGTCTTTCAGCCCTTGGACCGGGCGGTCTGTCACGAGACAGAGCCGGATTCGAGGTTCGAGACGTACATTACTCGCACTACGGCCGTATGTGCCCCATAGAGACCCCCGAAGGACCCAACATCGGTCTTATCAACTCGCTGGCGTCCTATGCCCGCATCAACCAGTACGGTTTTGTGGAAGCACCTTACAGAAAGATTGATAAATCGGATCCGAAAAATCCGGTGGTGACCGATGAGGTCGTATACATGACTGCGGATGAGGAGGACAATTACCATGTAGCACAGGCTTCCGAGAAGCTTGATGCCGAGGGACACTTCGTGCGTAATTCCGTTTCCGGCCGTTACAGGGAGGAAACTCAGGAGTACGATAAGACCATGTTCGATTACATGGACGTATCTCCCAAGATGGTATTCTCGGTGGCTACGGCCCTCATTCCATTCCTTCAGAACGACGATGCAAACCGTGCCCTCATGGGTTCCAACATGCAGCGTCAGGCGGTTCCGCTTCTCACTACAGAGGCACCTGTTGTAGGTACCGGTATGGAGCCCAAGACAGCCGTTGACTCGGGTGTCTGCGTTATCGCAAAGAAGAGCGGTACAGTAGAGAAATCTCTCTCTAACCGCATTGTTATCAAAAATGACGACGGAACGACTTCGGCATACGAGGTTGCCAAGTTCCAGCGTTCAAACCAGTCAAACTGCTACAATCAGCGTCCTATCGTATTCAAGGGCGATCATGTTGAGGCCGGTGACGTTATCGCCGACGGTCCTTCAACATCAAACGGCGAGCTCGGTCTCGGCAAGAATCCGCTGATCGGATTCATGACCTGGGAAGGCTACAACTACGAGGATGCCGTTCTGCTGTCAGAGAGACTTGTGCAGGATGATGTTTATACATCCATCCACCTTGAAGAATATGAGTGCGAGAGCAGAGATACAAAGCTTGGACAGGAGGATATCACCCGTGAAGTTCCCGGCGTATCCAGCGACTCGCTCAAGAACCTGGATGAGCGCGGTATCATCCGTATCGGCGCAGAGGTAAGAGCCGGAGACATCCTGGTAGGAAAGGTGAGCCCCAAGGGACAGAGTGAGCCCTCGGCAGAGGAAAAGCTTCTCCGCGCCATCTTCGGTGAGAAGTCCCGCGAAGTCAGGGATACTTCCCTTAAGCTTCCCCACGGAGCTTACGGTATAGTGGTAGATGCAAAGGTATTCACCAGAGAGAACGGCGATGAGCTCCCGCCGGGAGTTAATCAGTCAGTGCGCATCTATATTGCCCAGAAGAGAAAGATCTCTGTAGGTGATAAGATGGCCGGACGTCACGGTAACAAGGGTGTCGTTTCAAGAGTGCTGCCGGTTGAGGATATGCCTTATCTTCCGAACGGACGTCCCCTTGACATAGTGCTCAATCCTCTGGGTGTGCCCTCCCGAATGAATATCGGTCAGGTGCTGGAGATCCATCTTTCGCTTGCTGCGAAGGCATTGGGCTTCAACGTTGAGACACCGGTGTTTGACGGCGCGAGGGAGATCGATATCCAGGATACACTGGAACTCGCCAATGACTATGTTAACCTGCCCTTTGACGATGAGGAAGCCGCTCTTGCAGAGTGGACCGAAAAGGGCATTACAGAGACCTTCTACGGCAAATATAAAGATACTCTCAGAGAGGATGTAATGGATTATCTCTCTGAAAACAGGGATCACAGAGCGCTTTGGAAGGGCGTTCCGATCTCGAGAGACGGTAAGGTTGTCCTGAGGGACGGTCGTACGGGAGAGCCTTTCGATTCTCCGGTAACCATCGGACACATGCATTATCTTAAGCTCCACCATCTGGTAGACGATAAGATCCATGCACGTTCGACAGGTCCGTACTCACTGGTAACACAGCAGCCTCTGGGTGGTAAAGCCCAGTTCGGCGGACAGCGTTTCGGTGAGATGGAGGTTTGGGCTCTTGAGGCTTACGGTGCATCATACACACTGCAGGAGATCCTGACAGTCAAGTCGGATGATGTTATCGGCCGTGTCAAGACATACGAGGCTATCATCAAGGGACAGAACATACCTGAGCCGGGTATTCCGGAATCATTCAAGGTTATCCTTAAAGAGCTTCAGGCTCTCGGTCTTGATGTCAAGCTTTTGGATGAGAACCGTGAGGAAGTACGTCTTACTGAGACCAGCGAATATGGTAATACATCCATCGAGGCAATCTTCGGCAGAGACAAAGAGAGCGATGCCGACTTTGATACCAGCGCTGCATTTGAGGGCGAGGAGAGCTTCGCAAAGAGGGGCTTCTCAGTCAGAAGAGCAGCGGATATCGATGATGATACCGTGGATGAGCAGGTAGATAATGGGTTTGATGAGGATGAAGACGACGATCTGGATCTTGACGATCTGAATCCGGATGACTCAATTTTTTTGAATGCTGAGGAATAATGCCGTGAGCATATCAGCAACATATACCGGTTGACGATTTTAGTTACTGATTCACCCGACTGTTGAACGAAATCTGAACAATATTCCGGATTTTGAGAATGGTAGTTAATTTCGTTCAATAGTATAAAACCCGCACATGATTAGGAGGTTCTTAAATGGCAGATTATGTAAAGCAGGAAGTGTACAAGCCTGTGTCGTTTGATGCTATTCAGATTGGTCTCGCTTCGCCGGAAAAGATCAGGGAATGGTCAAGAGGCGAGGTAAAAAAACCGGAGACCATCAATTATAAAACCCTGAAGCCCGAAGAAAAAGGTCTTTTCGCTGCAGAGATATTCGGACCCCAGAAAGACTGGGAGTGCAGCTGCGGAAAATACAAGAAGATCAGGTTTAAGGGCGTTGTTTGCCAGACCTGCGGCGTTGAAGTAACAAAGAGCGCTGTAAGACGTGAGAGAATGGGACATATCGAGCTCGCTGCTCCGGTGTCACATATCTGGTATTTCAAGGGAATACCCTCCAGAATGGGTCTTATATTGGATATTTCACCCAGAGATCTGGAGAAAGTTCTGTATTTCATATCATATATTGTGCTCGATCCCAAGGAAACGGATCTTGTACCCAAGCAGATCCTCTCGGAAGCAGAGTATTCTGCATACGTGGAAAAATACGGTGATAACTCCTTCAGGGCAGGCATGGGTGCCGAGTCCATACTGGAGCTTCTGAAAGCGATAGATCTCGAAAAGCTTCACGAGGAGCTTCTGGCAGAGATGGAGGATGCTTCAGGTCAGAAGAAGGCTCGTATAGTAAAGCGTCTGGAGGTAGTTGAGGCGTTCCGCGAGAGCGGCAACAAGCCTGAGTGGATGATCATGACGGTCATCCCTGTAATACCGCCGGATCTTCGTCCTATGGTACAGCTGGACGGAGGACGTTTTGCAACTTCGGATCTGAATGATCTTTACAGACGTATCATCAACAGAAATAATCGTCTGAGAAAACTTATGGATCTCAACGCGCCTGAGATAATCGTGCGCAATGAGAAGAGAATGCTGCAGGAAGCAGTGGATTCGCTGATCGACAACGGCCGCAGAGGCAGGGCTGTCACAGGCCCGGGCAACAGGGCTCTCAAATCTCTTTCGGATCTTCTGAAAGGTAAAAACGGACGTTTCAGGCAGAACCTTTTGGGTAAGCGTGTGGATTATTCCGGACGTTCCGTTATCGTAGTAGAGCCGAAGCTTAAGATTTATCAGTGCGGTCTCCCCAAGGAGATGGCTATCGAGCTTTTCAAGCCCTTTGTTATGAAGGAGCTTGTATCATCAGGCAAGGCCACCAATATCAAGGCTGCCAAGAAGATGGTTGAGCGTCTTGAGACTCAGGTTTGGGATGTTTTGGAGGATGTTATCAAAGAGCATCCGGTTATGCTGAACCGCGCCCCCACACTTCACCGTCTCGGTATTCAGGCATTTGAGCCTATTTTGGTCGAAGGTAAGGCCATCAAGCTTCATCCGCTGGTATGTACCGCATTTAACGCCGATTTCGACGGCGACCAGATGGCAGCGCATCTTCCGCTGTCACCGGAGGCACAGGCTGAGTGTCGTTTCATGCTGCTGTCTCCCAACAACCTGTTGAAGCCTTCCGACGGTGGTCCGGTGGCTGTTCCGTCTCAGGATATGGTGCTGGGTATTTACTACCTCACCATGGACAGGGCAAGAGATTTTACGGATGAGGGTGCAAAACCTGTATCCGACAAAACATACAGGCTCTATTCCAAGGAAGATGATGCCAACGATCCCCATGAGGACAGCATCCGTCTTGCACTGGAAAAAGGCGAGGTAAAGGCTGAAGATTTCATCAGATTTACAGCTCATGATGAAGAGGTTCACACCGTTGTGTGCCGCGCCATCGATGCGGTAGGCCACAGCTTCAGCAGTGAGAACCAGGCGATCCTCGCATATGAGAATAAAGACATAACCCTGCATCAGCTCATACATGTGCGCAGGGAAGTTACACTGCCAGATGGCAGGGTTATCACAGGTTTGGTAGATACCACGCTGGGAAGAGTGATCTTTAACGAGATCATTCCTCAGGATCTTGGTTTTGTAAGCCGCAAAGAGGATGAGGATTATCTTAAATATGAGATAGACATCCATGTAGGCAAAAAACACTTAAAGAAGATACTGGAAAAGGTTATCAATATACACGGTGCCACCAGGACTGCCGAAGTTCTGGATGATATCAAGGCTATGGGTTACAAGTACTCGACCCAGGCTGCAATGACCGTTTCCATCTCGGATATGACGGTTCCGCCACAGAAACCGCAGCTTATCGAGGATGCCCAGAATACTGTTGACAAGATCACAAGACAGTACAAGAGAGGTCTCATTACAGAAGAAGAGCGCTACCACGAGGTGGTGGAAACATGGAAGAAGACCGACGCGGATCTTACAGAGGCGCTTTTGACAGGTCTTGACAGATACAACAACATATTCATGATGGCTGATTCCGGAGCCCGTGGTTCCGACAAGCAGATCAAGCAGCTGGCCGGTATGCGTGGACTTATGGCAGATACAACAGGACGTACCATCGAGCTTCCTATCAAGTCGAACTTCCGTGAAGGTCTTGACGTTTTGGAGTACTTCATGTCAGCCCACGGTGCGCGTAAAGGTCTTTCGGATACAGCGCTTCGTACAGCAGACTCGGGTTACCTGACACGTCGAATGGTCGATGTATCACAGCATATGATAGTCCGTGAGAACGACTGTAACCTCGGTAAAGACCGTGAGATGCCGGGAATGTATGTTGAAGCGTTCACAGCCGGAAAAGAGATGATCGAAACTCTCCATGACCGTATCATGGGAAGGTTTGCGGCTGAGACTATCGTGGACGCAAACGGTGAAGTCATCGTAAAGAAAAACCACATGATCACTCCGATGAGGGCTGACGCTATTATCGCAAGGGGTGTGGATGAAAACGGAGAGCCCATAAAGAGAGTCAAGATCAGGACTATACTGACCTGCCGCTCACACATGGGAGTATGCGCTAAATGTTACGGTTCGAACATGGCTACGGGTCAGGCTGTTCAGGTAGGTGAGGCTGTAGGTATCATAGCAGCACAGTCTATCGGTGAGCCCGGAACACAGCTTACCATGAGAACCTTCCATACCGGTGGTGTGGCCGGTAATGATATCACACAGGGTCTTCCCCGTGTGGAGGAAATTTTTGAGGCAAGGAAGCCCAAGGGTCTTGCTACAATCTCTGATATTGCCGGCGTTGCCGAGATCAGAGAGACCAAGAAGAACCGCGAGATCGTTGTTACAAACGATGAGACCGGTGAGCAGAAGACATATCCGATACCATTCGGATCAAGGATAATAGCCGATATCGACGGCAAGACAATAGAGGCCGGTGATCCGCTTACAGAGGGATCCGTAAATCCCCATGATATCCTGCGTATACAGGGTGTTCGGGCCGTTCAGGATTACATGTTGCGCGAAATTCAGAGAGTGTACCGTTTACAGGGTGTTGAGATCTCTGACAAGCACATCGAGGTCATTGTACGTCAGATGCTCCAGAAGGTTCGTATTGAGGAGCCGGGAGATGCTGATTATCTTCCGGGAACCACCGTCGATGTTCTGGATTTCCAGGACAAAAACGAGGAACTCATCGCAGAAGGCAAAGAGCCTGCAAGGGGAACTCAGGAACTTTTGGGTATCACAAAGGCTTCACTTGCCACAAATTCATTCCTTTCAGCTGCTTCATTCCAGGAGACCACCAAGGTTCTCACGGATGCTGCTATCAAGGGCAAGATCGATCCGCTGCTCGGCATGAAAGAGAATGTTATCATCGGAAAGCCGATCCCGGCAGGTACAGGTATGAGACATTACCGTGATCTGAAACTCAGTTCCGATGAGGAGTGCATGAACCTTAATGCTTCCCGGGAGGAGGACGATGAGTTCTCTTACACCAAGGAGGCACCGTCGGAAGAGCTTTTGAGCGCTTTTGCATCGGATGAGGAATTCGACACAGAGGAAGAGGGCGAGTTTGATCTTACAGACGGAGATTTCGCTTACGATCCGGAAGCTGCCGATGCTGAGATAATGTCAGATAAGGCTGCAGAGGATGAAGAGTGATCCTCAGATTCAATAAAACATTAAAAATCCGGCGACAATCTGTCGCCGGATTTTTTTAGAACCATTTTTTCTTTTGTGGCTTGCTGTCCGATTTGAGCTGTTCGATCTCTTTTCGGAGTTCCCTGATCTCTTTTTTCAGATTTTTTATCTCCGTCTTCATTTCAGCGTTTTCAATCGAAGACTTGTTAAACATACGGGCATATATCATTATGGCTGTATTCAGAAGATCTCGGGTATCAACATCCGTCTTTTTGTATTCCGGAAGATTCGTGTCATCAAAAAGTTTTCCGTCTTCACGTCCGAGGTACTCTCTTGCCACGAGACTGTTGGATTCCTCGAAACCTTTCAGGAAATCCGAGAGCTTGTCCGAATCAATTGGATGGTATTTTTTGAAATCCTCATCGAAGTAGTTTCGGGACTGGATCTTCTGGAATAAATTGCCGGGATAAGGGCTGTGCACCGCATATTCCGGAAGATGCCCCATCATGCGTCTCATCTCGAGGTAGCTTCCTTCGAGTTTTTGATTCTGTTCGGGATCTCCCACCTTAAAGCCGTCATGTATGTCCATGTCGAAGATTTCGAGGAAATCCTCCAGCAGGTCGCCGTTCTTGAACCTGCTGCGCTCAAAGGAGCGGACTATCATGTGATCTTTGCCGAAGACATCTGACAGTGCGTTCAGGTACCGGTAGTAGTCATTTGGATATGACTCCTTCAGGAATTCTTCAAGAGAGTCCTTGCGGATGCCGACTTTTACACGCTGTGACCACAGCGACTGCATAAATGAATCCTGTCTTCTGAGATACACTATTATGCGGCAGTCTATGTCATGTGCTGTGAGCTTTTCCTTGAGCTCAATCCAGAAGGCTCCCTCCGGGGCGTCTGTCCGGTACCAGTACCAGAGTTTCTCTTCGGAGAGGAGGATCTTGTCGTGCTCCTCAGCCATCTCATAGAGCTTTTCAAAACCTTCGTCATAGGTTTTGGTATGCCCTTTTTCGCATTTTTTGTTGTTGGGGTTGAGATTCATGAGGAAATGTCCGTTCACAGAGTGTACGATGTTCCTGTAATCAAATCCCATATCCGGGTAGAAAAGTCCTTTTTCGCTGAGCAGATCCCGGTTTTCATACAGGAAATTCTGGATGCTGGTCGATCCTGTCTTCGGGGTCCCAATGTGCAGATATACTGTAGATTTCATATTTTTCCTGCCTTCCTTTTGTAACTGTCATAAACAGACTTATTTTAAGGGCATAAGCCAAAAGTGTCAAGTGGCTGTGGATGGCAGAAAATAAATAAAAAATCACTTGACAACACACACCCGCGTTGGTATAGTAGATAAGCGTGCGTTTGTGGGCACTCTGTTTTTTGTGTGCATAAATACGCGTGACCGTAATGATATGACGGTCGACAATTTTCAGGAAAAGGAGGAAAAAGGAATGCCAACATTTAACCAGCTCGTTAGAAAAGGACGTCAG
>JAILBP010000122.1:0-14427 GCA_024680835.1 Lachnospiraceae bacterium | reverse complement strand
CTCATATCCGTCACCAGAAAAAGATGGGTGACCTTATCCATGACCCTGCGGTTTACCTGCTCAATACCTGCCTCACCGTCAATGACAACATAGTCAAACTCCCGGCTCACCATGGCTATCACTTCTTTGAGGTAAGAATTGATGGAGCAGTAACAACCGGCACCCTCAGGGCGCCCTATAGCCAGAAAAGAGAAGTTATCTTTTTCCACTATGGCATCAAATATCCTGTATCTCGCCTCTCCCAGCAGCTCAACGGCATCTCTGCCTTCTCCGCCCTCGGCCTTCTCTATGACATCCGTCCTGATATTATCCAGAGTCTCCGAAACCTCAACACCGAGGGCCGTAGCCAGCCCCACTGCCGGGTCCGCATCTATGGCCAATATCTTCGAACCCTTATGTTTTTCAGCCAGCGCACGCACAAATGCTGCGCATACCGTTGTCTTTCCAACACCGCCTTTTCCCGTAAGTGCCAGGATCTTCGTATCTTTTTTCATATAAATCCTTTCTGATAATTATTTAACACACAATTTATACTTTTTAACGATTTTGGTTACTAATTCACCGGACTATTGAACGAAATCGGAACAATACTACGAATATAAAGAATGGCAGTTATTTTCGTTCAATAGTATAACATGATAGCAAAAAAACACTTTCAAGTCAAAAAATACCGCAGGGTTTCCTGCGGTACAAAATGAAAATATGAAGAAAACGTGTGGTGTTATCTGTTATATCTTGAAGAAATCGATGGCCGCGCTCATGCCATCATTGATGCTGCGCATCTCTGCGGTAGATGACTGTGTATCAGTACATGCATCGGTAACTGTCTGGCAGGAAGCAGCAACCTCCTCTGCGGAAGCGCCAAGCTCCTCTGATATTGCGCCGAGATCTGTAGTGGTATTGGAAAGCTCCACTCTGATAACGTTAAGTTTTTCGGTCATCTCACGAATAGCGCCGATCTCTACCACGGATGCCTCTACAGACTGTGACAGAACAGTAAACTTCTGCTGTGCATTCTCAATATCAGCCTGCTCTTTATTGATAACATCGAACACACCGTTACTGATCTCAACCGTGTCATTGGAAAGTTCTATGACATTCTCAATGATGGCTTTGATCTCCTTTGCGGATTCTGCGGAAGAATCTGCCAGAGTTCTGATCTCATCAGCCACAACCGCGAAACCTCTTCCGGCATCGCCTGCGCGGGCTGCCTCGATGGACGCGTTGAGTGAGAGAAGGTTTGTCTGCTCGGCAATAGACTCGATAGCCTGTATTGCAGATCCGATGTTACCTATGGCACTGTTGGTCTCAGCGATCTTTGTGGAAATATTCTGCATTGCTTTAACCGACTCATCCGCACCGGAATATACGGACTTCATGCAAACCGTAGCCTCGTCGTTTGCAGTGCGTATTGTCTGTGATGCATCGGAAAGGTTCTTAACGTTGTCGTTGAGCATGTCAATGTCATTACCGAGGTCGACAGCCTTCTCAGCCAGGAGCTGTGCATCTTCCGCAACAGTCTGGGATGTTGATGCCACCTCATTGATAGCGATATTGATCTGTGATACGGACTCAACATTATGACCTGTCATGCCATCCACATTGATGATAACATTATTGAGCACGCTGGCCGAATCTTTGACAGAACGCATAGACGTTGACAGCGCATTCTTCAGATCATCAAATGCCCTCAAAATACCGACAGTCTCTTTGATGTGTGATGTGGCATCACATGTAGCCGTAACATCACCTGTACTGAGCTTTTCAAGAGATACAGCCACAGCCCTCAAAGGATTACCGATAACTCTCTCTACCAGAACCGCCAGTGTCAGGAATATGATTATGCAGGCCAGAGTTATGATAAATACCAGATTACGGGTAGCTATGATACCTGACAAAATATCCTTTTCATCTGCTGTAAGAACCGCAATATAGGCATCATCCTTGCCCACGTAATAAGCGGCATATTTGATGGCACCTTTATATTTGTACTCGATACATGCCGGCTCGGGATGTTTACCCTCCGCAAGCTCTGCCACAAGGCCCTTAACCGCCGCATTCTCCACCGGATTACCAATCTTTGACTCATCCGGATGATACAGCATCGTGCCCTCTCTGTCGACGTAGTAAATATATGCACTCTTGCGTCCCAGTGAAGAGACATCGGAAATAGATGCTGCCACGTTATTGACCAGGGTAGCGCCACCTACATATCCGATGGGCTGACCTCCGTTCATAACCGGATAATAGGTACTCATTACAAGCTGTCCCGTAGAAGGAGACTCCATTATGCCGGTATTATACACTCCGTCTGCTGACAATATCGAGCTGCGCAGCTGTTCACGGGAATCGCCCTCTCTCAAAACATTGCCTATTACAGCCCCCACCGGATGTGTTATAACCTTGGTATCCCAGTCGGCTATGTAAAGACCTTCCCATCCGTCAAGATCCGCAAAGAAATCCAGTGTGTACTGCTGTGCAGCTGCTGCGATCTGAGGATCATCCGGATTTAATAACGCCTGCTTTACAATAGGCGCTGTGGAAAAAGTCATCAAAATACGCTCATTTGTAAGAGTAGCCGAGTCAAAAGCCGCTCCGGTTCCCTCAATGACTTGAAGAAGGGAGTTATTGGTCCACTTCTTCATCTCAGTGCTGCTCTTCGTAACGATCACGATACTCAGTATCAATGAGGTACATAAGAGTGGAAGCAAAGCATAAAGAATGAGCGTGATCCGCAAATTCAGCCTGGATTGCTTTCCTGATGTCTTAACGTCTGCCATAACACAATCCTCCAATACATTTAGTCTTTGATCAGCTTTCGATTGTCAACCAATCGGAAAAAACCCATTAACTATTATAGCCGATTACCCTGTCTTTTGTCAAACAATATACTTACCGCTATTCCATGATCATAAAAGATTTTTTAAGAGTTCATCTCTCATACCGTCATATTTAGCGTCCATGATGCCGAAATCCATCTCCTTATAAGACCAGACGGCATGTCCGATACCATGTTTTTTGTATACTGCGTTAATGGCTGCGAACCACTTCAAAGAATCCGCCGCATCGGCACAATCTATAACGCCATATTCACCGCAGTACAGCACTGTATCGTTTTCCTGCGCTTTTTTGATGGCATCGGCAAACAGATCCTCAAAATACTGTTCGTCTACCTTGCTCTCCTCAAAAGACATATCCTTATCAATGTTGGGATCGTCAACCCAGCCGGCATGCTGATGTGTGAAGAGCAGCGGATCATAGCAATGGAAATTGTATACGATCTTGTCATCATAGGGCGGATCAAGATCCACTACCGATATAACGCTGTTGTTGTAATAGCTTCCCACCAGAATCACCACATCCGGAGCGATCTGTCTGATCCTCTTTATACACTCCTTTGCAATGCGGTTCCAGATGGGGCCGTACTCCTTGTCAGTCACCTCATTCAGAAGTTCAAAGGCAATATGCTCCGGATCGGAACCGAACCTCTTCGCAAACTCGATCCAAAGTCTGTAAAATCTCTCCTGAAGAGCCTCATCCTCAAAGAACCCGGTCTCTCCGACTCCCGCATCAAACATATACCCTGCGGTCCTGTGAAGATCCAGCAAAACATTGAGACCGTATTTTCTGGCGGTATCCATCGCAAAAGCCACATGCGCAAAACCACTCTCTATGTAACCGCCCTTGTCATCCTCCAGTATGTTGTAATCCACCGGAACCCTGACATGGTCAAAGCCCATATCCGCGATCTTTTTGAAATCTTCCTCCACTATGAAATTACTGAGTCTGTCCTCACTGTAATCACACTGCGACAGCCATCCTCCTAAATTTGCTCCCTTTGAAAAACCTTTCCAATCCTTCATATAACTCCTCCTTGTGATCTTTTACAACTGTTAGTACCTTTTCTTTTCGTACTTTGCCTTCGTCTTCATGGCAGATAGCAGAGAATCGAACAATGTCATATCATCTCCGTTATCCGGCAAAGCGATATCTTCGCAGACTGCTATATCATATATGATACGTCCTGTGATATCTGCCCGTTTTCTTAAGATATAATCGATCTTGTCATTTATATCGCTGTATTCAAAATACCCCGTCAATACAGGATTTACCTCTTCCATATTGCCTCCTGTCAGCCTTCGCGTTTTGACTCATAATCTAACACCATATCCATGGCTCCGCTGCCCTCCGGCGGTACTTCACCAACTTCAAGAGAGGTTCCGTCGGGAGCCAAAAACAGAAATCTGGCCGGCGAGTCCTTGCCGCCTTTGGTGATAACATAATAACCGCCCCTGTTCTTCTCGCTGTCCCATGTCATGATAAGTCTCAAAGCTGACCCTGCCGGTGCATTTTTTTCAGGCAGATTGACACTGATAAGATCCAACACAGGTGAAATACCCAGATTCATGAGCTGTACATCCTGCTGTCCGAAGGGTATCGCCGGTGCCGGCGCATTTTTATACTGGTCTTTATAGCTTGAAAAAGCATATTCCTCCGTAAAGATATCAAAAAACTCCTTGCCCTTTTTGTATAATCCTGTGGGCCACAGAGCAAATTCAACATTCCTGCGGGCGAGTGCGTGATACTGATCCGGTGTGAGCTTCTGTGGTGCCCTGTTGATCTTCATCACGAAATTCTGGGTAAAGGGGTTTATGACTACTCCCGTCACCTTATGCTCCGGTACTGTGGAATACTGCATTATATTGTCAAAAGGCATCTGAATGATACCGTTTCTGCGGATGGAAACCGGTATCTGGCTCTGGTCAGTGTAGATACCCATAAACTGCTCTTTGGTCTTGTCATCTTCTATCAACACCGGCACGGGATTGGCGTTCGGCGGCACCTGTACCTTCTCGTTGTTCTCCAGCAACTGCGCCATCTCTTTCAGCGCCTCTTCATTTTTGAAGTTTACGGGGATAAAAAATCTTGTCTCCCTGATGTCCTTCATAAGCTCGTCCGGTGTCTTCTGTACCGTCTTGTTTTTCATGTTGATGAGAAGTTCCTCAATCTGTCTCGGTTCCATTTTTTTCTCCTTTGATAATTTATTATGGTGCTAAATACGATTCACGGTTTTTGTACCGTAGCATTTTTTCATTTCACGATCTTTATCTTGCAGACCGCCTTCAGTCCGCTGCCGTCTGTGGTTTTCACCGTGATCTTTACCGTATGACCGATACCGGCCTTTTTCAGTTTAACCTTGCCGTTTTTATCCACAGTGGCATATTTTTTGTTTGAAGATTTCCATGTCACGGTCTTAACCGTCGCTTTCACGGGCTTGACCGTCGCTTTAAGCTTCACGTTCTTCTTTTTGGAAAATTTCACAGTCAGAGATTTTTTGTTAAGCTTTATCCTGTTTACAGCAATGTGCTGAGGTATCTTTGCTATACCCGACATATCGACCACACCGCCGGAAAAACAATATTGCGACACACTTTTAACACGCCGTACGCAATTTGACAGAAAATATTCTCTTAGTGTAAGAGCATCCTCTTTGGGATTCTTCGCCGAAAGCAGTGCCACGGCAGCAGATGCCAGCGGCGTTGCCATTGAAGTCCCGCTCATAAGATACATTTTTGACATTGCTTCCTGAGGGATATTTGCCTTCGATACGGCAATATCGTCCAGGTACATGGTCCCGCTTCCGTAATCCATGGAAAGACCTATGAGCCTGAAATACACGCGATCCCCCACGTTATAAAACCTTGTCGCATCCGGTGTGCTCTTCATGTTGATGGTCTCCCAGTCAACAGTTCCGGCGTCATCGTACCCAACCAGACAACTTACATAATATTCGGAATTCTGATCCAGATCAAGCTGCGTAACATCTATAAATACCGAACCGCCCTCTTCAAACAGCGATCCCGAATAACCCAGGACCTCGCTGTTATTATAGTTTGGATAATAGGATCTGGTGACATCAAGCCTGATACTCCCCGACTCCTGACTGTCACAAAAGCCGGTATCATAAAGCCTTGTAGCCGTTGTATTGTAATAACTTGGCACTCCTATCTCAGAAGCGACATACAATGCATCCGATCCACCAACCATGATATTGTCTGCACTGTTATCGAATTTATTATAATAAATGGAGTATGCAGCCCTTTCCTCATCCGTCATAAACTGCGGCAAAAACAGGTTGTCATTATAATCCGAGAGTATATTGCTGCCGGGAGCAAACACATCAACGTAATCCGCTCCGTAATTGGAAAAGCCGCTGACAGTCTCATCTTCACTCACAGATCCGACCGTGATAACATAAGGGCTGTTAAGGCAGTATGGCATGGCATGCTGAATAGAAAAACTGTCTGCCACATCTGTGCCGTCATTACCGGCTGCAAATACAGTTAAAACACCCGCTTTGCCCAGCTTGTTTATGGCGCTTGCTATAGCTCCGCCACTGTCAACTCCGCCTCCAAGCGAACAGTTTACCACCCGGATGTTAACGCCCAGTTCTTTTGCATTATAAACGTATTCCAAGGCCTGTATGATGGATGAGGCCACAATATTTACATCATCTTTTTCACTGCCCTGTGTGATCTTAAGGCTCATGATACGGGCGTCCGTCACACCTTTTATACCGTAACCGTCATCTGCCGCTGCTATAACTCCCGCAACGTGGGTGCCGTGCCCCACACCGTCCATGGGATTATTGTCGCCATCCCCGGTGTCATATCCGTAAACGCCTTCCAGCGAATCCGGGTACGGGTTGACCCACAGCTTGTCGATAAGATCAACATTACTGTAATCTATTCCCGTGTCTATCACCGCAATGACCGGTGTTTCAATATCCGTGGCTTTGTATTCATCCAGCCTGATGCCCGGTGATTCCGTAAAAACCTTCCCGGTGCTGCCGGACATATACCACTGATAATCCTCAGCCTGGCTCTCTATCACCGAGTATGCGTTGGGCTGTACACCCTCCACATAACTCACCAGAGAAAGCTTTCTTGTCAGGCTTTCGGTGTCATAAACCTTCGATGAGATCTCAGCTATGAAAAGATGTCTTCCGTCCTCCTCTTCGCCGAAATCGCTGACATTATCTATCGAAATAAAGGGATTTGCGCTGTAGAGCCCTTCTTTAGCCAGATCAGCCGACGGCAGAGCATGAAAAGACGCGATCACTTCACCTTTAACATAATCACACTCATCCATTCCTTCAAGAGCGGCATCCGCCATCTCTCCGGCTCTTGCAGTGTTTGCCCCGGCTGCGGCAACCTGCGTATTGAACGTCAGTGCAGCCGTCGTCACTGCAAGTAACAGTGACAATATTTTTTTTCTCATGTCATCCTCCGTTCTCCAGCAATAATCTGCAGAGGTGTATCTCTTCCATGGTGGAACGACTGTTTTCAAATCTTATCATGCCGGTCCTGCCCGGTTCATTTCGCAGCAGTCCTTTCTCATCCAAAAGACGTCTCATCTGCCTTGCGGCTCCCCCTCCTCCGTCAAAGATTGCCACATTCTCACCCATTACTTTACTGATGGTCTTTTTGACGAAGGGATAATGGGTACATCCCAGTACAATGCAGTCTATATCTTTTGTGATATATTCTCCCAAAAGGGTCCTGATGACCCTCTCTACCTCTGATCCTTCCGTTATGCCACGCTCCACAAGCTCCACTATGCCGGGGCAGGCCACAGGGATCACAGTTCCCAGATCTCCGAATCTGTCCAGCAGATTTTTAAGTTTTTCCTGTCGCACAGTGGCCGGTGTCGCCATCACCAGAACAGTCGGATGATCTCCTGACAGGACTGCGGGCTTTACTGCCGGTTCCAGTCCCACCAGCGGAAGTTCCGGAAACATGCCTCTCATCATACGGACAGCTGCACTGGTCGCGGTATTGCAGGCGACACATATTCCCTTTGCCCCCTGATCCAGAAGGTTTTCTACATTGCGTATGGTCAGCTCCCTGATCTCATCCTCCGGCTTTGTACCGTAAGGCGCATTGGCGGAATCACCGAAATATATGAAATCCTCATCCGGCATCAGTCTGACAAGTTCGTTTAGGACGCTTATGCCTCCGACTCCCGAGTCGAATACACCCACGGGACCAAGTCTGTCATATTTTTCCATTATCAGTATCTTCCTCACGCATCGGCACCCGTATCCTGCACATCACCGGTTCCGGCATTTTCTCTATCATAGGCATCCCCGGTTCCGGCACTTGTCTGATCACTGTTAACAGGCGTATCCTCTGTATTTTCACTGCTACCCGGGTCACCCGATACTAAATCTCCGGAAACCGTATTACCGGATACTGTGTTACCTGATACCGTATTACCTGACACGGTATTTCCCGATACTGTATCCGAGCCCCCTTCATCAACGGTACTGCCCGGATCAGTCACATCCCCTGTATCTTCGGCAGGCGGATCATAAGCCGGATCATAGGTGACTGGGAAGTCCGTCGTGTAGCAGACATTCATATCAATGGATATGTATTTTTTCTTTACGTCCAGTATGCCGTCCACCAGACCGTTGGAAGCATACTGCCACATTACCACATTTCCTTTTCCCGTGTAACCGTGACCGTAACTCTGGGTTCTGTATCTGGCTATCCAGAGATTCACATCCGAGAGTCTGTCGCTTTCCACATGATGGGTCAGCCAGTTAAGATTGACATACAGCACAAAACTGTAACCTGCTGCCTCTATCCTGTTCTTGAAAGCCAGGATCATATCCGTCCTGTCGGCATTGGAGAGACCCTTAAGCTGGCTTTCATCCTCGAGATCCATTGCTATAGGATAGTCGAGCTCCCTGCCGTCTAATATTTCCAAAAGATTCTCGGCTTCCTTGCGGGCCTGTGGGACGGATTTCGCCATACTGTAGCAATATACGCCCCGTTTTAATCCCGCTGCGGTAGCGCCTTCGTAGTATTGTTCAAATCTTGTATCCTTGGTGAGATGATAGGCGATACGCATCATCACAAAAGAGACACCGCCTTCCCTGACCTTCTCGAAATCGACATCGTCTCCCTGCCATTTCGAGATATCAATGCCGTTTATGGCGCAATCAGTCACCGTCACCACGGCGGTAGCCTTCTCACCGTCTATCTCAGCCACCACCTTGGTGGACCCTGCTCCGACTCCCGTCAAAACGCCATCCTGATCCACCGTGGCAACCGTCTCATTCAAAACCGAATATACGGGCTTTGCATCACTTACCGCCGAAGCCGCCTTCACGGTATTCTTTCCGCCTATACCCGTCAGAAATGTACGTGTATTAAAAGTGATATTTGTACTCGTGATATTATTGTCCGACACAGTATTTCCGGATACGGCATTACCCGAAACCGAATTTCCCGATACTGCATTTCCGGAAACCGCATTTCCAGAAACAGTATTACCTGACACTGTATTACCGGAAACAGTATCCCCGGGTATCAGGGTATCAACGGGATCCTCTGCCACAGATCCGTCCTCTTCCACCGCTACAGCTTCGGAGAGGGGACCTTTTATCTTTTTGCCCTCGAAAACATAAAACCCGCGAAGCCTGTAGGAAACCTTTGTCCCCGGCTCCACATACTTATCGACGAACTGCTTTTTTCCGGGCTTTTTGATCAGCTTTAGGACATTGTAATCCTCTGTATCGTCATACGCAGCTGTTATCTCGTAACCGTCATAGGTTTTCACGGGGTTCCAGCTGATACGGTAGCCCTTCGTAACCACATCCACGGTGATGGCAGGCGGGTTATCAAAGCTCCTTACATACACCGCTTCGCTCTTTTTGCCGTTGAGCTTCGTGCCATCGGAAAGTGTGTACACAGGTCTTACCTTGTAAAACTGCCCTTTCTCCGCAGATACCTTCAATGTCACTGCGGTCTTTGTGCCCTTGACCTTTTTTACACACTTGTAGCCGCCTTTTTGGGTGCCGCTTGCCAGTATACGGTACTTTGAAGCGCCCTGCGCCCCGGACCAGCCGAGACTCACGGTGCCCACCCCGGCATCGCTCGCCACATATACCTTTTGTTTTTTCAGTTCAGATTTTTCATCCGCCTTGACCGTCAACGCAGGTATCATGACAAAAGCTATGATAAGACAGCACCAAAAGCAGATCCTCCGTGTTTTTCCCATAAGCATTTACGACAGCTTTGCTATCGCCTCTTCAATACGTTTTACGCTCTCATCACGACCCAGAACCTCCATCATCTCCGTGGCGCCGCAAGGTGTCATTTGCTTGCCGGAGAGCGCAGTCCTGATGGGCCACATCACAAATCCGTTTTTGTACTCATGTGCATTCACATACTCTGTCAGCAGAGCATAGAGATTGTCATTGCTGTAATCTTCGCACTCCTTTAACATCGGCAGCACATCCCTCAGTACATCAAGGGAAGTCTCCGGCGTTGTCTTCATCTTTTTGTGGCGGTACATCTCCACATCATATTCGCAGACCTTATCAAAGAAATCCACATGCTCCGGTATGTCCGCAAAGGTCTCAATACGGGTCTTCACCATGGCAGCGATCTTTTTCAGATCATAGGATCCTTTTACCGCTTCCCTGAGATAGGGCTCCGCCATATCATAAAAGATATCAAAATCCATAGCCTTTATGTATTCGCCATTCATCCACCTGAGCTTCACCATGTCAAACACGGCCGGGGATTTACTGATATGTCTGTAATCAAAGACCTTCACCAGCTCCTCAAGGCTGAAAATCTCCCTGTTGTCAAACTCTCCCGCAGGACTCCATCCCAGCAGTGCCACGAAATTCACCACTGCCTCCGACACAAATCCCTGCTCCAGAAGATCCTCATAAGAAGAGTGTCCGCTGCGCTTTGAGAGCTTCTGATGCTCCTCGTTCACTATCAGCGGGCAATGAATATATTTGGGCTCCTCCCAGCCGAAAGCCTCATAAAGCTTTGTATATTTGGGCGTGCTGGAAAGGTACTCACTGCCTCTGACCACATGGGTGATACCCATGAGATGATCGTCTACAACATTTGCAAAATTATATGTAGGATATCCGTCTGACTTAATGAGGATCATATCGTCAAGCTCCTCATTCGGTGCAGTGATATCGCCGTATATCTCATCATGGAAAGTAGTCTCGCCGGTGTTGGGCATATTGGCTCTTATGACATAGGGCTTCCCTGCCTCGAGGTTGGCTTTCACTTCCTCCGGAGAAAGAAAGAGACAGTGCTTGTCATAGACGCTGATCTCCTTGCCTGCCACGGTAGTCTTTAAGCTCTCAAGCCTTTCCTTGTCACAGAAGCAATAATATGCTGCTCCTTTTTCTATGAGCTTTTTAGCATAATCCAGATAAAGACCACTGTTAAATCTCTCGCTCTGAACATATGGGCCTACGCCTCCGTCCTTATCCGGTCCCTCATCATGTATGAGTCCTGTCTTCTCAAGGGTCCTGTATATGATGCCCTCTGCCTCATCCATGTAGCGTTCCCTGTCGGTATCTTCGATACGCAATACAAAATCACCGTCCTCATGCTTTGCGATAAGATAAGCATAGAGCGCGGTCCTTAAATTACCCACGTGCATACGGCCTGTGGGGCTTGGTGCAAATCTGGTACGTACTTTTCCGGTTGACATTTTACTTCAAATCCTCTCGTTATATTTATTAGTTTTACTTGTTAACTATTACAGTTACTAATTCACACGACGTTACTATTAACAGCCTGTTTGTGATGTAGTCCGGATTTAGAGAAAGGCAGTTACTCTCGTTCATTGGCATATAAAATTCAAGATACATTAAAAGCCAATAAGGGGAGACCCAGTCTCCCCCTCAATATTACATTTATCTGACCGTACCGCCTATGATCTTCTTCATGGCGACCTTGTCTTCATACATTGCCACATCGGCCTTTGCACACACTTCGTCCAAGGTATCTCCATCATTCCACACTGCTATACCCACAGCACAGGAATATGGTGTTTTCTCCATGTTGGTCTTTATGACGTCCTTTAATATGCGCACAGTCTCAAGATCTGTCTTAACGAACAGGACCATGAACTCATCTCCGCCTGTTCGGTAGAGATATCCGGTCCTCGGCAGTGATCTCCTGACCACATTCGTCATGGTGCAGATCGCCCTGTCGCCCTCGGCATGACCTTTGGTGTCATTGAGTGTCTTAAGGTTATTAAGGTCCAGTGACATGATGGCGCTGATCTTGTATTCATAGTGCCTCGCATCGGCATAAAAACACCTTCTGTTCAGCGCACCTGTCAGCACGTCCCTCTTGAAGGACTGCGAATAGAAAAACATGTAAAAAAAGCAGATGGCAAGCGCATCGACAGTCCAGAACAGAGTGCTGTTCCCGGCCTTAAAATCGTATCTGTTGGAAAACATGATGATAAAGCCCAAAAACAATATCATCAGGACCTCATCATATATCTGCATATAGATATTATAGCCGATAGCCACCATCACCACAGCTATATAGGACTGAGTCCAGAAATACAACGGTGCCGTCACATCCGCACCGGAGATAACGCTGGCGATGGTAAACAGCACCGCTATAATTGCAGGTGCCAGCGAGATATATGCCTTCCACTTAAACTCCACACGCCTCATCATGATGATGGTAAGACTCCACATGACAAAAGGTCTCACCATCCATGCCAGGGATGCCAGTCTCACATTATCCGGAAACATCTGCTGAACGTTTCCCACCACCAGCATCAGCACAGTAATGCCCATACATATTATGAAGGAAATGGATACCTTTTTTTCGAACATGTCATTGGATTGCATGATAAATCCCGCCACGAACAAGAGCGTAGCAACCGCAGCGAAATTTGCAAAAACTAATGATCCATACATATAGTGTACCCCTATACCCATCAATAGCACATATAGGTCATAATACCATTTTTCAATAACAGGGTAAAGAACTATTTATACAGAAAACTTATATATCGTTTTTGTTATAAAGCTCTCCCCCGGCTCAATGACGGGTTTGATGAAATTAGGCTGGTTTATGGCATCCGGGAAGAACTGTGTCTCCAGGCAAAAGCCGTGTCTCGGATTGTAGACAGCCCCCTCTTTACCTGCCGAATCAACATCTATAAAGTTTCCGGCATAGAGCTGTATACCCGGAAGATCGGTGTAGACCTCCATCTTTATACCGGTCTTATCACCTACTGCACAGGCTGCAGGACGAAGCGCTCCCGCAAGACCGTCCACAACAAAGTTGTGATCATATCCGTTCACATATTTGAGCTGTATCTCATCTGCGCCTATATCCTGTCCGATGGTCTTGGGCTCTCTGAAATCAAACACCGTGCCCTCTACAGGAGCGATCTCACCTGTGGGGATAGCCTGATTGTCATGTACCGGAGTATAAGCTGAAGAGAAAAGCTTCAGGGTATGTCCCAGGATGCTGCCGCTGTTATGTCCGTTAAGGTTAAAATATGCGTGGTTGGTAAAGTTAGCAACGGTAGGTTCATCGGTCTTGACATCATAAGTCAGTACAAGCTCATTGTAATCAGTGATCTCATAGGTCACGGAAACCAGAAGATTTCCCGGGAATTCCTGTGACATATGCGCGCTGAATACGGACATTACTACCTTGGAATCATTTACCACACGAACCTTAAACATCTCCGAATCCAGACCGTTCGGTCCGTTATGCAGATTATTGTCATTGTCATTTACCGTGAGCCGGTACTCTTTGCCGTCGATCATGCATTTCGCACCGGCTATACGGTTTGCGTTACGGCCTACAAGCCTTCCGAGATACCCGCCGTGGGATGCATACCCTTCCGCATCATCATACCCCAGGATAACGTCCTTCATGGCACCGTCCTTATCCGGAACCCTGATGGCAACCAGCGTTGCGCCGTAATCCGTCACATCAACCTGCATCCTGCCGTTGTCGAGAGTGTACAGCTTTGCGGCTCCCTTAGGTGCCTTACCAAAATCTCTGATTTTCATGTAAAAACCTCCTTTTATTATATATACGTATATTCACTCGAAAAAACGAGTGTGACCTGCTAATTTTCACAGCTGTTTTTAAGTGTATTCCGGCACGATCACATACATATACACTGCTGTTCGTTCTGTGCACATGCATGTGATCATGCCTCATCCTCAATTTTAATTGAAAAACAATCTGTTAATACTTAAAACAGCATATCGCATATGATATATTATCTTCGTCTCTCATATCGATATAGAACCCGTCCTCAGCCTCGTAGGTATCCAGGATTATCACATCATGGAGCCTTGCCTGTTTTTTGTATTCAACGCAGATCCGTGAGAGATGTCTGCCTGTCGGGATATCGGGGAATGCCACCTGCGCAAGGCGTATAAACCAAGCGTTATTCATGTGTCCGTTGGA
Organism: Lachnospiraceae bacterium; assembly: GCA_024680835.1. Taxonomy (GTDB): domain Bacteria; phylum Bacillota; class Clostridia; order Lachnospirales; family Lachnospiraceae; genus RGIG6904. The sequence goes on along the minus strand of JAILBP010000122.1, from coordinate 136 downwards.
GTCCAGGAAAAACTTTTCAACAGTGAATCTTGAGGTATGCGTTATGCTAAGATCCGGGATCTTTATCTTCCGCGGAAGGTATTCCATATCCAGCTTTTCCTCTATATCATAGCGCTCATACATCTCATCCAGTATT
>JAILBP010000092.1:0-5929 GCA_024680835.1 Lachnospiraceae bacterium | reverse complement strand
TTTGAGGCGAACGGCGTAAAAGTTCTTTACATCCCTGTGGATTCGGAAGGGTTCTCGATAAAGGATCTGAATGTTACAAATCCTCTTGCTATACATATCTCGCCGTCGCATCAGTTTCCCACCGGTGTGGTGATGCCTGCCAAGAGGCGTCATGACATTATAGAATGGGCTAAGGTGCATAACTGCTATATAATAGAAGATGATTACGACAGTGAATTCAGGTATCAGGGGAGACCTGTGCCTGCAATGGCAGGTTTGGACAGGGATCATGTGATCTACATGAATACCTTCTCCAGGACATTGTCGCCTTCGGTGAGGATCGCTTATATGGCGCTGCCCGATGCGCTGGCAAAACTCTGCAGGGAAAAACTGGGATTTATGACCTGCCCCGTGTCCGTGGCCGACCAGATGACACTGGCGAAATTTATAGATGGCGGTTACTACACCCGCCATATTTCACGGATGAAAAAGTTTTATCATATAAACAGAGACAGGATACTGGAGGAGATAAAAAACTCCGGTTTCGGAAACTGTGTGGATATCCGGGGAGAAGGTACGGGACTTCATTTTCTGATGGAAGTAAAGGACAGGAATACGGACATGGAAGCATATGTCAGCCGTCTGTCCGGCAGAGGTGTGCATATAAAGCGTGTTTCCGACTACAGCAAACGCAGACAGCCGCAGTATGAAAGGCTTTTGATCTTCGGCTACTCACACATCCTGCCGGAGGAACTGCCGGGGGTTCTTGAAGTAATGAAAGAAAGTTTTTTCCCTGCTGCTGATTTTTTGAGGGGCTGAAAAAAACTTCTGTAAGATATCTGTTGACAATTTGTATACAATGTGCGAAAATACGAAACTGTTAAAAGATGTGCGGTTGTGGTACGGAGTATGTGTTCACAGCTGCGGATCATTACACTATAATACGTATTGTTCAATAGGAGGAGAGGACAAATGGACAGACCAACAATCAGACAGATGGCCAGGAACGACCTGGGCAACAAGATCTTCGGCAAAGGATGGCTTATGGCTTTGCTGGCAACTTTAGTATTTTCAGTTATCTACAGTGCAGCGAGCGGAACCGTTATCGGTGCGTTTCTTCTCTACGGACCGTTGGTGATCGGTTTAACATCCGCATTTCTTACTATCAGCCGTAAAAAGACAGACATGGAAATTGGCGAGATGTTCAGCGTTGGTTTTGGTGATTTCGGACGTAACCTTATGGTAGGTCTTATGACTGAGATCTTTATCATGCTGTGGTCATGCCTTTTCGTTATCCCGGGTATCGTAAAGAGCTATTCATATGCAATGGCTAATTATATCGCAGTTGATCATCCGGATTATGATTGGAAGGCTTGTATTGATGCCAGCAAAGAGATGATGAACGGACACAAGATGGAGCTCTTCCTTCTTGACCTCAGCTTCATCGGATGGTACATCGTAGGCTCTATCGCATGCGGTATTGGTACACTTTGGGTTGTTCCGTATCATCAGGCAGCACACACAGTATTCTATCGCAATCTTATCAATGATTACAACGGTGCACAGGCTTAATCCTGTTACGGTTTAAGACTGCAGTTGAGTAACATAATATTATGAGATTACGCAAGGCGGGGAGTTTTCCCCGCCTTGACTTTTTGTGGTGCTTGGGGTAAACTTTCATAGCATGAATATGATCAAAAAGTTACTATTCACAGCCAATTAGGTAGGTGTGGCACGATCACATACATATACACTGATGTGAGATTGTGCTGACAGGGAGGTGCGATCATGACGAAGTCATGATTAATAATCGCACCGACCGATATGGCAAGATTGCAAAGCAATCGTGCCGATTCATCTGATGAGCAAGGGGTCATAGCTGTCAGTTTTTGATAAAAGTAAGCGTATGTATGTGGTCGAGCCGGGATACACATGGAGATAACTGTGAATAGTAACACTTAATAGGTAAAATTATGGGAAAAACATATTTTATAGACAGCGAAAACGTGGGCGACAACTGGATCTCCCTGCTGTCCGCCGTCACTTCGGAGGATGAGATCCTGGTTTTTTACACGGCTAACAGCCCGCATATGAATTACAGAAACCTGATCCTGTTAAAGGAATCCGACGCCAGAGTATCCTTTATAGAATGCTTTGAGGGCAGCAATGCATTGGATTTCCAGCTCTGTACGGAGCTTGGATACAGGCTTCCGGGCATCGGCGACGGGGAGTTTATCGTCGTATCCAACGATACAGGTTATGACGCCATCGTGAAATACTGGAAGCGTGCGAATACTGCCGTGAGGCGTATGACAGGTCGTGAGTGCGTTGGTAAAAAGAAGGTCAACGGACCCAAGGCTAAGGCGCAGGCAGAGAATACAAAGACACAGTCTGATCAGGGAACTTCTGACAAGACAAAAAACGGGTCTCAGGACGGTCCGGATATCACAGCTAACTCCGATAAAACGCCGGAAAGCTCAAAGGATCGGAACGGCACTCAGGAGAAATCCGGACATAAGAAGGATCAGCCTGCGGATATCGTGGATGACAATGCAAAAGAGATCCTGTACATAATAGGCAAGGACAATCTGCAGGACCTTCACGGTGCATTGCAGCTGTTTTACGGCAACAAAAAGGCAAAATCCCTGTATAACGCCGTGAAATCCGGCTCCGCATACAGCAATTTCCTCTCAAAGCATAAGCATATGACAACGGAGGAAAAACAGGCGGCATACTGCAGACTGATATTTGAGACGGCAGAACCGAAGGCCGATATGCCGGAAGATTTTCCGCAGTTTGTCACGGATACCTGGAAAAAGAAAAAGAACCTGAACTCCTTCCGTGCCGCACTGCAGTCCAAATACGGCAAGGAAAATATCGAGAAATTCTATGGGCTGATCAAGGCGCATGTGAAGATACTTGACAGGATCGACCAGGGGACGGTTGTGCAAAACAGATCATGAAATGACCGGATGATAGATGTACTATGACAGAGATTAAAACAGATTATTTTGATCCAAAATCAATAGCTTTAAGCGGCCAGTGCTTCAGGTGGAGAGAGACTGAGGACGGCGGATTTCGGGTGCCTGCCTTCGGTAAGCTCCTCACCATTCATAAGGTGGGGGACAGAACCTTTGAGATGGGGTGCGACAGCAGGGAGTTTGATGAGATCTGGCGGGATTATCTGGATATTTCCGGAGATTACGGGAGAGCAGCAAAAGCAGTTCTGTCTTCTGATGACGACTATCTTAAGGGCGCTTTCAAGATAGGTGAGGGTGTCAGGATCCTAAGGCAGGATCTGTGGGAGACCGTGGTGTCCTTCCTGATATCCCAGAATAATAACATCCCGCGGATAAAAAAGAGCATTGAAGCCCTGTGCAACGAATTCGGCGAGGAGATCGAAGACGGTATTTTCTCATTTCCGTCGGCAGAAAGACTGGCAGAGAATAGCACGCTCCTCTCCGACAAGCGATTCGGTCTCGGTTACAGGGATGCCTATATCCGTGAGATCTCCGAATATGTATGTGAAGATCCTGGCTGGCTTGAGGCGCTTAAAAATATGGACAGGGACGAAGCCTACGCAGAGCTCATAAAGCGCACGGGCATCGGACCGAAGGTAGCAAACTGTATCTGTCTTTTCGGTCTCCACCATATCGATGCTTTTCCGGTGGACACTCATGTGAGGCAGATCTTGGACGCGCATTACCCTGAGGGGTTTGATTTTGAGAGATACAAAGGCTTTGCGGGTGTTGTGCAGCAATATATGTTTTTTGCGAAACAGCAGGGATATGACGGCCGTTAACGGCGGTAAAGGGTAAAAGGCGGAAGCGGTGAGATATATCTGATTTCCGTTTCAAACTGAGGAGGAAAATCCGGATGGGAATGTTGGAATACCTTAGCTGGAGAGGAGATCTGACCTTGGATGCATTTCCCTTGAACGAGGTTGACGGGATGGTGTTTTCAAGGCTGGTGTATGCTCCCTTTGACCTGGTTTTGGGCAAAGGAGATATCGGTGAGTACGGAGGCGCCGTGCCGAAGATCTGCGCCGGAGAATCGGAGCCGGCACCGGAGGCACCAGAAGCTGCAGACGGTGAAAAGTCCGGGGAGGATGCTACTGAAAAAGCCGGAGTAAAAGATCCGGAAAAGGATGCGGTGACCCGGATCCGGCTTCTGAAGGATGTTTTGGATGAAATACTGAACACGGAAGGTTTTCGTGATCATCTGCTCGATCCACAGGATGAGGCACTCATCCGTGGAGTTAAAGACAGTCCCAGATATGAAACGCTGACTGTCAGCGATTTTATCGACCATATCAGTGAAGATGAGGAGAGCCAGTTTTGCGGCATGACGCTGCATATCAGCGGCGATCTCAATATAGTGGTGTTCAGGGGGACCGATGACACATTCCTCGGTTGGAAGGAAAATTTCAACATGGGCTTTGTAAATCCCCTGGGGTGCCAGCTTCACGGTCTTAATTATCTGAACATTGTAGCGGAGGGATTCCGTGGAGACCTTATATTGTGCGGACACTCCAAGGGCGGGAATATCTCCTGCTACGCAGGCGCGTTCTGCGATCCGGCAATACAAAGCCGCATAACGGACATATTCAGCTATGACAGCCCCGGATATGTGGACAGTGTCTTAGAATCCGAGGGCTACGGCCGCATCTGCGACAGGATACATACCTTTGTGCCCCAGTCGTCGCTCATAGCCATGATCCTGGGACATAAAGAGCCTTTCATCATAATACACAGTATTGACAATCAGGTCTTTCATCAGCATAATCTATTTACGTGGGAAGTGGAAAAAGACTGTCTGGTGAGAGAAGCCGACACCACGGATGCCAGCAAAGTGTTTGACAATTCGCTGAAAAACTGGCTTGATGTCATGGATCAAAGCAAGCGTATCCGCTTTGTGAACGGAATGTATGCCCTTGTGACGCAGATGAAGCTGAAAAAGCTTTCCGATGTAAAAAAAATACCGGTTCCCGAGCGCGTCAGACAGACGCTGGACGCCATGAAGACCTTGGATCCGGAGACCAGAGCAGTCATTACCGAGGGCATAAGGCTCATGTTCACAAGCTACAACAAGAGCCGGAACTCGCTGGTGCATAAAGCTGGAAAATAGGGAGAGATCACATGAGAAAAGTGCTTATAGCGGACGATGAGCCCATCATCCGCGAGGGCTTAAAACATATCATAGACTGGGAAGAACAGGGTTTCGAGATAGTGGGCGAGAGCGCTACCGGATCTGCCACCTGTAAGAGCATTATGAGCCTGTCACCGGATCTTGTCATGATGGATATCAGGATGCCCGGCATGACGGGACTTGATGTTTTGAATAAGGTCAGATCTGAAGGGTATGAGGGAGAAGTCATAATCTTAAGCGGCTTCTCGGATTTTTCCTACGCCAGGGAAGCCATCAGCCTTGGAGTATCATCTTATCTCACAAAGCCTGTGGATGAGGATGAGCTTTTGAGCGCCCTGAAGGTTATCTCGGAGAAGCTTGATTCGAAAGAGCGCTCCGAGTCCGACCAGAATCTTTTTTACGAAAAAATACATAACAATATCGTAACCGATCTTTTGCTGGGGCAGGCAGATACAGACTCCTTCGACCCGCAGAAATACGGGCTGAACGCTCATGTTTTCATGGTGGCGATATATGAGAAGTTCAACATAAAATCAAAGGAAAAGGGCTACAGCTTCTCGGAACTTTTGTCCATGAGCGGTCTTGATCCGGAAACCTTTGATCATGTCAATATCGCACATGAGGATGTGATCCTGCTGAAGGGCGAGATAGCTGTCAGGAGGTTCAACGATTTTCTGCAGAGATACGAACAGGACAATAAACCCCAGAAAGATTCACCTTTGGATTCCCTGTTTATAGCATACGGGCAGACTGTATCTTCCCCGGAGACCATAGCCTACTCATATCAGGAGGCTTCGGGCTA
>JAILBP010000066.1:0-22415 GCA_024680835.1 Lachnospiraceae bacterium | reverse complement strand
TTTTTAACAAGGAAGTACAGTCAATCTCCCTGTTATTATGTTATTAAGTTACTTTAATCCCGCTGTTTAAAATTTTAAGTTTGTTAGCCTTAATCCATGCGATTAAGGCTTTTTCTTTATTGTATTGGGCCTCAAATTCTGTAACACATTTTTCTTTATCTATATTCTGTGTTCTATAATCGTAACAGTATAGTAAAAATGATGAATACCAGTCTCTTTGAATTTCTGTTCCATCATGTAATTTATACAGCCTGTCGGAAAGTTTCTTTTTAATGTAATCATCAGCAGTATGGTCATACTGCGAAGCCCTGTAATTATTCGGAACTTCTATATATGTACCACCTGTGACTTTAAATTTCTTTTCTATCGTAGTCTGAAATCCCGAAGGGCAACGATTCCTTATAGATCTGCCAAAACGCTTTTTCTTATTGAACTTACCTTTGCTGTTGACTGTAGTTTCTTTAGCTCGTTTCATCAACCTGCTTGCATTTTTAGGCTCTGTTACGATAGTATCTCCAAGACTCCGCAAGTGGTTTGCATCCTCGTTTATAGCAAGCTGCCTGTTTACAGCATTGATACGACATAGTTCAGTATGTTTTGCTTTCAGTATCTTATAATGATTTGAGTATTTCCAAGTCTTACGACCTTTCTTAACAGTACCATCATCATTGTAATTTTGTTGATTTGTTGTTCGCCGTGATCTATCCATAGCACGATAAAGCAGTCGCTCTTTTCTTTCAGAAGTCTGAATACTATTGCCACGCTCTGAAAGATTCTTCAATCCAACTTCAGTATCGGATGTATATGCGACTGTCTGGGTTCCAATATCAGCACCTATCATTCCTTTGCTATATTTATGACGGGGATTCCCAAACCTGTCATACTTAGGTTTTGCTTTACCCTCGATGGTCAGATGCAGATATATCCTGTATTTACCTCTTATCATTTTAGGAACAAGAGTGGCATAGCAAGGTCTGTATGTGTCTATGCAACATGCGTCTTCTACAAGCGTATCAACCGCTTTGATATCTATAAGTTCAGGGTTAGCAAGATAAGACAAAACTGCATTTACTTCATCTGTTTGAAATCTATCATTTATTTGCAATCTAAAAACTGTCTTACCGAACTTGAACTGTACTTTATTGTCCTTAACAGATATTGGAATACCACGATTTATCTGTTTTGCTCTGATGCATGGTAGTTCTCCATATTTAGAAAAATGAATAATACTGCCATTATCATAAAGACATTTCTCCATTCCACGCCAGACATCTTCTGCTTTGGTAAGAGCAAAAACGGCATCTATACCGTATTTCTTTCCTATCGGAATCATAGAAGTCCTGCAAAAATCCCATGTGACATTATATTCAGATTGCATTTCATTAAGCTGCTTTGCCACAGTCTTACGCTTGTCTTTATCTATGGTGTTTCCATAAAGACTAAGTAATTTACGATACCGTTTTGTACGCAAAAGCTGGTTGTAATTTTTTCTCATAAGACCTACAAGCTCATTACCCGCCTTGCGTATTTTATCAGAAAGAACAACAACCTTTATGACATCAGAATACGGCATATTGGTTTCCGCAACCAGGATATGCCTGTCGGAAAGCTTATGAAATTGTTTCAAGGTTTTCCTATATTCTTCATCCGTCATGATTTTTCTGTTCCTCGATATATTTCTTTACTGTAGCTTCGCTTATGTGCCCGACTGTTGATATAAAATATCCTCTTGACCATAATACTCCGCAGCGGGCATAAAACTGTTTCAACTGTGGATATGCCCTAAACATCTCAATAGCACTGATGCTTTTAAGAGTTCTTACAATATCGCATGGGGCAACCGTTTGAGGACAATCTACAAATATATGTATATGGTCAGGCATTACTTCCAACGCTTTAATCTCGTACCCATACTGTTTGCAAATATTGATAAGGATACCTTTTAATGTGACTTCAGCACCATTTTGTAATACGGAAAATCTGAATTTAGGACACCAAATAATATGATACTGTGTCAGGAACTTACAATGCGAAGCGCTATGATATTGTTCCCCGCTCATCTGCATTTTCTCCTAACTGATATTTTTCCTGAATTCCTCTACGCATCAGGTCAAGAAAAGTGATAGTAGTACCTTCTTCGACAGAATAAATGCGGGCAAGATTCTCTAACTGTTCTTTCCACTCAGAGGGGATGGAAATGTTAATCTGTACGTTATTACTCTTAGGTCGTGCCATTATTCATTGCTCCTTATCGTTTAAATATTTTTCAGGTAAAGTAAGATTATTCGTCTTTAATGTTTTGATGGCAATCATAAGTGCAATATAGCATTCGTCTATGTCTTTCTCGTCAAACAGTCCGCCACAAATAGCGAGCAGACCGCTATTATGGGCTTTGTCCAATATATCGCCAATTTGTTGTGAGTTATAATATTTTAACTGCTCGAAAGCAGCACCGTATCTTTTTTACTCTATCTATATCTTCTTGTGTATATGTTATTGCCATAGACGGCTCTCTTTATTTTTATTCACATATATTATATATCTATTCTATGCGTATGTCAAGTTAAAGAAAAGCGGCTTTCATCCCACACGCAAGCGTATGGGTTTTACGCCGCAATTTATAACAAACCGCTGATCATTTATCTCAAACAGATCTATTATATCCGATTACGAGCAAAAAATCCACTTTTATAAGATGATTGAAAAAATAAAAACCCGGGATACCCCGGGTAAAATCATCATGATTTCAGCGTCAATCGCTGTCTAACAGTTTGTACAGCAGCCTGTACAACTCCTTTGCCTCTTTCTCATTTAAGGGCGTGCTACCTGTGGACATCTGTGCAGGGATATCCTTGCACTTTTCCTTTAACGCCTCACCTTCCGGTGTCAACGCAATAATGGTAATACGCTCATCCTCAGACGATCTGCGGCGTGTGACAAAGCCCGCTTTTTCAAGCCTCTTCAAGAGAGGTGTCAGCGTTCCCGCGTCAAGATGCAGCAGTTCTCCCAACTGGCCAACATTGACGCTCTCATTCTCCCACAGCACCATCATCACTATGTACTGTGTATATGTAAGCCCCAGCGGCTTAAGGAAGGGAGTGTAGCTTCCGACTATCTTTCTCCCGCACGCATACAGCGGAAAACACAATTGATTTTTTAATAATAACTGTTCATATTCCTGTGCCATTTCATTGCCTCGCAAAATACATTGTTTTGCTATATTATATTTTGTGCAAGATATCCTGTCAAGTCAATTTTTTCCGTATTGTGTATTCCGGCACGACCACATACATACACCCTGCTGTTCGGGTGTGCTTCCCTTCGTCGCGGGGTTCACGCGTATGCATATTTGTGAACTGCGTGTGACTTTCGCTTCGCTCACTCACACTCGTTCACAACCGTATGCATACGCTTACTTTTATCAAAAACTGACAACTATGACCCCTTGCTCGGGCAAGCACAATCTCACATCAGTGCACATGTATGTGATCGTGCCTCACCTACCTAATTGGCTGTGAATAGTAACCAGTAACACCTTATTTGCCGTAAATGGAGTCCGTGTATATAAAGTCGTATGGCGTCTGCTGGTAAACATAGTAATTGAGCCAGTTCGAGTACAGGATGTTGCCGTGGCTTCTCCACTGGAGTAAGGGTTTTTGCTCAGGATCGTCATCGGGATAATAATTGACAGGCACATCGATGTCCAGCCCCTTGTCCTTATCCCTGCGGTATTCCTTGTCCAGTGTCATGCGGTCGTACTCGGGATGACCCATGATGAAGATGTGTTTTCCGGTCTTATCTATGGCCAGGAAAAAACCGGCTTCATCGGATACTGCCAGCACCGTCAGATCTTCGATCTTCTCAATCTCGGAGAGAGGACTTTCCGTGTGCCTCGAATGGGGCGCCATGAAATGATCGTCAAATCCGCGCACCAGCGGGATCTTCCTGTTCAGAACCTTATGTTCGAAAACACCGAAAACCTTCTTCGGCATCTGCCGCTTGGAGATGCCGTAATAATGATAAAGTGCTGCCTGGGCTCCCCAACACAGATGTATGGTGGAAGTCACATGTTCCTGTGCCCAGTCCATATACTCTTTGACTTCCTCCCAGTAATCCACCTCCTCAAAGGCGATATCCTCCACCGGAGCGCCTGTGATGATCAGCCCGTCCAGATTCTTGTCCTTTATATCGTCAAAAGTTTCGTAAAACTTATCAAGATGTTTCTGGGAAGTGTTTTTAGAAACATGATTCTTAACCGCCAAAAAAGTGACGTTCACCTGAAGCGGTGTGTTGGACAGGGATCTTAACATCTGAAGCTCGTTGTCCTCCTTCAGGGGCATGAGATTCAAAATACCGATCTCTATGGGTCTCACATCCTGATGCATCGCCCTGTACTCGTCCATCACGAAAATATTTTCTTTTTCAAGGATCTCCCTGGCAGGAAGATCCGATCTGATCTTAATAGGCATTTTCTCTTCCTTTCCCGTATAAATATTCAGTATAGCCCTTCTATCCCCAATGTATCATCCCGGTTTCAGGCTTTCAGCATCTCCATCAGCGCAGCCTCATCTATGACCTTTACCCCCAGCTCCGTCGCTTTGGTGAGCTTGCTGCCTGCCGCCTCTCCTGCCAGAAGATAGTCCGTCTTCGACGAAACACTGCCTGCGCACTTTCCGCCGTTAGCCTCAATGAGCGCTTTCGCCTCATCCCTGCCCATGGTGGGCAAAGTTCCGGTAATGACGAATTTAAGTCCCGCAAGTTTATCTGAAACAGCAGTCTTCATTGATGTCATGTTAAGCCCCAAGGATTTCAACTCTTCTATAAGACTCATGTTTCCCTGATCATCAAAAAACTCCCGCAGATATGTGGCGGTGATATCTCCTACATCTTTAAGATCCTTAAGCTCATCATATCCTGCTGCGGAGAGGGCATCCATGGATCCGAAATGTCCCATGATGTTTTTTGCCGACTGTCTTCCCACATTCCTGATGGCGAATCCGGTGAGGAGACGTTCCGCATCATTCTGCTTGGAAGCTTCTATAGCATCGAGGATCTTGTCCGTGTTTTTCTCACGACCGAAAATACGCTGTTCTATCAGCTCATCCCTGTGTTCCTTAAGCTTGTATATATCGCTGACCTTCTCTATAAAGCCTGCGTCTATCAGGGTTTCCACGTAGGTCTCTCCGAAGGATTTGATATCCATGGCGTCCTTTGATACAAAATATCCTACACGCCTCAAAAGCTGGGCTCTGCAATTGATATTGGTGCAGTATATATCCACGGTATCCGGATCTTTAACCAGGGGATGACCGCATACAGGACAACTCTCCGGCGGGCTGTATGCCGCATCCGCAGGCTTTGTGACACGCACTATGGCAGGTATTATCTCTCCCTGTTTTCTGCATATCGCCCTGCATCCCGGGGCGATACCCATGGAAGATATAAAATCTATGTTGTGTAATGTCGCCCTCAAAACATTGGTTCCGCAAAGTCTTACCGCATTTTTGAACCTTGCCCTGAAAGTAAGCTTTCCGGTACGTCCGATGTCGACCTCGATATCCTCTATCTCAACCTCTTTTTCCTCAGGCGGATATTTATATGCGATATGTCCCGCTGAATACTTGCTGCCTGCCGGAAGATCCGGTCTGTAGGAGGTCTGGTCGATCTTCACCACGGCGCCGTCAAGGTCATGGTCAAGCTCTCCTCTGGTCTCTCCTATGATATCGATGGCCTTTGATATCTCCTCAAAGCTTTCGCACCTGATGTGTTTTACAGTCTTTATGCCTATCTTCCCAAGCTCATCGAGGGCATCACAATGTGCCTCCATCAAATAAGCTGCCTCTCCTCTGGCATCCTGCACATTGAAAATATAGAGAGATAATCCGCGCTCCGCTGTGATAGCCGGATCCAGCTGCCTTAAAGTTCCCGCCGCAAGATTTCTGGGGTTTGCCGCAAGGGTCTTGCCTGCTATCTCCTGCTTTTCATTATATCTCTCGAAGGCCTCGTGTGTCATATACACTTCACCGCGAAGCTCCAGATAGCCTTTTATGGGAACAGTCTTTTTAACATCGGGGATAGTGAGGGCATTTAAGGTGACATCCTCTCCCACCAGACCGTCTCCTCTGGTCTCTGCCAGTACCAGTTCTCCTTCCTCATAACGCAGGGTCATGGAGAGACCGTCTATCTTTTCCTCAACCGAAAAACGCGCATCGGAATGAAGTGACTTAACCTGATCGTACCACTCCGATACCTCTTCCTTAGAAAAAACATCCTTTATAGACAGCATCGGAACATTGTGCGTCACCGAAACTCCGGCCTCCCGCTTTGCAGTGCCCCCGATCTTTCTGGTGGGTGAATCCTCTGTCTGAAGTGAGGGATCCTCCTTCTCCATGGTCTTCAGCCGCTGCATCAGCATATCATATTCGTAATCGCTTATGGTAGGCGCATCGTCATCGTAATACGCCTTCATATGCCGTTCTATCTCTTCTTTCAGGAGTCTGTATTCTTCTCTGATATCCATTGTATCCTCTGTTTTATCCGTTATATTCCGTACATTCCGACAGTAATTTTTTTATCTCGTCTTCCGTAAGTTCCCTGTATGTGCCTTCTCTGAGATCTCCCAGCACAATGTTCATTATCCTGATGCGCTTTAAGGTGATAACCCTGTATCCCAGATATTCACACATTCTGCGTATCTGGCGGTTGAGCCCCTGGGTCAGGACGATTTTAAAGCTTCTCTCTCCGGTCTTTACAACGGTGCACGGTCTTGTGACTGTGTCCAGTATAGGCACTCCGCCTCCCATGTGCTTCAGAAAATCCTCATCCACCGGCTTGTCCACTGTGACTTCATATTCCTTTTCGTGCCTGTAACGGGCTCTCATGAGCTTATTCACTACAGAACCGTCATTTGTCAGAAATATAAGACCGTTGGAATCCTTGTCAAGGCGGCCTATGGGATATATCCTCACAGGATACCCCACAGCTTTTATGATATTGTGTTTCTCCCGCTTTTCGGAAGTGCAGACAACGCCCCTGGGCTTATTGTAAGCTATTATGACCTTCCTGTCTGATGTCTTTTCCGAGACGCTTTTGCCGTCTACAGTCACAACATCGTTTTCCCCAATGCGTTCACCAGTGATCGCCTTATGCCCGTTTACGGTGACCCGGCCGTCCTCTATGAGTCGGTCTGCCTCACGCCTGCTGCACACTCCCATATCGGAGAGATATTTATTTATGCGCATCCCTTTATTTTCTGCTGTTTCCATGTCTCACCGGGTCATCGTGACAATTGAGTTATTATGATCTGAGGGTCAAAAAGCGATTCACGGATCAATACCAACAATCCTTTGAATCGGTTTAAAGCAAAAGTGTAAAAGGACCGGCAGGGGTAGCAATATCCCCTGCCGGCACAACTCGTTATCAATAGTTTTGAAGCAGTTCTGACAGAATATATCCTGTCTTATCTTTCCACTCAACCTTAGTCCATCCCTCGGCATAGCTCATGATGACCTTTATCTTGTCACCCATCATGGCAGTTCCCATCTTATCTGAATCCTTGGACATGGACTTTCTGATATTGACATTCTCTATCAGAATGATCTCCTTGCCTGCAGGTATCACTATAGCACTCTCACCCGTGGACTCCGAGCTGCCGCCATCTGTAGTCTCTGTCGTCCCTTCACCCTCAGTGGAATTGGGTTTCTTGGGTTTCTTTAAGTACTCGCGTTTTACATATCCGTCGCGGTCATTGTATACGACCTTGACCCATCCCTCATCATTTTCGGAATCCAGATCCACCTTCATGTTCTCGCCCTTATTGATAAGTTCCAGAACATCTGCATCCGTGCTGGGCTCTGCCCTGAGTTTGATGCTGTCTGTGGTGATCATCCTGGTGTACTTGACAGCTCCGGTATTCTCCGGATTATCAATGTCATCACCGCTCACCGCATCGATTCCTGTCGAATCGCCACTCACGGTATCCCCGCTCACTGCATCACCACTCACTGTATCTTCTTCGTGTGACGCAGCTTCCTCTGCCTGCTTTGAAAGTTCGGCAGCCCACTGTGCGATTGCATTCGGTATTGTCTCTGTCATCATGACATTAAGGTCGATGTCCGAGCCGACAGCCTTGGTGTATCTGCTCTGTACCTCTTCTTTTAATGTCACCATGTCTGCTGTGTTTTTAAACTCATCGATCAAAGCGGTGATATCCGGATCCGTGGTAGCCTCCTGATTAGACTGGTTGAACAGTGAGTATGCATTGTCTATATAAAGACTGCCGTCCTCCTCATCCGTCCTGACATAATAAAAATCAAGGGCCGGAGCTCTGGTCTTCACACCGTAAAAAACGATCTCCTCATACACGGATACGATATATTCGCCCTCCTGTATGCCGCTCTTGGTGTAACATACTATGTTTTCCACATGATCCACGTAATCACTGTAAAATTCTATGTAGCTTTTTTCTGTATCCGAGACAGGCTGTGCATAGAGCTCTATCTCGTCCGTATCGCCTGACATATATGCATTCAGGTAGTTTTCTATCAGCTTGTTGATATCCTCGAAGGCATCTACCCGGAACTCTTCAACTCCGTCCTCTGCGTCAAGCTCAATATCTCTCATGTCCACCATAACGCTCTTTCCGTTGGCGGCGGACAGCATTATGACAAAAAGAATAAGGACGCCTGCTGCGCCGAATAATCTCACGTGCTTTTTGATCAAAGCACCTGCTGTACCCAATATGTTCTTCATATATCAAACCTCAAATTGCAAGCTTTTTTCATAAGTTACTATTCACAGCCACTTTGCCATCATTCCTCGGGCACGCATACGTGCACAAGATTCTGCTCAGCAAGCTGGCAGAATCTCATGCACGAGACTCTACTGTCGCTATCGCGACTGCCCGTGTCATGAAGGCAGAGTGACTGATTCCAGTCGATATCATGTAGTATACATCCTGCTCAGCAAGCTGGCAGTCTGAATACTACATGATATCGACTGTGAATAGTAACTGAATAGTAACATTTTTTTCTTTACATTTTGCCTTGCTTTATTATAATATTATAAGGCTTTTGAAAAAGGACGGCTGTATACAGTATAAAATATACCGTGGCAAGCGTCAGTGAACATGTTTTACGGGAGATAGAAAAGAAATGAAAAAGCAGATCGAGATCAGATGGCACGGCAGAGGTGGCCAGGGAGCGAAGACGGCCGCACTGTTGCTTGCGGATGTAGCATTCAAGACGGGTGCCCATGTACAGGGATTTCCGGAGTACGGTCCGGAGCGTATGGGAGCGCCCATAACGGCGTATAACCGCCTTTCACAGGATGTGATAAGGGTTCATTCCAATATTTATTACCCGGATGTGGTGATGGTGGTGGATGAGACACTGCTGCATGCGGTGGATGTTACCGCAGGACTTAAGCAGGAGGGAGCCATTATTATCAACACGGACAAGAGTCCCGATGAGGTGAGACCTCTTTTGAACGGATACACAGGCAGGGTGTATACTGTCGACGCATGCAAGATCTCGATAGAGAACCTCGGAAAAAACTTCCCGAATTCACCTATGCTGGCTGCTGCAGTGGCGCTTACGAAGGTTATGGAGAGGGATGATTTCCTCGAGGAGATGAAGGCTTCGTATGCACATAAATTTGCAAAAAAGCCTGAGGTTATAGAGGGTAACATGAAAGCGCTGACTGTAGCTTACGACATTGTGGCGGAAGCTATCGCCAAGGATGAGGCATAGAGATATCCGACAGAGGTTTGGACCAAAAGATACAGAAAGAGGATCATATGAGAACAGATGTTAACAAGATAAATGAGAAAACACCTCATACGGGGCTTACGGAAGGACTTATGATGTTCGCAGGCGGTACCACAAAGTCCTTCAACACAGGTGAGTGGCGTACACAGACTCCCGTTTTTATAGCTGAAAAATGCAAGCAGTGCCTGCTTTGCGCACCGGTCTGCCCGGATTCGTCAATCCCGGTGGCTGATGGCAAACGCGGAGAGTTTGATCTGGAGCATTGCAAGGGCTGCGGTATCTGCATGAAGGTATGTCCTTTCGATGCCATTGAGATGAAGGAGGGAAGGTAATGAGTATCAGAGAACGCATGTCGGGAAATGAGGCGGTTGCCTACGCTATCAAACAGGTGAATCCTGATGTTATGCCTGCTTTCCCTATAACACCGTCCACAGAGATACCACAGATGGTATCTACATATATAGCCAACGGTCAGATGGATACCGAGTTTATACCGGTAGAGTCTGAGCATTCTTCAATGTCCGCCACCATCGGAGCTGAGGCAGCAGGCGCAAGATCGCTTACGGCAACTTCGTCGGCAGGACTGGCACTGATGTGGGAGGAGCTTTTACTGGCGGCTTCCAACAGAATGCCCTGCGTTCTGACTCTGGTCAACAGGACATTGTCCGGGCCCATCAATATAAACTGCGATCATTCAGACGGTATGGGCGCCAGGGACACCGGCTGGATCCAGATATATGCCGAGAATAATCAGGAGGCTTATGACAACTTTATCCAGGCTTATCCCATCGCAGAGGATCCGAGAGTGCATCTTCCGGTCATGATATGCCAGGACGGTTTCATCACGAGCCACGCTGTAGAGAATATAGAGCTTTTGGAGGATGGTACTGTAAAAGATTTTGTTGGAGAATACCATCCGGAGGAGTTTTTGCTGAATCCCGGAAAGCCCATCGCCATCGGACCGTATTCGGTCACCAATTACGCGATGGAGGCCAAGAAAAATCAGGAGGCAGCCCTGGAAGCATCAAAGGAGGTTATATTAGAGGTCGCCCGCAGATATGAGCAGATCTCAGGCAGAAAATACGGGTTTTTTGAGGAATACAGGACAGAAGATGCCGACATCATCATGGTGCTGATTGGTTCGGCTGCCGGTACCGCAAAGGAGGCTGTTGACGAGCTGAGAGCAGAGGGCAGGAAGGTCGGAATATTAAAGCTTCGCGTGTTCAGGCCGTTCCCGGCTGAGGAGATAGCAAAGGCTCTGAGCGGATGTAAGGCGGCTGCTATCATGGACCGTACGGAAAGCTATAACGGTAACGGCGGTCCTCTGGGCGCGGAGATCGCCGCAGGGCTTTTCCGCGAGAAGATCATGATAGATACTGTCAATTACATATACGGACTTGCAGGCAGAGATTTCACCGTCGATGATGTTAAGAGAGTCTTTGGTGAGATGGAAGCGCTGATTACGGAAGGCAAGAAGGTTCCGCAGTATCAGTATATCGGTCTGAGAGAGTAATGTGATATCGCAGCGGAGTGTTTCTGCCGGATGTTGGCGGAGATGCTGTTTCGGAGATTCTATCATTAACACGGAGAAAAAACATGAGTGATCTGAATTTAAAAACAATTATGAATAAACCCGAGAGGCTTGCACCGGGACACAGAATGTGCGCCGGATGCGGAGCTACCATTGCAGTGCGTGCGGTATTGCGTGCGCTTCATGAAGGGGATCATGCCGTTATCGGAAATGCTACGGGCTGCCTTGAGGTTTCATCCTTCACATATCCGTATACGGCATGGGAAGACAGTTATATACACAACGCTTTTGAGAATGCGGGAGCTACTCTTTCCGGAGTGGAGACTGCATATAAAGCCCTCAAGAAGAGAGGAAGGCTCCCGGAGGATGCCAATTATAAGTTTATCACCTTTGGTGGCGATGGCGGCACCTACGATATAGGCTTCCAGTCGCTTTCAGGTGCTATGGAGCGCAATCACGACATGGTCTATGTCTGCTACGACAACGGTGCCTACATGAACACCGGCATCCAGAGATCGTCGGCTACACCTATGTTTGCGGATACCACTACAACTCCGGTCGGCAAAAACTCTGTAGGTAAGATGCAGAACAGAAAGGATCTCTCGGTTATCATCGCTGATCATGATGTACCATATGTCGGACAGACCACTTTTACGAGAGATTTCAAAGATATACATTCAAAGGCTGAGAAAGCCATATACACAGAGGGCGCAGCATTCCTTAATGTCATGGCACCCTGCCCGAGAGGCTGGAGATACGACATGTCGGATATCATGAAGATCTGCAACCTTGCAGTTGAAACCTGCTATTGGCCGCTGTTTGAGGTTAATCACGGCAAGTGGATCCTCTCATACATGCCCAAAAAGAAGCTTCCGATCGAAGATTTCCTGCGTGAACAGGGAAGGTTCAAGCACTTGTTCAAGCCGGAAAACGAACATTTGATAGCCCAGTTCCAGCAGGAGGTCGACCGCAGATGGGAAGACCTGCTGTACAGATGCGACAGGTAAGGAGACAGCATGCAATATTTTGCTCCGGAATACGCAAACGAGGCAAAGCGCGGCGAATCCTTAAAACCTTTGGACGAGATCGCCGGGTTTAAGGTGAGACCGGGATTCTACAGGACTCCCGGTGCGACCCAGACAGCGAACGGAGTGAGTTTCAACATAAGCTCACACTATGCGAAATCGTGTACTCTGTTGCTGTTTCATCCCATGGAAAAGGAACCCTATGCCAGGATACCGATTCCCGAGGAATATAAGATCGGAAACACCTACGCTATACTGGTGTACGGTCTTAACATCGCTGAGTTTGAGTATGCGTACTCTTTTGACGGGCCTTACGATGAGAAGGCCGGTCATCTTTTCAACAAGGACAACATAATATTGGATCCCTATGCCAACGCGGTGACGGAACAGCGAGAGTGGGGGCATAAGTTTGAGCACGGGCAGCATATCTATAAGGCTCGCATCGTAGAAAACAACTTTGACTGGGGCAAGGAACCGCAGTCAAATACCGGACTTGAAGATCTGGTGATCTATGAGCTCCATGTCAGGGGATTCACCAAGCATTATTCATCGGGAGTGAAAGCCCCCGGGACTTTTGAAGGTATCAGGGAAAAGATACCTTATCTGAAGGAGCTTGGTGTAAATGCCGTTGAACTGATGCCCATCTTTGAGTTCGATGAGATGGATTACGACCGCATTGTGGACGGTAAACAGGTCCTGGATTACTGGGGCTATAATACGGTGTGTTTTTTTGCGCCAAATACCAGCTATTCATCCAAGCAGGAGCATAATCATGAGGGTGACGAGCTGAAGGCTTTGATAAGAGAGCTGAAGAGTAACGGCATAGAAGTCATACTGGACGTTGTCTTTAATCATACAGCAGAAGGCAACGAGGACGGGCCTACATTTTCTTTTAAGGGAATAGATAATAAAATATATTATATGCTGACTCCGGACGGATATTATTACAATTTTTCCGGATGCGGCAACACTGTGAATGCCAATCATCCCATCGTTATGAAGTTTATCATTGACTGCCTCAGATACTGGGTGGTTGAGTACAGGGTTGACGGTTTTAGGTTCGATCTGGCATCGATCCTGTCGAGAGACCAGAACGGTGCTCCCATGGACAGACCGCCACTGATCGAGAGCATGAGCTTTGACTCCATTTTGGGAAAAGTGAAGCTCATCGCGGAGGCATGGGATGCAGGCGGATTGTACCAGGTGGGGTCGTTCCCGTCATGGAGCCGCTGGGCGGAATGGAACGGAAGATACCGCGACGACATGCGCAGGTTCCTGAAGGGTGACAGCGGTATGGCGGGTGCTGCTATGGCGCGTATCACCGGTTCAAAGGACATTTACGATCCGTACACCAGAGGACATGCTGCTTCCGTCAACTTCATAAACTGTCACGACGGATTCACGCTGTATGATCTTTATTCATACAATTACAAACATAATGAGGCCAACGGCTGGAACAACACCGACGGAGATAACAACTCGAATTCATGGAACTGCGGTGCGGAGGGGGAGACTTCTGACAAGGAGATCAACGCTCTCAGAAGGCGCCTCTGCAAGAATGCGTTTGCCGTTCTGATGTGCTCCAGAGGTCCGGCTATGTTTTTTGCGGGAGATGAGTTCTGCAACACCCAGTTCGGCAATAATAACGCCTACTGTCAGGATAATGAGATTTCATGGCTTGACTGGAGCCGCATAGACAAATACAGGGAAATATATAATTTCGCAAGGTTTATGATACATTTCAGGCACTGGCATCCGGTGCTTCGAAAGACGACCAAGCCTGCACAGTGCGGATTTCCCGATGTTTCCATGCATAACGGATATCCGTGGAATGCCGGCTTTTCCAACGAGACAAGACAGATAGGTGTGATGTACGCAGGGCGCAACGATACCGACACGGCGGATGATGTGATCTACATCGGTATGAATATGCATTGGGAGTATTTTACAATGCAGCTTCCGGCGCCTCCTGACGGTCATATATGGCGGCTCTTGGCAGATACCTTCAAGGAAAATGCGCCTCTGGATGAGACTTATGTCCCGGAAAAGGAAAACCGCATCACTTTAGGACCCAGATCCATCATTATAGCCATCGCCGAAAAAAAGGATGATGCGCTTATGAAAGTGGCTTTGGAGAATGCTACGAGCGGAAACGGCTTCAATAACATTCGGCAAAATGACATAATATTGCACGAAAATTAGTCAAAACGACACATACGGCATTTTTTTATATAAAATAACTGATAAAAAAATTTAAGTTAGTGGATAAAATAAATTGAAAAAAATGCTGTTTATGTTATATTTATTCATGGTTGCGGGTTATCCGCGTATTATTTCAGACAGAAAAGGGAGGTTTTTTAGAAATGTCAAGTTTATCATTAAAGAACATTTACAAGATCTATCCGAACGGCTTCGAAGCAGTTAAGGATTTCAACCTTGAGGTTGAAGACAAAGAGTTCATCATCTTCGTTGGACCTTCTGGTTGCGGTAAGTCTACAACACTTCGTATGATCGCCGGACTTGAGGAGATCTCAAAAGGTGAGCTTTACATTGACGGAAAGCTTGAGAATGACGTAGAGCCTAAGGATCGTGATATCGCCATGGTATTCCAGAACTACGCTCTGTATCCGCATATGACTGTATATCAGAACATGGCATTCGGTCTTAAGATGCGTAAGGTACCGAAGGACGTTATCGATCAGAAGGTTCATGAGGCTGCTCGTATCCTCGACCTTGAGAAGCTGCTCGACAGAAAGCCGAAGGCTCTTTCCGGTGGTCAGAGACAGCGTGTTGCCATGGGTCGTGCAATCGTTCGTAATCCTAAGGTATTCCTTATGGACGAGCCTTTATCAAACCTTGATGCAAAACTCCGTGTACAGATGCGTGCCGAGATCGCAGCTCTTCATCAGAAACTCGGTGCTACCATCATCTACGTTACACATGATCAGACAGAGGCTATGACTCTTGGTACCAGGATCGTAGTTCTCAAGGACGGTATCATCCAGCAGGTTGATTCACCGAAGAAACTTTATCAGGAGCCGGGTAACCTCTTCGTTGCAGGTTTCATCGGATCTCCGCAGATGAACTTTATTGATGCTGTTTGCCGTGTATCAGGAAACTCTGCTACACTTTCATTCGGTGATGTTACATTGACACTTCCGGAAGCAAAGGCAAAGAAGCTTATCGATGGCGGATACGACGGAAAGACCGTTGTTATGGGTATCAGACCTGAGAACATGAGTGATGAGCCGGCTGATATCGCTGCTTCACAGGCAGTTATCACTATCGATGTAGCAGGTTACGAGCTTCTTGGTGCAGACTCAATGCTTTACTTCACATATGCTGAGGCTGATATGTCTGCAAAGGTTGGCGCTAACACTACAGCAAGATACGGTGACAGAATCGAGCTTGCCCTTGATGTAAATGCAATCCATGTATTTGACAAGGATTCAGAGCTTACAATCACCAACTAGTCCAAGACCTTTACGACCGCTCCTCTTTGAGGAGCGGTTTTCTTTATGCTTGCATAAAAGTCTGTGTAGTGTTATCATAGTAGGAGTTTTGCGACGGAACGGGGGTTCCGCAAATATTTTCATGGAGGTGCGATATGAGTTTCGCACAGGAATATGATCAAAAGCTTGTCACTGCAGATGAGGCGGTAAAGGTTGTGAAGAGCGGCGACTGGCTTGATTACGGATGGTGTAACGGTACGGTGGATGCACTCGACAGAGCTCTTGCAAAACGTACTGATGAACTTTTTGATATCAATATCAGGGGTGGAATCTTATTGAAACGTCCGGCTATATTCGAAAGAGCAGATGCCGGCGATCATTTCACATGGAATTCATGGCATATGACCGGGATAGAGAGAAAGCTTGCCTCCGAAGGCTGTGCTTTTTACAGCCCCATACGTTATTCCGAGCTTCCGAGATATTACAGGGAGTTTGACAATAAGCCGAATGTTGCCATGATAGTGTGCGCTCCTATGGATGAGCAGGGATATTTTAATTTCGGACCGAATGCTTCACATCTTGCTGCCTTGTGTGAGACGGCAGACAAGGTTATAGTAGAGGTCAATGCGAATATGCCTGTATGTTTTGGACCGGATCATAACGGTGTTCATATCAGTAATGTGGACATGATAGTCGAGGGAGATAACCCTCCAATCGGTGAGATGGGTGGAGGCGGAGAGCCGACAGAGGTTGACAAGGCTGTAGCAGCACTTATTCTGGATCATATTCATGACGGAGCATGTCTTCAGCTGGGCATAGGCAGTATGCCGAACACGGTGGGAGCATTTATTGCGGATTCCGATCTAAAGGATCTGGGTGTGCATACCGAAATGTATGTAGATGCTTTTGTGGATATCGCAAAGGCGGGTAAGATCAACGGCTCAAAGAAGAGCATAGACAAAGGTCTTCAGGTTTATGGATTCGGCTGTGGCACAAAGAAGATGTATGATTATATCAACGAGAATCCCGAGCTTATGAGCGCACCTATCGACTATACAAATGATGTTCGTACAATAGCCGCTATAGATGATTTTATTTCCATCAATAATGCGGTGGATCTTGATCTTTTCGCTCAGGTTAATGCGGAGAGCGCAGGTGTGAAACATATTTCGGGAGCAGGTGGTCAGCTTGATTTTGTTTTGGGAGCCTATCTTTCAAAGGGCGGAAAAAGCTTTATATGCTGTTCATCTACTTACAAGGCAAAGGACGGCACGGTTAAGTCGAGGATTCGTCCTACGCTTGATCAGGGCTCTATAGTGACCGATACCAGGGCGAATGTTCAGTATCTGGTGACAGAGTATGGTTGCGTGAATGTAAAGGGTCTCAGCACATGGCAGAGAGCGGAGGCGATCATTTCCATAGCACATCCGGATTTCAGGGATGAGCTTATTGCTGCAGCTGAGAGCATGAAGATCTGGAGAAGAAGTAACAGGTAGCTTGGATATATTTGGGGGATCTGATGGTTCAGTTTACCGCAGATGACGTTCTGGCCGCAAGACAGTCTGAGGCCGGGCGTGAGGCTTTCTTAAAGGAGAGCGAAAACTTCATATTGACAACTGCCAGTCGTCATTGTAAAAGATACATCACCAAGAGTGACGATGAGTGGATGGAGGCGCTGATAGCATACAACGGGGCTATAGACGCTTTCGATGTGACCAAGGGTAACTTTATGGGGTACGCCAAGGTGGTGATGGAGCACAGGCTTACAGACTACTTTAGGGTGCAGTCCAAGTATCTGGGTGAGATGAGTACGGAACCTGAGGTCTTTTCGGGTACTTTTGATGATGAGGATGACAGCAAGGCGGCTTTACAGAATGAGATAGCCAAGAAAGCTTCAGTCAGTGATGAAAATCCTATAAGGGACGAGATAATGGTCCTTACGGAGGAACTGGCTGCTTTTGACATACAGTTTTTGGATCTGGTGTCCTGCTCGCCGAAGGCGGAGAAAACCCGCAGAGCCTGCAGGGAAGTGGTGAGTTTTGTGGTGGAAGACAGCGAGAATATTGATTATCTGATGCGGACAGGAAGACTCCCGCTCAAAAAAATCAAAGATTTTTTAAAAACACCCCAAAAAATTCTCGAGCGTTATCGTAAATACATAATAACAGCGATATTGATAGCAAAGGGAGATTATCCGGGAATGTACGAATATCTTAATCTTAAATGATGATTCGTGCAGATATGCCGGAGATTTATTCAGAATATTGAGGGAAGGAGGATAGCGATGAAGGCGGTTGTTGTTGAAAAACATGACGGTTTTGCTGTGGCGCTTCGTGACGATGGTTGTTTCGTCCGTGTTAAGGGCACGACTTATGAGATCGGTGATAAGATAACATTGAGATCGAGCCGTAACGGAATGCTTCGCAAGGTTGTTGCCGCTGCTGCTGCTTTCGCAGTGCTGGTTACTGCAGGCGGAGTCGGTACGGGTGTGTATTTTGCAAAGGAGACATACTCGGTAGTCAGCGTGGATATCAATCCCTCCATCGAGTATTCTCTCAACCGTTTTGATAAAGTTATAGCTGTAAGGGGCGTGAACAGCGAGGGAGAGCAGATAGCCGGTGAGATATCAAAGTCGGTTATACAGGGTGATCTTTCAAATGCACTTCATGCCACCATGGATTGTTTGTGCGAGAAGTCCTACATCACTGAGGATGAAGCCAATTACATGGTCATCAGCGTATACAGTAAGAGCGCTAAAAAACAGGAGTCAATAGGTGTAGCTGTAGCAGAGTTCTCCGATGAAGAGACGAAGCTATGCACAGTTACCACTGTTAATGTTTCCAAAGAAGAAAAAGAAGTTGCCGACAGCCTTGGTATTACGCCGGGCAAGATGATACTGGCTACGGATGCTGCGGCAGCCATGGGAACGGATACAACGGATGTCGATATTTCAGAGCTGGCTTCCCTCACAGTGGAAGAGCTTACCAACATAGTATCAGGTTCCGAAAATCCGGTTGATGAGCCTGAACAGGCAGAGAATATCACCGAACCGGTGGAAGATGAAGAGGAACCGAAGGTAAGTCAGGCTGTTTCTTCTGATACGGTTGTTGAGACTGTGTCAGGCGATGAGATACCGGAGGTTGTGTCAGGAAATGATGTTGAGATAGCGTCTTCTTCCGATAAGTCTTCAGACATGGATGTGTCAGATGATAAGGGCAGCGATTCGACGGCTGTTGTCTCTAAGGATAAGACCAATGAACAGATCGTTTCAGGTGATACGGCTAAGAACGATTCGGATCAGTCTTCATCAAAGAAGGATGATGAGCCGGTAGTATCCGATAATGCGATACTTGATAGCACTGATAGTTCCGATAGCTCTGATAAAACAGAGAATGCGGATGATACGGGCGATGATACAGACGGTTTTGACGATACCGAAGCGGATGCGGTTTCGGGCAGCAAGAAGGGTGATTCTTCTGCAGGTTCTGAGGATGGTGATTCAGGCACCGAAGGTGAGGCAGATTCTGAGAAATCTCATGAAGAGGGCGTTTCGGTCAGCAAGCCGAAGAGCTCGCAGTTCGGTGCGGGATTTGAGAGCGGTAATAACATCAACATCAGTGATACCGAGAAGGTATTGGTGGAGGATCCCAAGATCTGAGTGGAATACAATAAAGTGATGAATTCAAAAGGTCATGCATGGCATGACCTTTTGTGGTGTATAAGGTTTTGGGTTATTGGTGTTGTATTATTACGACATACCGGTTGAACAGTTGTGTTAATCATTTGATACAGTTTTTCAGGGAGAGAAAATGACTGAACTTGAGGAGTACTATAATAAATTCAATGAAGATAAGAGGCTCAAAACGCGCCATGGACAGGTTGAATTTGTCACCACTATGAAATATGTGCATGAGTGCCTGGAACAGCATGAAAGGGCCTCTGTGCTGGATATAGGGGCAGGTACGGGAGCATACAGTATTCCTCTGGCCGAGGAAGGCTATGATGTGACTGCGGTGGAGCTTGTAAAACATAACTTGGGAATTTTGAAGCAAAAGTCCGACAAAGTCAGGGCATATCAGGGAAACGCCCTCAGGCTGAAAAAGTTTGCGGATGAGAGTTTCGATGTAGTGCTGTTGTTCGGACCTATGTATCATCTGAGCGACAGGGAAGACAAAGTAAAAGCTCTTTCCGAGGCAGCCCGTGTCTGCAAAAAGGGCGGTCATGTTCTGGTGGCTTACTTTATGAATGATTACTGCGTGATAAGGTATGCTTTCATGGAAGGACATATAGGAGAGATATTGGAAGAAGGCGGCTTTGAGGACGACTATCATATAAAAAAGGGAGCCAATCCACTGTATTCCCAGGTCAGGACTGAGGATATAGAATCCATCAACAGCGAGGTGAAATGCCTGAAGCGGGAAAAGATCATCGCAGCAGACGGAGCAGCCAATTATATCAGGAAAGCTGTGAATGCCCTGGACGAGAGAGGGTTTGAGGAGTTTGTAAGATATCACCTTTCAATATGTGAAAGAGCTGATATGCTGGGAGCATCGGCCCATCTGGTTGATATTTTGAGGAAACATTGAGGATATTGATGTGGATTTTTAAGGGAAGTGTGGTATAATCTTAACGAAAACGAGCCAACGGCGAAGTTTGAGTTTAGATTTACCCATACAGGATCACTTAATGAAGCCGAACGAAGTGAAGGCTGAATTTAGTGACATCGGATGTGGTATAATAGTTTCCGCTTAGCGAGTAAGGCTCCCCTTGCAGGGGAGCTGTCAGCCGAAGGCTGACTGAGGGGTATATTGGATTACACATTAGCTTTAGTCTAATGTTCATATACAGACAGCGCAAGGAGGTTTTCAATGGAACAGGAAAAGGTCATTGTGATCGATTTCGGCGGCCAGTACAATCAGCTGGTTGCAAGGCGTGTAAGAGAGTGTCACGTTTACTGCGAGATCTACTCTTATAAGACACCCATAGACGAAATAAAAGCTATGAATCCCAAAGGTATTATATTGACCGGAGGACCGAACAGTTGTTATGAGAAGGGTGCGCCAAGCTACAGCGAGGAATTGTTTAAACTGGGAATACCTGTATTGGGACTTTGTTACGGAGCACAGCTTATGCAGCTGATATTGGGCGGCAGGGTAGAAAAGGCACCGGTGCGTGAATACGGCAGGGTCACAGTTTTTGTAAATCCGACATCAGATCTTTTTGCCGGAGTGGGTGAAGATAAGACAGAGATTTCATACCCCAAGATCAGATTTGAGGATCAGGAATTTGATGTTCACAGCACGACATGCTGGATGAGCCACAATGATTACATTTCCGATATGGCTCCGGGTTTTTCCGTGGTAGCACATACCGCTGATTGTCCCGTAGCTGCCTGTGAGGATGTGCGAAACAAACTATACGCGATACAGTTCCATCCGGAAGTGCTGCATACGGTAGAAGGCAGTAAGATGATCTATAACTTTGTTCGCAGGATCTGCAGCTGCCATGGCACCTGGAGAATGGATTCTTTTGTAGAGGATGCTATCGAGTCTGTGAGAGCAAAGGTGGGAGACGGAAAAGTCCTGTTGGCGCTTTCAGGAGGAGTGGATTCCTCGGTTTTGGCAGCGTTGCTGGCAAAAGCTATCGGACCGCAGCTCACCTGTGTTTTTGTGGATCATGGTCTTTTACGTAAAAATGAGGGAGACGAGGTTGAGAGAGTCTTTGGTAAAGAGGGATCTTTCAACATCAATTTCATACGAGTAAATGCAAAAGACCGTTACTATGAGAAACTTGCCGGAGTTACCGAGCCTGAGAAAAAACGTAAGATCATAGGTGAAGAATTTATCAGAGTATTTGAAGAAGAAGCCAAGAAGATCGGTACCGTAGACTTCCTCGCGCAGGGTACCATATATCCGGATGTTGTGGAATCGGGCTTAGGCGGTGAGAGTGCAGTCATAAAGTCACATCACAATGTGGGTGGTTTACCGGATTATGTTGATTTCAAGGAGATAATAGAGCCCTTACGTAATCTGTTCAAGGATGAAGTCAGAAAAGCCGGCGTAAAGCTTGGTCTGCCCGGCTACATAGTGAACAGACAGCCGTTCCCGGGACCGGGTCTCGGAATCCGCATCATCGGCGAGGTGACCGAAGAAAAAGTTCGTATCGTGCAGGATGCAGATTTTATCTATCGCGAAGAGGTGGATAAGGCAGCCGCCGATTACAAGCACAAACACGGAGTGGAAGCACCCTGGGTTCCCAACCAGTACTTCGCTGCATTGACAAATGTCCGTTCTGTCGGCGTCATGGGCGACGAGCGCACATATGACTATGCCGTGGTAGTCCGTGCGGTCCGCACTGTAGATTTCATGACAGCTGAGGCTGCGGAGATACCCTTTGAGGTACTGAAGACCGCCATGAGTCGCATCATAAACGAGGTCCCCGGAGTAAACCGCGTATTTTATGATCTTACCAGCAAGCCACCGGGGACGATTGAGCTGGAGTAAATTGAAAACATCCCGCAAGCCTTGAAAATATTGGGTTTGCGGGATGTTTTTTTGCCTTTTGAGTACAATTTGAGTACAAAATCTATTATTTCTTCTTTTTTGAACTGTCAAGCAGGGCATTTCGTTTTGCTATACGA
>JAILBP010000020.1:0-4882 GCA_024680835.1 Lachnospiraceae bacterium | reverse complement strand
GGATGATGCCATCGAAAAAAGAGAACTCATAAAATTGTCGGTACTCAACAACTGCGACGATGACCCGAGAGAATTGGCTGATATGATAGCAGAGAGAACCCACTCTACTGTAGTGATAGTCATCGGAAAAAAGATAGTACTTTACAGACCTTCAAAGAAACCGAAGATCGAATTACCCAAAAGATAGTGTGATAGTTTTCCGGCACAGAGCTGTGTCAGGAGGCTGTACAGTAAAGTCAGACAGTCTTAAGGGAGGAAAATGCACATGAAAACCGGTATTTTCGGAGGAGCATTTGATCCGGTGCATCTGGGACATATAAGACTCGGGTCGAGTGCAGCAAGGGAGCATCATCTTGAACGGCTGATATTGCTGCCCACAGGCATCCCGCCGCATAAGGCGGCATTGAGCGCATCGGCAAAAGACAGAGTCAGGCTCTTGAAATTTGCGGCAGATAACATGAGCGCAGAGCTTGATATCCCGGTGACAGTGGATGAGCGTGAAGTTTCCGGCAATGTGACCAATTACACCTATATCACACTGCAGGATCTTCACAGGGAATACCCTGATGATGAATTTTACTTTATAATGGGCGGAGATTCCATAGAGTATTTTCATAACTGGGTCAAGCCGGAGGTGATAGCATCACAGGCTGTCTTGCTGGCGGGGAGACGAAAGGCTGTGGATGAGCAAGTCATAAAAGATCTGATCTCCGATTACGCAAAACGTTTTAATGCCGATGTGCGGCTGGTGGGTTCGCCCGAGACCGATATTTCTTCCACGAAACTCAGGGAAATACTTAAAAATCTGCCCTACGGTATGTTTTCCGATTATGAGGCAATTAAGAATTCGGTAGAATATAACGAACTTTTGAGTGAGATCCTTAAGTTCATGGACGAGAAATCTCTTGCATATATTTATGAAAACAGGGTGTATGATAAGATTTGAGGATCAAAAAGTGATTCACGGGTAGATGAGTTTGAATCCACCGGCATGCAAGCTTGCCGTGAAGTCAGGCTTTTGACCATTGGATCATTATATATAAACACGGAGAAGATACATGGATACCAGACTGACAGAATTACAGGAAAAGATGAAGAAAAAGCTTACAGAGTCCAGATACGAGCATACTGTCGGCGTTATGTATACTGCGGCTGCCCTTGCCATGGCTCACGGTGAGAGCGTGGAAAAAGCTCTTTATGCCGGTCTTTTGCACGACTGTGCGAAATGCTATTCCGACGAGAAAAAACTGGCGCTCTGTGAAAAATTCGGTATAGTATTAAGCCGTTTTGAACTTGAGAATACTGCGCTCATCCATGCGAAACTCGGAGCAGTTCTGGCCCGGGAAAAATACGGGATCGAGGACGAAGAGATCTGTCATGCCATAAAGTGTCACACAACCGGTTCCCCCGATATGAGCACCTTGGATAAGATCATATATATAGCGGATTATATTGAGCCTCACAGGGAGGAAGCACCAAATCTTTTCATATTGAGAAAGCTTGCATTTACGGATCTCGACGAGACAATGCGCATTATCCTGACGGATACCATTACATATCTCGGCACCAAAAACAAAGTAGTTGATCCCATAACCGAGGAAACATACGGTTTTTACTGTAACAAGGCGGGTGAAGACCGGCATTAACGATATTACATTTTCCATGAGTGTAAATTGCCGCTTTGGTTCATGAACATGATCATTACGGAAAGGGGTATTATTATGTCTAATGATGTCTATATAGAAGATTCGGTCAGTATCACCAATAACGGAGCCAAGAGCATGTTTGTGCTGAGTCTCATATGCCTTGTGATCTCGGCAGCCGGTCTGCTGTTTGCCAGTATTTTCTTTGGCATACCGTTTGTGATCTTTATTGTACTGTCGGTGCATTTTTATTATGAAAGGCATGTGGCCTACGATTATACTTATACCAACGGGCTTCTGGATATTGCAAAAGTCAGAAATAACACAAAGCGCAAGCTTTTATTTTCGGCTGAATGCGATGCGTTGGAGATCATGGCTTTAAACGACAGCGATGATATACGTGATCATGAGCGCGGTACGGAATACAAGCCGTTGAAGGTATACGTAGGAGACGAACAGAGAAGCCTCTGGGTGGCACTGTTTAATGTAGACGGTAAGAATATAAAGATCATATTTGAACCTTCTGACGAGCTTATCAAAGCCATAAAAAGACAGTTTCCGTCCAAAGTAAAATATATCGAGAGAAGATAGTGAATTGTTACTATTCACAGCCACTTTACATACATTCTACAGGCTCGCCCTGACATCGGCAATCTGCGAAGCAAAGCTGGCAGAATTGCCTTGTCGGGCTCTACTGCCGCTATCGCGGCTGCCTGTATCATGTATGTAAAGTGACTGATTCCAGTCAATATCATACAGACAGTCATATTTGCCAGCAAGCGGGCATATGCCTGTCTGTATGATATTGGCTGTGAATAGTAACATCAGGTTATCAACGTACGGGAGAAAGAGGAACACATGAATAAAACAGCACTGATAACCGGCGCATCCCACGGCATAGGACGTGCAATAGCGCTGGAACTTGCAAAAAAAGAATACGACCTCTATATAAACGGCAGAACTGACACGGCAGCGCTAAACGAGGTATGTGAGAACTGCCTTGCAGTATCAGACAGGATCACGGTGCAGGTTTGTCAGGGCGATGTCGGTGATGAGAGTGTCGTGGCGGAAATAGCAGACCGTATTTCACAGGAAAAAGACTCTGTGGATGTTTTGGTCAATTGTGCGGGAATATCTCATGTGGGTCTTCTGCAGGATATGAGTTTTGAGCAGTGGAAGACTTTGATGAATGTGAACCTGGACAGTGTGTTTTTGACCTGTAAATACGTTATACCGCTTATGCTGCGGAACAGCTGCGGTGAGGGACGGATACTCAACATCTCCTCTGTGTGGGGCAGCCATGGCGCCTCCTGCGAGTGTGCTTACTCTGCCTCAAAAGGAGGAGTGAATGCATTTACAAAGGCATTGGCGAGAGAGCTGGGACCCTCGCATATAGCGGTCAATGCACTGAGCCCGGGTTTTGTAGATACGCGGATGAACGGACATCTGTCGGAGGAAGAACGCTCGGACCTGGCAGAAGAGATACCCGCAGGTCATTTTGCTACGCCGGAGGATGTGGCCCGTCAGGCAGCACTCATCCTGGACAGCGATGTGTATATGACAGGCCAGATCATAACCTTCGATGGCGGGTGGTATCTGTAAATCCCTCCCCCTGAGGAGGATGTCTCGAAGATCAAATTTAAAGCCCTCCCCTCCGGGGAGGGAGGTTCGATCATGTCGAAGACGTGATTTATAATCGGACCGACCGATAGGTCATGATTTGTTCGCAAATCATGACAATTCCACAAGGGTGTCCCGAAGGGACGGGTGGGGTCATGAGAATAACAATAAAAGACATCAGCAACTACATACTTACAGAAACACCGGATTTTCTGGCGATAGACAAACCCGCCGGCCTTGCGGTGGAGACGAAAAAGAGCGGCGAACCCGACCTGATCAGTCTTGTCAAAAAATACCGTTACGAAAATGGTGAGGATACATACGTCGCTCCGATCCACAGGATAGACCAGGTGGTGAGCGGTGTCTGCCTTGTGGCTAAAAACAAAGAGACTGCGGCATATCTATCGGATGAACTGCAAAACAATCGCATAACCCGTATATACGAGGCACATGTATCCGGCGTGGTACAGGAGGAGAGCGGCGAACTCAGGAATCTGTTATACTTTGATAAAAAGAAAAATATCAGCATAGCTGTACCGGAGAAAGAAATCGATAAATATCCGAAAGGTACTGTAAAAAAGGCAGTTTTACGTTATATCCGCCTGAGTACGGATGGCGAAAACAGCGTGCTTAAGATCGAGCTTGAGACCGGTCGCCATCATCAGATCCGATGCCAGCTGGCAAATGCAGGATACCCCATAGTAGGCGATGAAAAATACGGAGGGCTCAAGACCGGAGTGACAGGTATTGAGCTGGTGTCAAAGAAACTCGAATTTAAAGGAAAAGATAGGAAAAAATACGAAATAGAGTGTAAATAACCCACGTCTAACTTATTGACATAGTCGTAGAATGTTAATGCTTTAATGAAATCGTACAAAAAAATAAAGTTTATCTTGAATTTTTTGTGGAATTTTTATATAATGTCGTTACTGGTGAATACGCCAAGTTTATTACAAAGGAGATAATGCCTATGAATATTATCATCAGCGGCAAAAACATCGATATCACCAAAGGACTCAAGGAAGCTGTGGAGGAAAAGCTCTCAAAGCTTGAAAAATATTTCCTTCCGGATACGGATGTGAATGTTACTCTCTCGGTTGAAAAGCTCAACCAGACCATAGAGGTTACGATTCCTGTTAAGGGCAGCATCATCAGAGCCGAGCAGACCAGCGACGACATGTATGTTACCATAGATCTGGTTGTTGATATTATCGATGCACAGATGAAGAAATACAGACAGAAGCTCGTTACCAAGCAGCAGGCTGCAGAGAGCTTCAAGAAGGAGTACATTGATGAGGAATCTGTCGATGACACGGAGATCCCGATAGTGCGTACCAAGAAATTCGGTATCAAGCCGATGTTTCCCGAGGACGCATGTGTTGAGATGGAGATGCTCGGCCACAGCTTTTTCGTATTCTCCAATGCGGAGACCGATCAGGTTAACGTGGTATACAAACGTAAGGACGGCAAATTCGGTTTGATAGAGCCGGAGTTCTGAGTTTATCTTTTGGAGTAAGGTAATTTTTTAGTAATTCAGGGTATATATTATTGGGGGTAAAAGCACCGGTTTCAAAGCCGGTGCTTTTGTATGTTAAGACAGGAAAAGTCGAAAAACTGCA
>JAILBP010000282.1:0-9166 GCA_024680835.1 Lachnospiraceae bacterium | reverse complement strand
CGTCATTCCGTCACGCTCAAAGGTCTGCATACAATGCTCTGCCACGTCAGCCAGGGTTTCCAGAGCCTGCCCCAGCTCATCCGGAGTCTTCACATCATCCGCAAAGGCCTTGAAAATTTCATCCTTTGCAGCCTTGAATCGCTCCATTACATCATCCTTCACCTCTTCGCCAAAGTCGTCTTCACTCAACCTGAAAAACCTTTTAAGTCCCGTATCAGGCGACTGCATAAGGTTTTCCATCACTATTATATTATCCGCGCTTGGTATGATCTCGTACTGACGGACAGCTTCATACACTTCCTGCCTTGCTGCTGCAGCGTGCTCAAGATCCTTGAGTGCATCATCATAATATTTTTTGTCGCCCGCCATATCAGGCGCAGTTATCATCCTGAAGGCTTCATTTACCTGATCCGTGATGGACTTTCCGCGGATCGTACCCTTAACCCCCTCAAAATCATCATCAACCTTATAGTCCATAGCGCCTTTTTTACGGCTCCTTACTGCTGAGATAAGGCTTTCCATGGTAAGCTCCCTGCCGCTTTCCACCACAGCGCCCACCGCGGCACCGTCAGATGCGTTCACTCTGTTGATCAGCCTGTAGATACCTATATAAGACTCTCTCTCCTCAGGTGCGATCTCATCATTCTGCTCCAATCTGTAAAGATACTTTGCAAAGCTTTCAGAATCATTCTGTGAAGCCAGACTCTTTCTGATCTCTTCGGCTTTCTGTGTGAGTGTCTGAAGATCCATTGAAAGAGGATTTATACCCTTCTGTATAAGCTCCCGCACCACTGCGGGCTTTAAGGAATCAAATGCCCTCTGCACAAGCTCGTCCGCCGCCTTCATCTTCTCCACATTATCCGGGACTATCTCAGCACGATTGTAGCCTAAGATTCGGACAGCACGGCGGTTCTCCTCCGTCGCCTCGTAGCCAAGGTCATCCAGGATATCATCCACATTTGAGAAGGCTTTTTTCATGGAATCTCCAAGATCGGCACGGACCTCAGTCGCCATTGTCTCATAGCGCTCTCCCGCCGCGTCGAATCTCGCTCTGTGTGCTGTTCCTTCTCTGTGAAGGTTTTCAACATTGAACTCCTCATCCCTAAGAGCCAACGCCAATGCAGATGCGGGCATTGTGATGAGTTCGTCTCTCTTCGTCTCAAATTCCGAAAAGATCTCTATGTTTTCCGGAGTGGCAGCTTCAGTGCCCAAAAGATTTCTGTAATAATCCTGCTCCAGCCTCTTAAGCCCCTCCACAAGGCTTGAAAGCTCCGTCGTGTCTATCTTAATGCCCTGTTTCATGAGCTTGAAGCCGGCCTCGACAGTCATCATAAGCCTCGTCTCCTCAAGCTGTCTTTTTGCGGTCAGAAGCTTTGCTTCACGTTCTTCGGAACCTGTTCTGCCATTCGCAGGTTCACTGTCCCCCTGCCTGCCGAAACTCCTGCTGCCTCTGTCGGATCTACCTTCATATCCCTGTCGATCTCCGGCAGACTGATTGATCTCATGGGCCTGAGCCAGATTGTCCACAGTTATATCCAGACCCTCATCGATCAAAAACTCCAGATCTTCGTCAGTAGCTTCATCTATGATACGAACTGCTTCTTCTGCCTTCTCGTAAATACTGCCCGTAAAGAGCGCATCCTGCGGTCTTTTCCCCTCATTCACCGCGTCAGTCATCATCCCTATCGCTTTATCAACAGGCACAGGCAGTTCTATTGAATCCAATTCTTTCTTATACCGGATATTCTCCGATGTGATACCGATTCCCTTATCCATGAGCCACATGGCCGCATCCGTGTTCTCCGGCGTGTCCATGATGTGTTCCCTTGCGAAAAGATCTTTTACCGCCTGCTCGGGCACAGTATCTCCCCAGTTTTCCTGCGGTTGGTCAATATATTCCCGCCCTCTCATGTTAACTGCCCGGAAAACATTATCTACCGTCGGCGCGAGATCATTTTCAATAAGATATGCTTTGGCTGTATCCGGTATCTCTCCTATACTGCCTACCTTAGCAATACTGTCGCCAATCTCTGCAACATTCGCATCTGTAGCGGGAAGATCTGCGTTAGTAAGAGCTGCTTCGATCGCAGCCGCATTTGCGGCAACACCGCCGGAAAGTTCTGCTATCTCCGACTCGGACATGGGTCCCATGTTGCTGATATCCTTACCTGCTTTTGCAAGCACAGCCTTTATTTTGTCCGTTTCCGTTACAACCGTATGTATGTCGGTAGATCTGAGGGAAAAACCGTCCTCCTCAATGACCTTCGCATCATCTGCGCTCACAGAATTGGCGGATACCACCATCTCGTTTTTCATGGTGACAGCGTTTAAGGTGCCGGCTTCCTCCATCACATCTTCAAGGCTTGTCGCGTCCTTTTCCGATCCGGGTTTTCCGTAAGTGAAAGAATCCTTATCCTTTGTACCCTT
Source organism: Lachnospiraceae bacterium (assembly GCA_024680835.1). GTDB lineage: Bacteria > Bacillota > Clostridia > Lachnospirales > Lachnospiraceae > RGIG6904. The sequence goes on along the minus strand of JAILBP010000282.1, from coordinate 6,739 downwards.
CAGAGAAAAAACTGCGCCGTTCTCATCGGTCTTTTTCTGTCCTTCCGTGTCTGCCACGGTATCCATCAGCCCCGAAACAGCTGGCATCCCAGGCACCACATTCTTATTATCAAAAAGCTTTGTCGCATCTATATGCATAAAAAACCTCCCGATGTATCGCATATCGCATTCATAACGATCCCTAAACAAACCCGAACCGTTCCACATCGTAACTGTCAGAACCCTCCAGGTTCTTACAGTTAATCCACATCATTTATATCGGACATTTCATAAAAAATTTAAACACAAAACCCCGGCAGAAACCTGCCGGGGTGAATGAACTGTCATTTGTTTTACCTTGCCATTGAAACCTTCACTTTAGTTTTCTCTTCTGCGAAAGCAACCTTCAGCATTTTATTATCTGTTAATCTGCTGTATCAATAGCTGAACTCAAATATGGCTGCCGAAAATCCCTTGAGAGGAAATGCTATGTGGTACGGCATGCTGTCGCACTCGCCCTTTATCGCCTTGTAGGTCTTTTTGGCATCGAAACAACCGGTTCCGCCAAACCTTGTCTCGTCGGAATTAAGCACCAGCTTGTAACTGCCTGCTACCGGTACGCCCACCGTATAATCATCCCTGTCCACGGGGGTCATGTTCATGGTACATACCAGACATTTCTTGCCGTCGGAGGATTTACGGATAAAGCTGAAGATCGAGCGTGTATTGTCATCCGCATTGATCCACTCGAAGCCGTTCCACTCGTGATCCAGTTCGTAAAGAGCGGGATATTTTCTGTAGAGTTTTAACAGTTCCCTGAAATAGTCGTTGAGCTGCACATGTATCTCTTTGCCCAAAAGCCACCAGTCGAGCTCTCTCTCCTCTGACCACTCCCTGCCCTGGGCGAAATCCTGTCCCATGAACAGAAGCTTCTTGCCGGGATGAGTCATAAAGAAGGTATAAGCCATACGTAAATTGGCCAGCTTTATCTCGTCGGTATCTCCGGGCATCTTGCCTAACATAGAGCATTTCAGATGCACTACCTCATCATGAGAGAGCACCAGTATATATTTCTCCGCCTCATTGTAGCTCATGGCGAAGGTGAGCTTATTGTGATTATTCTTTCTGAAGAAGGGATCCAGGCTGATATAGTCTATAAAATCATGCATCCAGCCCATGTTCCACTTAAAGCTGAAATTAAGTCCGTCATCTTCCACCTTGCCGGTGATCTTCGGCCATGCGGTGGACTCCTCGGCTATCATCATGACACCCGGGTATTTACCGGTAATGTTGGTATTGATATGCTTGAAGAACTCAATGGCTTCAAGATTCTCATTGCTGCCGTATTTATTGGCAACCCACTGCCCGCTCTGCTTTCCGTAATCCAGATACAGCATTGACGCCACAGCATCGACTCTGAGACCGTCAATATGATATTTCTCTACCCACATGGTAGCCGAACCGATGAGGAAATTCTTGACCTCGCTCTTACCGTAATCGAATATCTTGGTACCCCAGTCCGGATGCTCCCCCTTCTTGGGATCCGCATACTCATACAACGCCTGTCCGTCAAAATCAGCCAGTCCGTGTGCATCCCTCGGGAAGTGAGCCGGAACCCAGTCCAGTATGACACCGATACCGTTCTTGTGGAGATGATCCACCAGATATGCAAAGTCTGCAGGTCCGCCGTAACGGCTTGTAGGCGCATAGTAGCCCGTCACCTGATATCCCCAGGAACCGTCATATGGATACTCGCAAATTCCCATTAGCTCCACATGAGTGTAGCCCATCTTTTTCACATACTTTGTGACCGCAACAGCGAACTCTTTGTATGTATAAAAGCCTTCGTCCTCGCGTCCCGGATGTCTCATGAAAGAACCCGGATGACACTCATAGATTGCCATGGGTTTTTTGTACATATCGCCTGATGCCCGCTCCTTCATCCACTCTTCGTCTGTCCATTTGAAATTGGAAATATCCGTGATGCGGCTGGCTGTGCCCGGTCTTACCTCAGCCTCATTGGCATATGGATCCGCTTTGTAAAGCTCTCTGCCGTCAGCGGTCACTATAAGGTATTTGTAGAGCTGACCTTTCTGAGCTCCCGGCACAAACCCCTCGAAAACACCTATATCCATAGGGGATACCCGCTCAAGCTCATCTGTCTTCATCCAGTTATTGAAATCTCCCACCACATAAACCTTTGCGGCATGCGGTGCCCAGACATCAAACACTACGCCCTTTCTGCCTTTTCGCTTTGCGATATGCGAGCCCATCTTATCATATATATCATAGTGGGTTCCGCTGCCGAACAGATAGGCATCATAATCTGTAAATCTTGTCCCTTCCAGCACTTCAGTATTGTCCCTGCCTGTGCTCTTCTTACCCTTAGAATCCGCCTTTTTTTCCATACCCCGTCACCTCTCCTGTGTTTATCATCTGAAATCTTTAAGCCATTCGGTCAATCAAAAATCATCTGGCCTCAATATCTTTTTCCTTGATGATGATGTAATTCTCGCTGTCGTAGCGTTTTCCTGTCACGATACCTGCGAGTTTCTTTAAACCGCCCCTCTCAACTCTGGATATCGCCTCATCCATTATGTCTTTTACCTGCAAGAGACAGGTAGCCTTTCCAAATCTCTCCGCTGCGCCGATCCTGTTGTACAGAGCCAATACCGCAATGTCATCCATCCTGTAACCCCTCTCCATGGAGTATGACTTTGCAAATGATATGAGCTCGTCTACAGAGAAGTTCGGTATTATGATCTTCTCCGAGAACATACCTGCCAGCAGCACATTTTCTGTGAATATGCGCTTCAGCCCCTGAGCCGTTCCCTCCAGAATATAGAGAGTTCCGCTCTTATCCTGCGGGATCAGCTTGGACAGCTTAAGGCTGGTCTTTCTGTTCATCTTATCGGCTTTTTCTATTATGAGACATCCGCCTGCCACAGCAGTCATGATCTTTCCGATGTCTTTGCCGTTTAAGTTCTCGGCAGCCACCTTTCCTATGTGCTTGTTCGGTCTGCCAACTACCGCGGACAAGGCTCTCGCAAGATCCGTACCCAGGGTTGTCTTACCGCTTCCGCTGATGCCTGCAATGGCTATATTACCGCTGCCGCAGTTTTCCCTGTACATAAGTGCTTTACCCGTGCCGTTCAGAACACTGATGATCTGCTGCTCAATGCCCTCAACATCCAGGAAATATGTGAATATATCTTTTAATTCGTCATCCAGCTCCGTTATACCGCCTGACATAAGTGAAGCCGTAGTCTGAGCCACGGTAATACCCTTCTTCTTGCGACGTGAGCTGGTGGTCTGCTCCATCTTCTCAGTGTCGGCTGCTTTCGCCTGGGCGAAAAGCTCCGGATCAAGATCCAGCTCAGGCAGCGGTGTGGTCTCCTGACCGACTCCCTTGCCGCTCTTAAGCGCTCTCTCTATATCCGGGATCTCCCTTGTATCCTCAGGTTTGGTCTGTACGGACTCTGCTGCCTTCTCTGCTCCCGCGATCTTCATGTCCGAGTCGTCCTCGGGAATGATCCTGGCAGATACCACATGCTCCTGTCTGTCTGCGGGATCATGCTCCTCTACCTCTTCCTCGAAGCCCTCCATGGCCTGTTCGATCTCGCCGGACTGGCCCATCTCACTCTTGAATCTGTCCCAGGGAGCCTGATGCCTCTCCGCATCCGTTTCAACGCCCTCAGCATCAACGGAAGCACCGATATCCGGTATATCTTCCTGTATATTATCTGCCATCACCGTATCGGACTGTACCGGCTCTGTCTGTCGTATCTCCTGAAGATCCGGATCCTGCAAAACATCATTCGCACCGACAGTCTGAGTGCTCTCAGGCATACCGGACTGAGCTGCCGCGTCTGCCACAAGTTCGGATTCCTCTGTGGTATCTATCACGGCTTCCGTCGTAACCGTATCAGTCTGATCCTGCTCACTTCCGGCATCCGGCTCCGCAAACAGCTCGGTGTCATGTGCCTCCGGAACAGCATGCTGCCGGTCTTCCGGTTCATAGCTCCTTATCTCTTCCGCGTCCGTTTTGCCGGATACAGACTTCTCATCCTTATCGCCCGATATATCAGCCGGTGTAACAGCGCTCTGAGCCATCTCAGCCTGCTCAGTCGCAGTTTTTTCGGCAGCCTCTTTCTCGTCTTCCTCAACAGATTCCTGAACCCTGTTTATAATGCTATCAACATCGATGGATTCAGGCAAAACCGCTGACAGCTTGTCTACCAAAACTCCGGTCTGCTGGATGGCTCTCTGCTTTGCAGCCTCGAGTTTTTCCTCCTCGGCGATCTTCATAGCCTGCTCGGCAGCGCGCTGATTTTTCTCCCACTCTGCCAGAGCGTCCTGTATGGTGAGCTGACCTGTGATCTGATTGTCCACCATCTCACGGTCCGGAATGTCTAAAGACATCTGTCCGTCATCCTCCTCCTTGAGGATCTCATGGAAATTCACCATGATGCGGGCATCTATCTCTTCCTCACTCTCTATATAAACATCCTTTTTCTCTTCAACCTCTGTCTCTTCCAAGGCTTTTGCAAGATATGGGATCTCTTCCAATGCCTTTTGGATGGACTCCATAGAGGAAGTAATCTGCCCCTTATCCTTGGCATTGATGATCTGTCGCATGCCACGCACCAGCTCCTCCTGGAGATTTACGGTGTCATATCCAGACAGGTTGATGGGCACCTCGGGTATTACTTCCTTGATGCCGTCCTTTTTCTCTTTTATGTCCTTGTATTTGCTCTGCTGTGCTTCGTTGAGGGGCTCATATAACATCTTGAGCTCCAAAGCCTTCTCAACATATTCGCCATCGCCGAACCAGAGCACGATCTCATCACAGGCGCGGACGCACTTGTCACCGTCCCCCGCCTTATGATACAGATACGCCAGCTCGTAAGCCCACTCCTCTGTGAACTGCTGGTCCTTAAGCTCTTCCAGAATGTGTATCTGGGATGTTACGGGTTCTCCCTTAGCCTTTGAAATCTCAAGAGCCAGCACGAATTTTCCCGTATCATGGGGAGCAACGTCCACGTATTCCCTGTAATACTCCTCTGCCAACGGAAGATTGCCTGTCTTTACGGCGATCTCTGCCAACTTGTACAGGATCTTCTTGCCTATGGGTGATTTGTCGTAGGCCATCAGCAACAGCTCTATGCTGTCGTCAAACCTGTCTGCGTTCTCATATACCTCGGCTGCCAGCACAAGAGCTGACATGTTGCCGACTTTTTTCCAGTTGATCGTGTCTGCGATGGTGACTGCAGCATCCCATTTTTTGTTCTCCGCAAGCCCCTTTATCTCGTCAAACTTGATCTTATATTCATATCTGTCCAAAACAGTGTCCTCTCGATACAAAGTGTTCAAATATAGCTACTATCCAAGCTATTATTCAAAAAATACTACCACAAAACGCTCTGTATGTCAAAATAATTACCGTTACAGTAAAGCAGCCGAAAACAGCAATCCGTCACTTTCTTTTTACAGCTTTCCCGAACTTGAGGGAATCATATCCTTTTGTCCTCTCAATGCGTTCACTGTCATTGATCAGCTCTCCGGTCTTCTCGTCAACCTTCTTCACAAATGTGTATTCTCCGGACTGTTCCGGCATTCCCCGCTTCTCGGTCATATGTTTTACAAGCAGAGTTGCGAGATAATAGAGCACGGCAAACAATGGCACACCGAATATCATGCCCATGAAGCCCCAGAGTCCGCCACCCAGGAGGATCGCCACGATAACCCAGAAAGAGCTGAGACCCGTGGAATCTCCCAGGATCTTCGGTCCGATGATGTTGCCATCCACCTGCTGCAGCACCAGTATGAAAATCCCAAACACGATGCCGTGCCACGGACTTGCCAAAAGAACCAGTATGAATGAAGGCACACCTCCGATGAATGGTCCGAAGAAAGGCACTATGTTGGTGACGCCGATCACAACGCTGATCAGCAGAGTATACGGCATACCCACACATGTGCAGAAGATAAATGTTATGAGACCGATGATGGCAGAGTCCAGCACCTTTCCCACTATAAATCCGCCGAAAATACTGTTGCACTTATGTACGAATGCCACAACCTTATTGGCCTGATTTACAGGTAAAAACGCATATACCACGCGCTTTCCCTGTCCCTCGAAATGATCCTTTTCACACAGGACATAGATAGCCACTATAAGACCTACCACCACGTTCTTCAACGCTACCAGCACTGACATAAGTCCGGATCCCACCGTTGCAAGATAGGTTTGTGCCTTCGGCATGAAGTTCTCCATCAGCCATGCAGATATGTCGTCCGTGATATTGTAAATGGTCTGTTCAAGGCTTGCCAGTTGTTTTCTGGCTCCATCACTGAGATTGAGGCTTGCAACGATCTCATCATATTTTTTGACGTATCCGGACACGCTGTCCAAAAATGCCGTAACGCTGGAGATGAGGGCCGGTATCAGCAGCGCTATGATAAACCCGATTATGATCAGGAAAAAGAACACCGTCGCTATCGCTGAGAATGTGCGAATTGTCTTCCTCGTCTTTGCCTCATCCTTTGAATTTTTTAAGAATACGGTGAGCAGCAGCCTCTCCAATTTCTCCATCAGCGGATTTAAGAGATATCCTACGATAAGTCCGATGAATACCGGGCTCAATATATTGCTTACCTTTTTGAAAAGATCATGTATCTTGTCATATCTGAATACCACAAATATGACCGCCATGCAGCAGCAGAATACAAGGAACACTATAGCTCCAATGGCAAGATA
>JAILBP010000149.1:0-13563 GCA_024680835.1 Lachnospiraceae bacterium | reverse complement strand
ATTTAATCGGTAACATTATATGCTTAGGTCTTCTTGTGACCTTCCTCGTGGGACTGATCTTCGGTATCAAGTTCATGATCCAGGCAAAGACTCAGGATAAGGAAGAATACGAACGCAAGAAGAAAAAGGATGAGCGTGATTACAAAGAATCTGAACTGCGTTATCAGAAGCTCTTTGAAGACAAGCGATAAGTTCACGGGAGGCGGCAGGCACAATCTGCCGCTTCTCTTTTCATAGGAAGGACGACAATGATGAAAGAAATGTCAATCGACTTAGAGACATACAGCGACATTGATATCTCCAAATGCGGAGCATACAAGTACGCTGAGTCTGAGAATTTTGAGATACTGCTCTTCGGAGTCTCAATCGACGGATCCCCGGTCACGGTCTACGATCTTGCCTGTGGCGATATCATTCCGGAAGAGATCCTTGCAGCTCTATCTGATGAGAATGTAACAAAATGTGCTTTCAATGCGGCCTTCGAGAGAATATGTCTCTCCAACTGGCTGAAAAAGCATCGCCCGGAATACTTCACTGGCTACAGCATCCCAGAGGATCCGGCCGGTCAGTATCTGGATCCGGCATCATGGAAATGCTCCATGATTTGGTCTGCCTATATGGGGCTGCCGCTCTCTTTGGAAGGTGTCGGTGCAGTATTAAAACTTCAGGATCAGAAGCTGAAGGAAGGCAAAGACCTGATCCGTTATTTCTGCACTCCGTGTAAACCTACGAAAGCAAACGGCGATCGCACCCGGAACCTTCCGGAGCATGATGCGGAAAAATGGGAAATGTTCAAGAAATATAACCAGCGTGATGTGGAAGTAGAAATGGCAATAAAGAAACGCCTTGCCAAATTCCCGGTACCTGAGCAGGTCTGGGATGAATATCATCTTGATCAGGAAATCAATGACAGAGGCATTATGCTTGATATGGCTGTGGTACAGAACGCAATAGCATTCGATGAAAAATCAAAGTCCGCACTCATGCTGCAGATGCAAAACCTCACCGGTCTCGATAATCCGAACAGCGTTGTACAGATGAAGGAATGGTTGTCAGATAACGGCGTAGAGATGGAATCTCTCGGTAAAAAAGAAGTTGCAGGCTTTGTCAAATCTTCTGACGGTAACGCCAACGGTAACATCACAGAAGCCTTGAAACTCCGCCTGCAGCTTGCAAAATCATCCGTAAAAAAATATCAGGCAATGCAGAACGCCGTATGTCGTGACGGCAGAGCTCACGGTATGTTCCAGTTCTACGGAGCCAATCGTTCCGGTCGCTGGGCTGGCAGGCTGATTCAGCTGCAGAACCTCCCACAAAATCACATGAATGACCTCGCGGAGGCAAGAGCTATCGTTCGCAGCGGCGACTACGAAACCATGCAGCTTTTATATGATGATATCCCGGATGCACTCAGTCAGTTGATTCGTACCGCCTTTATCGCAAAAGATGGCTATAAATTCATTGTCTCTGACTTCTCTGCCATCGAAGCTCGTGTCTTGGCTTACCTTGCCGGTGAGACCTGGCGCTCCAATGTATTTGCGGAAGGAAAAGATATCTATTGTGCTTCTGCCAGTCAGATGTTTGGTGTTCCGGTTGAAAAGCACGGCACCAACAGCCATCTAAGACAGAAGGGAAAAATCGCTGAACTTGCCCTCGGATACGGCGGATCCGTCGGTGCCCTGAAATCGATGGGTGCACTTGAAATGGGATTATCCGAAGAAGAACTGCAACCGCTGGTCAATTCCTGGCGCAATTCCAACCCGATGATCACAGCCTTCTGGTGGGATATAGACCGCGCTATAAAAACAACCATCACACAGCGGATCCAGACTGAAGTCCGCGGCATCAAGTTCTTCTACAAAAGCGGGATGCTCTTCATCAAGCTCCCCTCGGGCCGTCTGCTCTCCTATGTGAAGCCCCGTATCGGCGAAAATCAGTTCGGCGGCGAATCCGTTACCTATGAAGGTGTTGGCTCCACAAAGAAGTGGGAGCGCATCGAATCCTACGGTCCGAAGTTCGTGGAGAATATCGTGCAGGCTATCAGCAGGGACATTCTCTGCAATGCGATGAAAACACTCCGGCACTGCTTCATCGTCGGACACGTTCATGATGAACTGATCATCGAATGTGATCCACGCGTTGACCTGAAAGCCGTTTGTGAGCAGATGGGCAGATCCCCGGACTGGATGCCGGACATCCTGCTCCGTGCAGACGGCTATGAAACACAGTTTTACAAGAAAGACTAAAATAAGACCTCCATCGGTAATGATGGAGGTTGTTCTTATCTGTCCCAAAATCTATCGCACGGCAGAAAATATGTCTCAAACCGGTTTGAAATACCAAGTATCCCAAATACTTCTTTCAAACGTCTTTTTGATTCGTCTCCGTAATAATATATATACCACTTAGCCTCTGGCTTAGCGGCAGATCTGATTCTTTCCAGATATGGAATGTCTACATCACCAAATGATACTCCAAGAACCGAGATTTTATCGACATTTTCAATTTGTTCAAAGAAATCTTGATTACTTTCAATAATGCCATCCACATCTTTGTACATAGAATTACAGAAATCAGCAATTGCATTACATATGCTTTCATACCACTCAACAGATTCGCTCTGAGCCTGAATTGCTTTTCTCCGATAGCTGTCTATCAAATACTTATTCCCGTGTCCCATAATAGGAGCAACATTTGAGCAACTTGGAACTCCTCCGTGAGGATGAAACACATTTTTAATGTGATAAACACGCTCAATCGTATCCGTATAATTGAAAGTCATAAAGAAGTCTGTATTTGCCCCATACATTGCATCTTTTTTACAGGTAGCCGCGGAACAATCAATTGTCTGCAACCATTCAAGTACAAACTTCTGAAGATCATCTACGAAGCTATATTGCTCCTTCCAATACACATCTAGCGTATCACGAACTCCATATTCAGGCATTGAATCTACTAGAGAAAAAGCATGATCATACATTCCTTCTACATCAGGATTACCAATCTCGTTCTCAAAAGTCTGCCATAAATCTTTTATGACACTTTCTTTCCACCTTTTTTGTGCTTCTTCGGTACACCAAGGTTCTGTATCATCAAGCGGCTGTATACTATACATGGCTTCAAATGTAGTTAGAAATTCCTCATGTTCCTTCTCAAGAAACTCTCTAAATGCGGAGTATGGTGTAGTAATTCCATGGGCAATATCAAATCCATTTCCGAAAACAAAAAGTGTCCTCTCTCCCATAACGTTATACCCCTTCAGAAACGAATAGCCATATCTGTAATGGATTCACCTCGGTCAGTTTCATGGTTATATAATACGCACCTTTTTTGTCTTAAATCGTAGCATATAAAATTACCAGCCGCATCCGAAGCAAATGGGAACCAATTCTGATGATTTTCTTTACCATACTTTCACGTTCCTTTTTTCTATGATAATGCCGATAATAATCTGTTCAGCTTATCAGCTATTCTTTTTTGTTCAGCCAGTGGCGGAAGCGGAAATAAAATGCTCCTTACAACTTTCGGATATAATTCCTTTTGATTGGTTGAACCAGTTCCCATACTTTCTATAACAGGTTGCATATATTTTAGATAAATGTATGCAAACATAGGAGAAACATTTCCTCCCACGCGAATAACAGTTACGTGTGAGTCAGGAACGACTCTATTCGAATTCATATTCTGAATGAATCCAACCCTTCCTAATGTTCCCGTTCCAGTCGAGTTGATAACAATGTCATCATCAAGCATGAATTCTTCGTCTGGATATTTGTCATACACTTCATCTTTGAGAAATTGAGCCAACTCTAGATTAATAATGCCCTGTTTAGTATTACACTTTTGAGCAAACACCAAGGCTTTTCCTGACTCTGCATATTTGGGAGCCTTGCCTCGCTTAATTGTCTTTGAAACAATATCATCAAGTCTCACCCACATCCAGTTATCTGGAATCTCAAAAGGTTTTTCCTCTTCCTTGATTTCAGGCAATGGTTCCTCTGATTTGATTTTCCCCGACTCTATTAAATCATTTTTTTCAGACTGTAGTATCTGATATAATTCTTCGCCTGTTCCATCCTCCGGTAACTGCTCTGTCAGTTTACCTTGTACGGCAGCTTCAATAATCTTAGATTTCAAAGATCCAACCTGTTTGTGCATTTCCTCCAGTAACAGATTAATTGAAGACATGGAGTTTGTTTCCTCTGTTATGTCTTTTTCCTCGCTACTTATTATCGCGTCCAATCCTGTAACAGAGGCTATTAACTCAGAAGAAGTATCCTTTATTTCCTCGTATATTTCTTGTATACTACGATCGTCTTCCTCTGTAAAATCAAGCCACCTAAAATTCAGATTCCCCTTTTCTTTTATTTCATCCTCTGTATATCTACGCCATCTGCCATAAGGATTAGTATCAGCATCGTAGGTCTCTCTTCGATCTTGCATGTGTCCAGAACAATAGCACTCGACAAATTCCTGCAAGTTTTCCCTTGTCATTGGCCTTGTAGCCATTGTATGTTTAATTCCTGTTCGGTAATCATAAACCCAAATATCCTTTGTTGGCTCTCCTTTGTCAAAAAACAAAACATTCGTATCTACACTGTTCGCATAAAAAATCCCTTTAGGAAGCCTAAGGATTGTATGCAAATTATATTCTTTGAGCAGTTTATCCCTGACTTTTTTTGTTGCATCGCCATCTGTCAATACGCTATCAGGTAAAACCACTCCGACTCGTCCACCAGTCTTAATAATGGACATGATATGTTGAAGAAAATTAACCTGATTATCGGATGTCTTAATAAATTCAGGTCTGTTTGCCGATACCTCTACGCTCCCTTGTGGACGGGTACCAAAAGGCGGGTTAGTTATTACTACCTGATACAAATCGTCCGTAGTCTCAATTAAAGAATCCTTATAGGCAATCGGACTTTTATTCACACCAATATCATGCAAGTAGAGATTCATAGAAGCCAGCGTGACGACGAGAGAAGTGTTATCTGCTCCATAAAGAGCGTTGTTCTTCAGAAACTTCTGCTTCTCCACATCCTTGCTCTGCTTGCGCATATGCTCATAAGCAGCAAGCAGAAATCCTCCCGTTCCGCAACAAGGATCCGCAACGGTCTCCGTGATTTTAGGATCGATAACATCAACAATAGCCGAAATTAATGCTCTTGGCGTAAAATATTGACCGGCACCGCTCTTCCTATCCTGCCCGTTCTTTTCAAGAATACCCTCGTATATTGCACCCTTGAAGTCGCCCTCCATCATGTACCAGTTTTCCTCTGATACCATATCAATAACTTTCTTCAACATTACAGGACGATCAAGTTTATTTGTTGCCTTGGTGAAAATAGTACCGATGAGACCTTCATCCTTTGACAATTCTTCAAGGATTTCCTCATACTTATCCACCAGATCCGTTCCGTTCAGCTTAATAAGATCTGCCCATTTATATCCTTCCGGAATAGAGCTTCCCAGCCCCAGTTCATCCTTCTCATCATCCATCTTCAGGAAGAGGATATATGTCAGCTGCGTGATGTAGTCAGTGAAACCCACGCCTGCTGCCGCAAGAACATTTGCGATATTCCATACTTTATTCAATAATGCACCTTCTGTTTTTTGATTTGCCATATTATGCCACCTTTAATAAAAATTTTGATAATGCCTGCATTTCTTCTGCAAGCAATTTGCCTCCGAAACTCGTTACGCCTTTTCTCCAAAGATCCGTATCAATTTCGTTCAGTTCCTTTACAGAGATCGCGCCGTCATTAATGACGAACTCCGCAACCTGTTTCATGATCTCAACCTGATCTTCTGTCAGCACACGCTGTTGCTGTCCGCAGTACAGAGCAAAACGCTTTGCATAGCCGCTGATCAGGCTTGTAAGCTTCTGGTTCTTCTTATACGAATACCGGACAATCTGGATCAGGTTGGTCAGAGCATTCACATTTGTCTTCACATCCAACTCATCCACGTTACCTTCTGTGTCCAACACCTTGTAATTCTTCCAGATCTGGTATACACCGTACTGTCTGCTCTCAGACAAAAGCCGGTCTCGAAGCTCACTCAGCATAGAATGTGTAATGACTGTATCTTCGGAATTATATATGATACGCAATGCCTCTATGCTGTCTTTATTATCGTCCAGATACTTCTCAAAATTCTCTATGAAGCTCTTCGCAGTCTCTTTGGAGAATCCCGCGTAGATCACTTCATCTGGATCTTCTTCCGTATTCACAATATATCCGCGCTGCATTTCAAGCAGTTTATTTCTAGCTGCAATGTTACTGATCAGGCTGTAGATCAGTGCCATACGCCTTGTATTATCATGAGACGGATCTATGTATTCAAATTCGAGCAGAACGCCATCATCCGTCGCCTGCTGAATATTACCGGCTATAGTCCTCGGAGCAAAGCCATAGGTCGTTATGAAATAATCCAGATGCCTGCCAAACAGTGCGTTATCCTCATACCGTCTGTTAATGGTTGAACAATAATCCCTGAGCAGCCACAGATTTTCATCGCTCACTTCATTATGCGCAAGATGCTCCAGCAGATGCTCCAGCGATAGAATTTTCTTTCCCGGACCCGGATTTATAACCGGATGCGGAATAATCTTTTCATGCTCCGTTACACCTACGCCATCAACGATGTAATAACATTCCTTGGTATTAGCATTCGGTGTGACCTCTCGCAATTTATCATCGCTGATCACACGGCATCCACGCCCCTTCATCTGTGTATAGAGCACATCCGAACGGACATCCTTCATGAAGAGTACGACTTCCAGAGGCTTCACGTCCGTGCCGGTCGCAACCAGCGTAACCGTAACAGCAATTCTGAAATCCTTTTCCGTCCTCAGATCCCGGATCAAGCCATTAGAATCTCCGGATGAATAAGTGATCTTCTGTACAAAATGCTCCGGACATTCATGATCTTCAAATTCATCTTTGAAGACATCCTTTACGCCTTCTACGATCTCGGATGCATGATTATCATCTTTTGCAAAGATCAGAGTCTTCGGAACATACATCCAGCTCTTCTCACGTTCCGGATACAGTTCCTCATAAATCGCCTTTTTATATGCCAGCAGCACCTTACGGATCTGGTCTCTGTTTACAACAGACCGATCCAGCTGCATATTATCGTAATCAACCCGCTGCGGAGCCACGTAAGCTGTCGTCTGTCCGCTTCTGCGTGCTGTCTCTGTAACCTTTGTGCCTGACTTGATCGCTCCGCCATGCTCTGTGATCTCCGTAGCAATACGATAAACACGTGATGGAACATTTACGCCGTCAACGACGGATTCATCATAGGTATATTCCTCGATGATGTTATTATCAAAATACGCATAGGCTTCCGGTGTTGGCGTCGCAGTAAGCCCCATCACTTTTGCTTCAGAGAAGTAATCCAGCACTGCCTTCCACTTGCCATAGATGGATCTATGACATTCGTCCACGATGATCAGCTGGAAGTGATCCGGTGGAAGTTTCAGATCATCACCCAGCGTGATGACTTCCTTTGTTTCCTTTTCTTCATCTGTAGTGGTCTTCTCATCTTCTGCATCTTCGCTATCTTCCGATAACTTCTGACCAGTCAGTACTGCAAACAGTTTCTGAATGGTGGAAATAACGATATCTGCCTTAATATCGCTTTCCTTTTTCAGACGTTTGATCTCATAAAGAGAACTCATTTCCTGCTGCCCCTCTGTCCGGTCAAACTGGCTGAATTCCGCCTCCGTCTGCCTTGCAAGGTTATTCCTGTCTACTAGAAACAGAATCCTCTTCGTAGGCGTATAATTCAACATACGATAGCTTGCCAGACACGCCAGATAAGTCTTTCCGCTACCAGTAGCAAGAACCGCAAGGTTTTTCTTCTTGCCCTCTTTCATAGACTTCTCCAGCTCAATCTCAGCATTATACTGACAATCACGAAGCCCGCGCTTTTCTAATCTCGGAAGAGCACCATACTCCGATACCTGGTTGATAAGAGAAAGCATCTTCTTCGGAGAATGCATCTCGGACAATTCCACATAATCACCGTCCGGATCCGTCAGCATATTCTTGAAATAAATCTTCTTCCCATTCGCCATATAGACAAGTGGAATCAAACCTTGATACCAAAGGCCATACCAACTCTGCGGACTTCTGGCATAACCTTCAGCCTGCTTCTCAACCTCTGGTCCAAGCGGATTATCTTCACGCTTTGCTTCAACTACAGCGATTGCCTTATCATCGACAAAAAGCAGGTAGTCGCTTTCTGTGTTTCCCTGCATAAGGCCTTCCTTCACAGCCGATGTTGACTTAGGAACATATTCATTTCGTGACACAATGTCCCAACCAGCATTAATAAGCTGCTTATCGATTTTTTCTCGTGCTCGTTCTTCAGGCAGCATAAGCGGCACTTCCTTTCATCTGTATTCAGTATAAAAAATCTCATGTCCCATAATCAGGACTCTTTCACTGTTTCCTTGGGTTTATCGTTAGGCACTCGCTCCATAATGTCCTCCACATTGCAGTCCAGTGCCTCGCAGATGCGGAGCAACACATCCGTAGTGACATTCTCACCACGACCCATCTTCGCGATAGATGCGGCACTGACATCACTTTTCTTCTGCAGCTCCTGTTTCTGGATTCCCCGATCAATCAATAGCTTCCACAAACGGTTATAGTTAAAATGCGTCTTGGTTTCTTTCTTATTCGCCATTTTCTTCTGACTCCGTTTCTTTATTCCACGCGCGTCCAAATAATTCGTTTCCTCCAGGTGACAATTCCAGAACACAATTCGTGTTCATAGTATTCTGTGTTTCTGTGTCGTATGTATCAAGCCTATCAAAAGCTATAAATACCTGTTTTCCAGCGCTCTTCTGAGCATCATACGCCTTGATGATTTCCGCCATAACCTTCTTCTCAATATGCAAAAGCATCTGCATATCATGAACAATAAAAGGAAGTGGCGACAGTTCCATATTCGCAAGATCAAACGTGATCACGCCCCTATATTGAGCTCCAGTACCTCCATCATTCGGCGTATTGAAAGTATACTTATTCAGTTTCTCCATTCTGAGTACTGGCGGCATATGCTGTTCATCCTTAAGCAGCTGCACACTGATTTCCCGCATCTTCTGGTTGATCATGCTTTCGATAGAGAAAAGCTGATTACGAATAACCCTGTCTCTTGTTTCTGCATACTCTGCAACAAGGTCATTGAGCTCATTCAGCCGATCATAGTTTTTATTTGCATCTATGAGGTTGTTCAGCTCTGTAGTAATCTTGGCATACTCCTTAAGGATTGCCTCTGACACATTCGGTATCTTCTTGATCTCTTCGATCTCTTTGAGAATCCTCGCAATTTCATTCCCCAGCATCACATATGCCGTTGCCAGATCCTTCTCTGTCTCTTTGAACTCATCGCCCAGGACCTTTGCAAGCTGCTGATGAAAGCTCTCAATGCTTTCTATCGTCTGAAAGTCAACTCCCGGGAAGAACTTTTCAAGATCACTGTACGTCTTCTTGAAGCTCTTTTTTCCCTCGGTCATTTCCCTGCGGATGGCATTGAGCTGTGTCTGTACGCGTGCTCTTTCCCTTCTGTATTTGAGCAGCTGTTCATCCAGTTCCGACAAATGCCGCGCCTGGAAGCTATCCAGATCAAGCAATCCTTTATTACTTTGCTCTGCAAGCTCCTGTTCCTGCGTTCTCAGTGCATCTATTCGTTTCTCGTTTTCTTCATATTCCGGCTTATTCTTTGCAGCGCGGATATGCTTATAATCTGATGACTTCTTAAATGCATCTCTTTCATCTTCAGCGGCCTTGGCTTGCTTAATCTGGGCTTCTACAGAGGCATATTTCCCGTACAACTGCATGTACCGTTTGATCGCATATTCAGCTTTTTCATCCTTTGCAGCCTTAAGCGGACGTTCTTCATCCAGTGTATCCCTCTTCCAAACACGGATAAATCGAGACACCACACCTCTCCATGTCAGATCCTCTTCTACTTGCGTTCCATATTTCTCGGCAAGAAATGCACAATACTGATCAAGCGTCAACTGACTGTCTTCCGGAAGTGGCTCATAATTCTCATCGCAGCGAAGTACATGCTTATAGTCAACATTGCTTCTTGAAAAGTGGTATAGCTGTCCGTCAAATTCAAACGTAAAATTGATGGTATGCTCTTTTACATTTTCTTGAACATCAAGGCACTTGTTCACATAATCCTTCCCCCCGAATACAAAGTCCAGGATCATGAGAAACGTTGATTTGCCCACAGAGTTAGATCCGTTATCATCGCCAATAACCGTGTTTAATCCGGCATGGAACTGAATCGGCTTTCTGATCTCACCGTGCTTTATGAACTTGTCGCATTGTATTTCAACCAACATAGTGGATCACCTCCCCGTTCAGTTCGACTTTCTTCAATGCATAAAGGCAATCCAGAATATCCATGAACTCCCTTATGTCCACCACTTGACGCCTCACACTCTTGTAAAGCTCGGACGGAGACATATCTTTTTTCTCCAACTTGCCAAGCACCACCGGAAACTTTGCGATGATGCTTTCCTTATATGGAGTCACTTTACTTGGAAACTTCATCTTTATGGAACACCTCGCAATTCTGAATAAAGAACGCAACTACCGCATTGCATGCCGGTCTGCTGTCCGTTCCCAAATTCGTTTTGTTTCTGATCCAATCTGAAAGATACTCAATAACATCAGACTGGGACATCCCGCTCTTCTCCAGCTTCTGAGAGCTCATCTTAACCTCAGAAGCAATCAGGTCAAAATCTGTCTCGGACTCGGAAAAGACGGATTCAATATATCTGTAATACTGAAGAACCTTGATCTGTGTCTCTGTCTTCAGCATGTAATTCTTTGCTTCAAACTTCTCATCGATATGCAGCGCCTCATATTCCAGCGGCACCAACTGTACCGAATCATCAACATTGGCAAGGGCATCAAGCACTATCCGGATATCCTCTTCAAGGTCAACAGCATTTACAGATTCCTTCGCCTTATAGTTCCTTGCCAGAATTCTCTTAATGTCGTAAATCTTTCGATATTCTTCATCTGTCGGATCCGTAAGATAATCCTCGGCACAGTGATCACATAATGCAATCAGATTGTCTGCCTGCTCCAAATCCTTCGGCTTCGGATACACGGCGGACAGTTCTTTCGATTTATCCTTAGATAGCCCTTCAGGGAATATGTGTGTGATCACATATCTCTTGATGGGCTTATTCTTTACCGTATCAACAAGCTTCTTATGGCAGATAGGGCACTCATAATTGGCTTCTGCTATCAATGGAGCATCCTCAAAACCAACGAAGTCCTCTCCAGGTTTATTCGGACGATTTACAACATACAGGAACACTTCTCCAAGGAATCTTCCTTCCTGTCCTTTATCATAGAAATCCAACAATTCTTTTCGTTTCTTATCGCCGATTTCCTTGTCTTCTTTGATTACCTTTACCAGTTGATTCAGGACATCATCCTTTCGGAAAGGGTTCATGTCCTTTAGCACCTTGTCTTCGTAATAAGCAAGCGCTGCCTGTGCAAGTTCAGGAACCAACGATGCCTGCTTAATTCCGTCAGGAACAGGCCTCTGTCTGCTGACCAACAGGCTAATCTTCTTATCACTTAAATCTTCGTAATATATTTCAAATCTTTCATCGTCCGGTTGGTTCAGAGCTTCTAACAGAAATGTACCCGCGGCAAATTGTGTGTCGTGTTCTTTCAACCCAATCTGCATGACTTGGATAAAGGTTGAAATATTCAATTCTCTCATCGATATCCTCCTTCCTAATCATGCAGAGAAAAAGAGTGGGAAAACAACGGCAAAACGGTGGCAAATACTTTTGCGACCGGATTTTTTACAATGTTCTTGTGTTTAGGGAGCATCAGGCACAAACGAAATACTGCAGGTTTCAGCCAGTTGCTCCGTCAAGGTACAAAACGCCTTTTATATTATAACGCATTCAAGCTTAAAAATCTATCTCTTTTGCGATTTATTTAAGCGAACGCATAAGTTTTTGAGAAAGGCGATATTTTTTTAAGCACTATTTCCAGAGAATCGCCTCCCTTAGCTAAGGAGGACCTCATCGGCTCCGGAAATACAACAAGTAACAGACCAGCCTCATGAGGTAGCTGGCCATTCAGACAAACAGGAGGAATACCTGATGGATGGCCTACTATTGAGACTAACTGAATATCGTCATCTTGCGGTTTCCTCCGCGAAATTCAATGGAGGAAATCAGAGATGGACGATACTAAGTTCAACCAGTACGCCGATAAGAAGGCGTACAACGACCTTCCCGTACCGGAAGGACAGCACCTTGCCCCATTCCTTGTAGAGGACTGGGACACCGTAAAAGCGATGGATCTTAATCGCGACAACCTTGAAACCTGGCACTTCAGTGGTATTCCCGTTCTGGTTGCCTTCACACCCGTTACTCCGGAGCAGTTTTCCGGAACCATGAAACTCTTCTGGGGAGATGTTCGCAAGTACATCGCCAATCTTAATGGCGATCCGAACGTCATCTCCTACGATAAGTTTCTGGAAGACATGGAAGCTGAAGGTGAAGGCGGTTATGACCCCGCCCAGACAGAATCCTTTGAGAACACCACCCTGCTCGGTATGATCATTGACGATCTGATTCGTGAAGTCGGTGAGAAGAACCCTCGCTACGGTCGTATCCTGAATCTCATCAAGCAGGAATATGCCAAAGGAGAAATTCTCGAAGTGATCCTGAAGGAATACGGCATCAAGAAGACGCAGGGATACTCTGAGATCCGCGCCGCTCAGAAGATGGCACAGGATCTCTACTACGCCGATTAACACCGGCGCCACACAAAGAAGCAGCGATACTGGATTTTTTCTCCGGTACCGCTGCGTTTTTGTGTGCTCTATATTCGATTATTATCTTTTAGAAGGTCTACCCTGCATCTGCCATCTGTCGTGCCGTTTTATCCCTCTCCCCGCCTGCCTCAGTGTCCGCGTCCTTCCGTGCATATGATATGGCTCTGCATGATGGGAATGAAATATTATGACAATATCATTATCCGGGCATTCAGGGCTGTGCAGGCTCCAAAAGTGACCGGTGTTCTTACTGCGGATCGTCACATCGTACACATCCTTGTACAGCACAGTAAAATAATTCTGATCCAGTGATTCCAACTCTTTTACATCAAACATCAGCAGCCTCCTTTCCAAACCATGCTTCCAGCGCTTTCTCTACAATGGTATCTACCTGATTCGGATCCATGCCCTGAAAATACTTCTCAACAATCCTGCCCGGAACCTTGTAGCATTTCTTTTTGATAGGCTCCTTCCTGAGATATCGCCGCACAAATCCATCGGTAAGCATTCCGGTATGACTTCTCAGCTTGATAGCCATATCCACGGTTAGCTTTGTTCCAGTCTCCTTCGCCACCTCATAAACCATCTGCTGCTCATTATCAGGAAGGAACGCCAGCTGCAACGCAACCTTCGTATAAAGGGCTCCACGGTCCATCATATCCTTCAGCGGATCAATCAGATCATTCAGCTTCAGAAGCCTTCCCACAGAACTGC
>JAILBP010000252.1:0-3192 GCA_024680835.1 Lachnospiraceae bacterium | reverse complement strand
GAAGGACGGCAGAATGTCAGCCGGAGATATCGGCAGCCGGTTTGACATGACCGGCGCCACGGTATCCTATCATCTGAACATCCTGAAAAAGGCAGGGCTGGTATATGAGGAAAAAGAAAAAAATTTTGTATTTTATAACCTGAACACATCCGTAGTGGAGGAAGTTATGCTGTGGCTGTCTTCACTGAAAGAATAGTTGAATATCTCTCAAACATTTACAAGGAGAAAAACCATGAGAAAGATAAAAAACAACCTTCCCGGCTTTATAGCTTCTATAGTGACCATCATCACCCCCATCATTGCAGGGCTCGTTCTTTGGAACAAGCTCCCGGACCGGGTAGCTTTGCATTTTTCCTTTGACGGAACCCCAGATCAATATTACTCAAAGGGCTTCGCAGTGTTCGGTATGTATCTTATCCTGCTGGCTCTCCATCTTTTTACTACCATCCTGACAGCATTGGAGGACAGCAAAAGACAAGGCATACCTGATAATATCTACGGATTGATAATCTGGATAGTCCCCCTGGTTTCCCTTCTGGTAGCTGTACTCGCCTACGGAAACGCACTGGGCTTTGGTATCGATGTGACACTTATCTCTCTGCTGTTTTTAGGTTTTATCTACCTCGTCCTGGGCAACTATCTTCCGAAGGTCAGACAGAACGGCGTCTTTGGAACGAGGATAAAATGGACCATGGAAAGCCGCAAAAACTGGGAGCACACCAACCGCTTCTCTGCATTTACTCTCATCGTGATGGGTTTGCTCTACATCCTGACAGCGTTTGCAAAAAACCTCAATCAGCTTACCGAAAAGCTGCTTCCCATACTGTGCATCATATTTGTGATGGTGGATGTTATCATAATAGTGATATACTCTTATTCATATTATCTCAAACATAAAGATGATGCGGACTATTATGAATGAACCCGAAGCCGCATTGTGAGCTTTTATATGTGATCCCAAACATGAAAGAGGCTGTCGCACCTGTGTAGTGCGACAGCCCCTTTGTCATTCAGCCCCTTCCAAGTGCAAAGGCTTTTTTATTAAGCTCCAAGAACTTCGGCGGAACATTTGCCTCGAGAGCTTTCTGCCATACATCCTCGCCTATGTTGTCAAAATATGTTGAAAGGCAACCCATAAGCGCTATATTCACAGCCTTTGAAGATCCTGCCTCCTCTGCCATGGCGAGGAAATCCCTCGCATCAACATCAGCGCCTGCTGCCTTCATCTTGTCTATAAGGTTCTCCGGATATTCTGCCGCACCGATGATGACAGGCATGGGCTCTGTCTTCTGGGTATTCACTATGATCTTTCCGCCCGGCTTTAAGAAGGACAGCCATCTCGCAGCCTCAAGCTGCTCAAACGCCAATATGATATCAGCTTCGCCCTCGTCTATCACGGGTGAATATACCTTATCGCCGTAACGCACATAGGTCACAACGCTGCCGCCTCTCTGGCTCATACCGTGAACCTCAGAAACCTTAACGTCATAGCCCTGCTCCAACAGCACGTAGCCTAACATCTTGCTGGCAAGCAGGGTTCCCTGTCCGCCGACGCCTACTATCATTATGTTCTTTGTTTCCATTTTTTTGTTTCCTTTCGTTGTTTTCTTGGTTATATGGAGGATACCCCCTCAGTCAGCCGGGGGCTGTATTATGATTTGAGGGTCAAAAGGTATAAGCCTTGAATCATTATATTATCATAGCACCCCGAATTTACACATCTGACTGCAAACTCCGCAACCGATGCAGAGAGTGTCATCAACCTTCACTTTGCCGTCACGGACAGCTATGGCAGGACATCCTATCTGCATGCATGCCTTACAGCCGACGCACTTATCCGTGTCAGGCTTGATGGGCGGATTGTGTACTGTACCCTTTATCATGACGCAGGGTCTGCGGCTTATGATGATGGAAGGCTCCTCTGCAGCGAGCTCTTCTTTGAGGACTTTATCTACCGCAGCGAGATCATAAGGATCTACCACGGTGACTCTGTTAAATCCGACTGCATGACACAATGCCTCAAGATCCACCTTTCCGGCAGGCTCACCGCGGAGGTTTTTACCTGTTGACGGATTCTGCTGATGACCGGTCATACCGGTGATGGAGTTGTCCAGTATGATGACCGTTGAATTGGTCATATTGTATGCTATGTCGATAATACCGGTGATACCGGAATGTATGAAGGTGGAATCACCTATAACGCCAACACTGTTTTTTTCACCTTTCTCACCCATGGCGAGATTGAAGCCGTGAAGACCTGAGCATGACGCTCCCATACATACATTCAGATCCATGGCGTTCAACGGAGCTACCGCACCTAAGGTGTAACAGCCGATATCACCGTATACCATGCATTTGTTTTTCTTAAGGGTGTAGAAAATACCTCTGTGGGGGCATCCCGCACACATCACAGGCGGTCTGCCGGGTATCTCGTCGTCTATCTTCATGGTTTCCGGTACTTTGATGCCCAGGAGCTTGCGCAGCATATTCTGGGAGAACTCTCCGCACACCGGCAAAAGCTCTTTGCCCACAACCGAAAGCCCAAGCTTCCTGCAATGCTCCTCTATGATGGGGTCAAGCTCCTCCAATACCAGAACCTTTTCAAATCTGGCTACGAAATCTATTATCAAATCCACGGGAAGCGGATTTATCATGCCCAGCTTCAGCACACCCGCATCATCGCCGAATATCTCTTTCGCATACTGATATGAAGTGGACGAAGTTATGATGCCAAGGCGGCCCATCTCCGGACCCTCCCTGCGATTAAGGTCAGTCTCTTCTGCCATCGCAATAAGATCTGCCGTACGCTTTTCAACTCTCACATGGGCATCACGGGAATTTTTTGTCATCATGACCTTTCCCGGATCCTTTACATATGGCACCTGATCCGGTACTACACGCTCTTCCGTATTCACAATGCTCTGTGAATGAGCGACCCTGGTACACATCTTGATCAAAACCGGTGTGTTGTATTTCTCGGATATCTCATAAGCACGCTTCACAAAGATCCTGGCCTCCTCGGAATCCGAGGGCTCCAGCATCGGCACCTTAGCTGCGATAGCGTAATGTCTTGAATCCTGTTCATTCTGTGATGAGTGCATCCCCGGATCGTCCGCCACGAAGATCACCAGTCCCGCGTTCAGTCCCTGGTAAGAAATGGTAAACAGAGGATCCGCAGCAACATTGAGTCCC
>JAILBP010000228.1:0-6536 GCA_024680835.1 Lachnospiraceae bacterium | reverse complement strand
CGCGCTTTCAGCCGATACAGGCTGCTGTCATTCTTTCACTGACCGCATTATAATGGAATCTGCCGGGTCACTCTTCATCCCTTTGCGCATTATCCTTTTCGCTGACCGCCTCGGGGTCATATTCCAGAATGTCACCCGGCTGACAGTTTAACGTATCACAGATAGCCTCCAGCGTTGAAAAACGTATTGCGCTGATCTTGCCTGTCTTTATCTTGGAAAGATTGACATTGCTCACTCCTACGCGCTCGGAGAGTTCATTGAGGCTCATTTTGCGGTCGGCCATAACACGGTCCAGTCTTAATATTATCTTACCCATACGCACCTCCTACAATGTCTCATCAGATTCCTGCTGCAGAACAGCACCGTATTTGAATACTCTTACAAGTCCGAATATGAGCACTACGACCAATACCGAGGAAAGACTGATCCCCATTTCTAAGTTTATGTTCCTTGAAAAAGCCTGATCAACGTAATTTTCAAACATAGAAGTGAGAACTGCCCATGGGATCAGTGACCACGAAAAACGTTCCATTGAGGTAATCACATTCTCTGCGAAAGGACTTTCGGATGTCTTAAGTGCTTTGCAAAGCTTTTCCACAAAGCTCATGACTACGATACATATTATCATGTATACCGCTGCTATCAGCAGAATAACCGCAACCCTGTCGGGTGAAGCATATTTTTCTCCGCCGCTTAATGCTATGGTCATCATCTTGCCATCCTCGCTGACAGTCATTTCGGTGGAGACGTAATCATCCTGATTCAGTTCAAGATCAAACTCTTTGATAGTTGACTCATCGATATCAACCGGGATCACGCTTTTATCCGCCGCCTCAAAATTAAACTCGGCAACCCCGTTACCGGTCAGTGATACTCTGAACAGATCATTGGGGATAACGAATAATACGATCGCCGCGATGAGTGAGCCTATCATGCCGATTATAAGACCTATTTTGCAGATCTTTGCGATGATGTACCCTGCTTTTCCGATGCTGTTGATTGATTTTACTGCCTGTTCTTTGTTCATAAATGCCTCCTTTGCAATCGCTTTATGTTTCGCGATTAAGTTTTAATGTTTATCGTTAAACAAAGGATAACACCATCGAAAACGTTTGTCAACTATTTTTTAATGTTTTTCGTTAATTTTTTTATTAATTTAATTATCCTCTCTGTTTTAGTGCGGTTTTGGACTGCGCTCTCGTATTCCAGCTCGTATTCCAGCTCCGAGTTATCAACATTATAAACAGGTTGTCCACCATATTTTGTGGTTAACCCATCCATATCCACCAAATATATTGTAGAATAAGAAAGATCAAACCTGTAACCGGACAGATCCTCCGCCTAGATCCGGTATTCCGAGCCGGTCAGCCTCTTTTCCTCATCCAACCCCGGAAAATTAAGGCTTGCGACACTGTCAGTATCACCCTCAGCCTCCAGCTCATAATATCTGACACTCAGCTCTCCCCAGAACTTCTCCTCGTCACCTTCAAAATATACACATTTCCCGAAGTGGGAGTCCAGACTTTCCGGATCTGTCCAGTTTTCCGCATATACAAATACAGCAAGCGATACCAGAAATATCACCCAACTCAGCAGCAAGATCCTGAATCCGGGCAGAATACGCCCGTTAGAAAAAACATACATAGAAAGCCCCTCCCTGCTATGCAAAGATGGGGGTATTTACACCGGAATATATAGTGAAAAGCTCATTTACCACTCACCGTAAAACATAGGATTGGAGTTACATAATAGCACGGAACCGGATTACACACAAGAAGTAATATCACCTGCTTTTTTCCGCAGAAATCAAAAGAACTCGCAACCTCACTAATTTAGTGGTTTTGCGAGCTCTTGTTTACCATAAAAGTTTATTTAAATCTGACAGTTTTGGAAATTCCTGACTTTTCAATCAGTTTTCTTGCTTTCTGCCTCTGTTTTTTACTGCCTTTCAGTTTTATAACCGCATCATCTGCTATTCCGGAGAATGCCTTCTTACCTACTTTCTTGAGCTTTGATGCATCGATGGTAATCTTCCTGAGTTTACCTACATCCTTAAATGCTTTTGATCCTATTATTTCTATACCGTTTCCCAAATCAGCATTTTTCAGATTATCACATCCCGCAAAAGAGGATGTTCCTATTACTTTTACACTGTCACCTACTATCAGTTTTTTCAGTGTATCATTGTCTCTGAAGGCTTTATTGGCTATACCTGTGATATTGTATACTTTTCCACTGTATTCTACCGTTGCGGATATTTCCACGACCTTAGATGTTTTTTCCGAATTGCTGATCGTCACATTATTTCCATCCGTAACAAATGTAAGCGACTCACTCGAACCTGATATTGAGGTTTCTACTGTAAACTCGGAAACTGTTTTCGAATTACCACTATCGGAAATCGTTCCTGTATATCCTGATCCACCGGTTGACCCACCATTATCATTACTGCCGGTATTGGAATTACCTCCCGTCGAAGTATTCTCTTCCGTTGAGGTATTCCCTCCTGTTGTGGTATTTCCTCCTGTTGTGGTATTTCCTCCTGTTGAGGTATTTCCCCCTGTTGTGGTATTCCCTCCCGTTGAAGTATTTCCTCCTGTAGCATCTCCCTCAACAGTAAAAGTAACCACTTTCTTTGCTTCCGGGTTATATTTTAATCTGAAGGTAACATTTGTTGTACCGCAAGCCAACGGAATGAGACTATCAGATGAGTAGTTGTAGGTCAAAATGCTTTCATCTTCTATGACTACTTCAAGAGTTTTATCCTCTGCATCTGAGGGGTTAAAACCATACAAAAAGCGCATCTCTTCATCCATATTCACAGTGTTCTTGAAGTTCGTCCAGTATGATCCCGTTTCTTTGGAAGACTTACCATATACAGTCAGAGATGTGGCAACAGACTTATCGAAGGTATCCCCACACTTGGAGCATACCATCTTTGAAACTCCATTCTCCGTTCCCTGATATACATAATCATGTCCGGTTATTATTTTTTTTACACTGTTTTGTGAAAGGTCCGTGGTACTGATCCGGTAAAAATCTGTAATTCCGTTATCATAAACATACCATACAACTTCCCCGTTATATACAATGGGATTACAATCTGAAAGCGCACCCTTTAAGCTGTGAATATTACCTGTATTGCCACTGGCATCTGTATCGGTATAATATACCATGCCATTTTTTGACCACAGTACGATGAAACTGTTATCACCTGTTTTCGCAAGTCTCGGGGTACTAACGCTGCCTTCATTTCCTGAATAATCCGTAAGCTGTTTCATAACCGGTGTTCCGAATCCGTTATCGGATTTTGGTACTACGATCAATGCTGCATTTCTTACAGCGAAAGCATCATATGTTCCGTTCATATCTACCGTATTTACTGCGATCAGGTATGAACTGTCTGAAACCTCAAAACCGCCCACCGAAACACCTGTATCATTTGCTCCCCTATTGCCGGGAATACTAAGTGCCGATATACCGGTATAACTTTTATTCCAACCATCTACGATTCCATTGCTCACAGGGGTATTATATTTTCCTATAAAAATACTTCTGGGACTTGCATCGCCATGGTCAACCGCTACTGCATAACCATTATCGGTACGAATAAACTGATTAAACGAATGACTGACATATCCAACACCGGAATTTGCAACCGTATAGTGTGAGCACACGATACTCATATCCCTTTTGTCAACCTGTATGGTGACACATGCCTGATGGTGAAGTCCGTCATTTGGTGAGGCATACATTTCATGGCAGGTTCGAATCAAAAGATAATCGCCGCTTTCTGCCATATCGCAGCTCCCTGCGTCAAACGGAATATAGGTGTTTGCCCCAAAAAGTGATACATGAGAGACTTCCGTCCAGGTACTGTCATATTTTGTGATACGATAAACCTCCTGCGAATCGTTCTCACTCATATTGTCATGTCCGGTAACAAGATAATAATATCCGTCAGACGAAGCAAAAAATCCACCATAAAGCGGAAGTTCCATTGTCAAATGTTTGGAACCGGTGAGTTCATATGACGAATTAAAATACATCACTACTACTTCTCCGTCACCGCTTTTCGTAACACTCATCAAACTGCCATCGGAAAGAACCGTCAGAGCAGCTCCCGGTGGAGTCGTCCATCTGGAATAATTTTGTTTTTCTGTATTTCTGCCTGAAATTTCGACACAAAGATCAGATTCTCCCGCATATATTTGCGATGATACTGTGACAACAGATCCTAATACCATTGCGAAAGATAACATGCCTGCAACAAATTTACTTTTCCATTTTACCATAGTCTGCTTTCCTACCAACTCGTTATGTACTTTAATCCTTTTTCACCAATGCATCTCTGATCTGCTGCAGGATCGCATTATATTCATTCATGACCTGTGCGTGATTTTCCTTTATGTAGTCAGTCTTTCCATCCCTTGCGGCGTACTCCAGAGCTTTCGCATGCTCGGAGAGAACTGTAGCTCCGATGTTTAAGGATGTGCTCTTAAGGGTATGGACCAGTGTTTTATAAAGTTCCCAATTGCCGGAGTTGTATGCATCTCCTATTTCAGCACTTTTATCACCGCTTATATATGCTTCGAGGATCTCTTTGTAAAATTCCTCATCATCCATGCAAAATCCCAGACCGATAGCGGTATCGAGGAATGAGAAACGCTTCTCAAACTCTGTTTTCTCTATGGGGTAAGACTGTCCGGATTCTGCCGCCACCGATGTTTCCGACTTTGTCCGGTCTGAGGTTTCGCTAATCTCATCCTCCTGCTTTTTATCGGAGGATGCTTCCTTTATCAAATGATCCGGCAGATACTTGTACAGCATATCTATCAGGTCATTTCGACGTAAAGGCTTTGCAAGATAGTCCGTAAAACCGGCGTTCATATACATATCTTTTGCACCGACTACCGCATTGGCCGTCAGCACTACAACCGGTGTATCGATATTCATGTGGGTGGAATCTGCTTTCATACGCGAAAAAGTCTCAATACCGTCCATATCGGGCATCATATGATCCAGGAAGATGATATCATAACGCTTTTCACAGATCATCTTAAGGCACTCTTTTCCGCTGTAAGCCAGATCTGTCAGGGCATTCGTCCGCTTCAGCATTCCCTTAACAACCTGCAGATTCATGTCCACATCATCCACAACCAGTATTTTCGCATCCGGTATATTGATCTCAAGAGCGTTTTCACGCCTTTGATTAAGGAATTCACGATGAATATCGACAAAATTACCCACCGGCATATCATCCACTATCTTTTGGTCAAGGTTTACCGTGAAAGTCGAGCCTTTCCCGTACTCACTGGTGACCGTGATCTCTCCTCCCATCAGGGTTATCAGCTTTTTCGTAAGCGAAAGACCAAGTCCCGTTCCTTCTATGTTGCGGTTTTTGCCCTGTTCCAGACGGGTAAAGTTCTCAAAGAGCTTACCCATATCCTCTTCCCTGATACCGATACCTGTATCTTCCACCGAGATGATAAGGTGTAAGATATCTCCCTCTCTCGAGGCTTCCTTCACATGTAAGGTAACCTTGCCTGCCGGTGTATATTTTACCGCATTGGAAAGGAAATTGTTGATGATCTGTCTGATGTGGACTTCATCACCGTAGAGCACGGAAGGAAGCCTGCTGTCAACATCCATACCAAAAGCAAGACCTTTTTCCGACGCGCGGGAAAAAGTCATATTATAGCAGTCGTTCAAAACCGTAAAAAGACTATACTGCGTGGGGATAAGCTCCATTTTGCCGGACTCGATCTTGGAGATATCCAGAATATCATTGACAATGGACAAAAGGGTCTGGCTTGCGCTGTTGATGTTCATAGCATACTGCCTGACATCATCTATGTTCCCGTCATCGAGCTCGTCCAGAAGTATGGCGTTCATACCCATGATGCCGTTAATGGGAGTTCTGATCTCATGAGACATATTGGCCAGAAACTGGCTTTTGGCTTCATTTGCGATATGAAGCTCCTCATCCTGTTTCAGGATGGTCTTTCTCTGTTTCTCGTAAGTATAGGACTGATATTTGAATATGATACCGATTATGGAAGAAACTGCTACAATAGTCTGTACGATATCTCCCAACATATATTCATCCGGCATTTCCACAAACCATTCCGGATGGGACTTGCCTATGACTATACTGCCGATAATGGCGATCAGGTCGATAGCGTACATTACATAACACAGCTTCCCTTTGATGGTAAGCCAGGTAAATATAAGTCCCAGCACAAACCATATGGGCATACCGCTGTACATTCCGCCGGATGTAAAATACATCATTGGAAAAATAACCAGATTGGCCATGCAGGTTATCAATATTGCAGCTGCTGTGGTCTTATTATACCTGACCGAGAGATATAGCGATATCAACACAACGACCAATATGGCAAAAACCATGATAGCACTGGAGTAGCCTCCTATGATGAGTGTTGATAGCATTGAAAAGAAGCCCCCGACAAATGCTGCGCTCAATATGAGGTTTAGCAGACGGTGCTGGATATCCAGTTCATCGCTGAACAATA
>JAILBP010000215.1:0-5895 GCA_024680835.1 Lachnospiraceae bacterium | reverse complement strand
CAGTTTCTTTGCTTTCCCCCTGGGTTTGTATCCGGTCTCCCAGTCCCATTTATAGTTGTAGACCTCCACGCTGTCA
Source organism: Lachnospiraceae bacterium (assembly GCA_024680835.1). Taxonomy (GTDB): domain Bacteria; phylum Bacillota; class Clostridia; order Lachnospirales; family Lachnospiraceae; genus RGIG6904. Next base: position 5,819 of record JAILBP010000215.1, on the reverse strand, counting down.
TCCGACAGCTTTTCGATCATATACATTTTCGTCTTTGCCTCAATACAGTCCGCTGTAATCAATGTTAACATCACGGCAACAACAGCCAATACCGCAAAAGATACTTTTCTCCTGAAAAACATATATCTATCTCCTTTATCTTTCATAAAAAAACACTATCTGTATATTATCATTAAAATACAGATAGTGCTATGTTTTTTCACGAAAACCTTTATCAGGACATTGAATGAAACGATCCGACTGATTTATCTTATAAAACATATCTCAAGGATTTATGACAAAACCATCACGGATTCCGCTATTATCTCGCAGGCCTTATCGCAGTCGTTTTTCGTGATAATGAGTGGCGGAACCATGCGGATGACATGTGTGCCGATAGCGGTGATAAGAAGTTTTCTGTGCAGGCACTCATGTTTTACTTCAACGCCGTTTATTGAATCATCAAATTCGACGCCTACCAAAAGCCCCTGCCCTCTGACCTCTTTGACATGGGGAACTGATTTCAGCTTTTCCATAAAATATTCACCCATTTCAGCAGCGTTTCCAGCAAGGTCACGGCTTAGAAGCTCCTCGATCTGTGCCAGTGCTGCGGCACAGCTCACCGGGTGCCCGCCAAAGGTTGTCCCGTGGGAACCTGCCGTAAATGCTTTTGAGACCTCCCCGGTCGCACATATAGCACCTATTGGCATTCCTCCGCCGAGAGCCTTTGCCATGGAAACGATATCCGGCTTGATACCGTAATGCATGAAGCTCATAACCTTACCGGTTCTGCACCATCCGGTCTGAACCTCGTCTATGAGCAGCAGCATCCCTTTCTCATCGCAAAACTCCCTGAGCCCTTTCATGAACTCCTGTGTTGCCGGATGAACTCCACCCTCACCCTGCACGGGCTCTATCATGATGGCTATTGTGTTTTCGGTGCAGGCATCCTTAAAAGCCTGAAGATCGTTATAGGGAGCGTAAGAAAAGCCGTATGTCATAGGCCCGAATCCCACCTGGCATCCGTTTCCCGGCTGTCCGGTTGCTGACATCGCCCCGAAAGTACGCCCGTGAAATCCCATTTTTGCAGTCACTATGTGATATCTGTTCGGTCCGTATTTTTCAATACCGTACTTTCTCGCCATCTTTATCATGGCTTCATTTGACTCGGTACCTGAATTCTGGAAAAAGATCTTGTCCATTCCTATCGTGGTACATACCTTTTCCGCCAGCAATGCCTGGGGTATAGTGTACGGATAATTGAAGGTATGCATGAGCGTTTTGGTCTGCTCAACGACCGCATTCACCACCTTCTCGTTACAGCTGCCCGCCGAATTGACCGCTATGCCTGCATAAAAATCAAGATACTGCTCTCCGTTTTCGTCATAGATAAACTGATCCTTTGCCGACTCCGCGAGGAAATCAAATCTCTCGTAAGTCTCGATCATGTATTTTTTTGCTTTATCTTTTATATCCTGTGCGCTAAGTCCTGTTTCAGCTAATCTCATAGTCATCGCCCTCCTGAACCATGTATTTGCAGGATCCACACTCAATACTATTTGGATTCCGCTTTCCCTTTGATGTCATCCTCAGTTATAAATCCCTTGATCATAAGATAATTCTCTATCAGCTTCACGCAATCTCCGATCCCAACTCTCTCGCTGTTCAGCGTCATGTCGTAGTTGACCGGGTTCGTCCAGTAATTGCCATGTGTGTAGTAAGCATAATAGTCTGCCCTGTACTTATCCGTCTGTGTGATGGTAGCGTTTGCCACATCGCTTGTCACGCCCATACGCTCCATGGTCCTTTGCAAACAAAACGCTCTGGGCGCTTCTATGTATACGCTTACCACATTTTCTCTGTCACGCAAAACATAGTCTGCACATTTGCCTACGATAACGCAGGATTCCTGATCCGCAAGATTATTGATTATCTCGCACTGATACTCAAACAGCCTGTCATCCGAAACAAATTTTTCGTTTTTGGCAATATAATTTCTTGATCTCGGAAGTCCTCTTAAAAAACCCGATAAACCTCCCACCGATCTTACCTTTTCATTTACCTCGGCAAACACATTCTCTCCCAGTCCGCTCAATTGGCTTGCCAGAGTAAGTATCCTGTTTTCATAGCAGTGAATCCCGAGATCCCGCGCCAGTATGGATGCTATCTCCTTTCCGCCGGAACCGAAGCCTCTTGCGAATGTCACAACAAATCTCTTCATGATGAATGCCTCCTTCTTTTATCCCGCAAGATATCTGCTCAGGAACTCTCTCGTCCTCTGATTTTTCGGATTCGTAAACAATTCCGACGGCGGCGCATCCTCAACCACATATCCGCTGTCCATAAAAACAGTCCGCGTTGAGACATCCCTGGCAAACGCCATCTCATGAGTGACGATTATCATGGTAAGACCCGTAGTTGCCAGCTCTTTCATAACATTCAGAACCTCTCCCACCATCTCCGGATCCAGCGCTGATGTAGGCTCATCAAAAAGAAGTACTTCCGGATTCATACACAGTGATCTTGCAATTGCAACACGCTGTTTTTGTCCGCCCGAAAGCTGAGCCGGTTTTGCATGTATATAAGGTGCCATACCGACTTCTTTTAAGTGTGTGATAGCGCGATCGAAAGCCTCTTCTTTTGAAAGATGCAGCACCTTTCTCGTGCATACCATACAGTTCTGTAAAACAGTCATGTTGTTGAAAAGATTAAAGGACTGGAACACCATGCCAACCTTTGCGCGGTACTCGTTTACATCACGCTGCACATCCCTTACCTCTTTGCCGTGATAAAGGATCTTTCCGGTGCTCTGTCTTTCAAGCTTGTTGATACAGCGCAAAAACGTAGACTTTCCGGATCCAGAAGAACCCACAATGCAGATGATCTCACCCGCGCTCACTTCCATATCTATTTTTCTCAACACCTCATGGTCTCCGAAGGATTTACCCAGGCCCCTGATACTGATGATTTTTTCTCCCATGATATGTATGCCTCCTTACTGATTGTCCATGTATTCAACCGCCAGCGCGTAATCACTCTTTCCCTTAAGTTTTTTCTCCAGAAGATTGAATATCTTGTTAAACAGGAAACACAAAGCAAAATAGATTACAGCGATAACCAGATAACTCTCGAAATACTTATAATAATTTCCGCCCACGGTCTTTGCCGCCATGAACAGCTCCTGAACCGCTATAACGTTCAGCACGGAAGTCATCTTAAGGTTTGTCAGAAACGTGTTGGCCATCTCGGGAATTATGTTTTTAAATGCCTGTGGAAGCACAATGTATATCATGGTCTTCATGGGTGACATCCCCATAGCCCATGCACCTTCGCGCTGTCCTATATCGATTGAACCGATACCTGCCCTGACCGTTTCCGCCATATACGCCCCGGTATTGAGAACTGTTACCAGAATGCCTGCAAATACAGGCTGCAGGTCAATTCCCAGCTGTCTTATTCCGTAGTATATGATCATCGCCTGCACGATCATGGGGGTATCACGAAAAATCTCAACGTAGATGCCTGCAACTGATTTCATCAGATTTACAAAGAACTTTCTGACGGGATTGTCGCCCTGACCGGTTTTGATATCCTGTATAATGCCGATGATGTAACCCAGCAAGAATCCCAGAAGCGTTCCCAATACTGCGATGTAAAGAGTCAGCCATGTGCCTTCCAAAAACATCTTGTAATATTTTTTTGTAAGAAACAGCATCCACTCAAAAGAATTTTGCGGATCTGCTGTCAGTAATATGTTTATTCCCATAGCCAATCCACCTTTTTTATATATTTCCTTTATATACGCCTGCCGGAAAACTCCGGCAGGTGAAAATCATTATCTTAATTTGCAGCAGGTTGCTGACCGATCACTTTGGCCATCAGCTCATCCATCTTTGCTTTGTCATTCCAGCCTATGGCATCCATAGCTCCCTGGAGCTTATCGCGAAGCGCTGTGTCATCTTTTCTGGTAGCTATGCAAACATTGACCATCTCATCATCACCTACAAAACTATCTGACTCGTCAAATGTGATGATCATCAGATCGTCATTTGTCAGGAGCGCCGACTGTGCTGTAGGAAGATCCACAATACAAACATCCGCAACACCGTTTGAAACTGCCATAAAGCACTCTGACGTCGTCTCGTAATTCATGCCTGTCTCAGCTCCTTCGATCTGATCGAGAAGAGGTATCCAGCCTGTTCCAAGCTGTGTGCTGACCTTGCAGCCTGTTCCAAAGAGTTCCGAAAGTCCTTTCACTCCTGTATAGGGACCGTCTTTTTTCACCACAATGCAGTTATCTCTGTAGTAATAGGGAGTTGTAAAGGAATATGCCATCTCCCTCTCTGCTGTACGTCCCATTCCTGCTATGATGCAGTCGTAATCTCCGGCATCCATTGAAATACCGATTGAAGACCACTCAACCTTGTGAATCTCAAGATCCATTCCCAACTGATCCGCAAGCTTCTGTGCAACCGCCACATCATATCCGTAAGCGTAAAACGTCGAATCATAAATCTGAACTGCTGTGCTGCCGTCAGGTGTTGCAGCCTCATCCTGTGTCCAGTTAAAGGGAGCGTATGCGCACTCCATACCGACTCTCAATACTTCCTTTTCTGAAACAGGGGCCTTGTTTTCTCCCGATCCTGTGCCGGTCTCAGTTGATGTGCTTCCTGTTGAAGCCGTATTTGTTGCGGCAGCAGATCCGCAGCCTCCCAGGAGCCCCATGGTCATGGATGCCACCATAACAGCCGTAATAACTCTCTTTCCGAATCCCATCTTCTTCATAATCTCTTCCTCCTTTTTTTCCGGTCAAAACACAGACCGTTTTTATATCAGTAAAGGCGCCGTGAAACTTTTAGTTTCATCAGCGCCTTTGCATGTTTCGGATTTTACGGGAGTAAAGATATTATTTCAACGTACATAGTGCACATTTATATTTGTCATGTTGCACAGTGTTATATATACATCAGTCTTTTGACCAGGATACAGTTTAACAGATCAAGGTATTCCATATAGTCCGTCAGCTCGATCTCCAGAAGCTCCTCTATCTTTTTCAGCCTGTATATCAGAGAATTTCTGTGTATAAAAAGTGCCTCTGCGGTCTTCACACTGTTAAAACCGTTCATGTAATAAGCTAACAGCGTCTCCTGCAAAAACGTACCATTGGCATGATCGTATTCCTCCAGCTTGTTCAGCCTGTTGTTGCAGTAATCAAGGATCTCCCTCTGATCGCCGCCCTTAAACATATATTTATAGATTCCCATTGAACTTGCGCTCAGCACCTTTTTATGTGTCGGATTCGGCAGGAGATCTTTTTTGGGTATAAGGCTTTTCGCTTCCTGGTAGCTCTGCCCGTATTTCCCCGGATCCGTATATGGCGCGCCGAGTATGCACGTACTCTTTATCAGCCCCTTAAATACTGCCATTTTATCAAGAGTGCGCAGCATTTTTTCTATCTCGTGTTCTACCTCTTTGTTTTCCTTTGCCTCAAACAACAGCACAAACTTATTCAAAAACCTCATGAACATGGGATGTCCCTTCATCTTCACCACCTCCCTGTTGAGGCAGTTTGAATAGTATTCATAAATATGTTCATCCTGCTCCAGATTAATCCCATAGGTCCTGTCAACCGCAATAATACCGACTCTGTGCGGTTTGCTGAAATCAAGCCCAAACTGTCCCGAAATCTTTTTGATGTACCTGTCATTTACATCATAACCGAACAGCAGATTATAAAGATAATCACCGGTACGCTTGTTATTTATGCCCGTCTCAAGGATAAGATTACCTATACTCTGGTCTATATCGACAAAAGATGCTCCGCTCCAGCGAATATAAAA
>JAILBP010000206.1:0-5441 GCA_024680835.1 Lachnospiraceae bacterium | reverse complement strand
AAACGACACCTACGGGCATGACGCGGGTGATGAGGTGCTGCGAGTCGTTGCCAGAACCCTGAAAAAACACATGGCAGGTAAAGGCTTTGTGGCAAGATGGGGTGGCGAGGAATTCCTGTTCGTATTTGAAAGATATGCCATTGACGAGGCGGCTGCCGTTCTGTGTGAAATCCTGGAAGAACTGCGGGAGACGGTCATAGTGAGCGGAGAATTCGAGATAAAGGTCACCATGAGCTACGGCGTTACTCCGGGCTGGGAAGGCGCCGATACGGACTCATTACTGAAAGAAGCAGATAACAGGCTGTACTACGCCAAGGAGCACGGCAGAAATCAGGTTATCTCAAGAGATGTTTCTGCCGGTGAAGAGGCGCAGGAGGAACCGGTGGTAATGACGGAAGAGCAGAGACAGCAGGAGATAGAAAAGACTCTGCAGCAGATGCAGGGACAGAATGGGTGATGCGGTCATCCTGTAGATAATTTGATATTGATTTTAGTAAGGCAGCGGATTAAACCGCTGCTTTTTATTTGGCATTTTTTGTTGTACAACCGGATAAAAACGGGGGAAACTAAAGTTATGTGCAAGGCTTACGGTTATGCAAGGGTGTCATCAAAAGAACAGCATGAAGACAGGCAGATGATCGCATTGAAAGAGCAGGGGATACCGGAGAAAAACATTTTCACGGACAAGCAGTCAGGAAAAGATTTTGACCGGCCTGAATACAAGAGGATGCTAAAGAAACTCAGGCAGGGAGATTCAGTCTGCATAAAGAGCATAGACCGTCTGGGGAGAGATTATGATGAACTGATCAGGCAGTGGAAGCTGATCACTAAAGACATTGGTGCTGATATTTATGTGATAGATATGCCGCTATTGGACACACGAAAGGAGAAAAACCTGCTGGGAACCTTCATCAGTGATTTGGTACTGACACTGCTGTCGTATGTTGCCGAAAACGAACGCATCAACATAAGACAGCGTCAGGCAGAGGGTATTGCGGCGGCAAAGGCGAGGGGAGTCAAATTCGGAAGACATAAGCGACCGCTCCCGGAAAATTTCACGGAGGTCTGCGAGCAGTGGAGAGCAAAACAGATCACACTAACCCGGGCTGCTGAGCTGTGCGGTATGGCTAAATCCACTTTTCATGACAAATCAAAAAGATTGCGAATTAAGACAACAGAATAATGATCATACAAGCAAAAATCCGAAAAAGTGTACTTTTTCGGATTTTTGTTTCTTCTTATGTTGTCTGTAACATAGATAGTCTATCATATAAAAGCTTGAAAGTCAACAACCCATTTGACTTTCAGAACTTTCTTAGCAAGAGCATATGTTCTTAATATAGCTGTCCGAAAAAGTACACTTTTTCGGAGAAAGAGAGGATTGAAAATGAAAAAAGAGTTTACGAGAATAGTGTTGTTTGTGCTACTTTTGGGAATTTGTGTTACGACTATTATGCCGCTTCAGCCGATTGAAGCGAAAAGTAAGTTGTCGAAAAAAGCCAAAAAAGCATATGAGATGATCTTATCAAATCCAGGGTGTATTGATGATATTATGGTTGAGTATGGTGGCGGTGCTTGGTTTAATGGTAGTGCTGAACAATGTGGGAAATATGCATATTATGATATAGATAATGATGGTTGCACAGAATTGCTCATATTACTCCCATATGATATGTATGGGCACGATTGTTTTTCTGTTGTTTATGATTTCAATGAAAAAAAAGGTGAAACTACTTATGGCAGATTTGAAGGCGAAATAATTAAAGTAAGTAAAAAGGGTTTTATCTTGAAGGATAATATTAAGCTTGGGTATTTGTCTTTAGACTTTCTTTCAGACATTGATTGTGATTTTGGCTATTATTATGGAGTGTACATGGGCTTGAATTTAAAGTGTAGCTGCTCAGAGTACAGCAAATATAATGATGGAGAAACAGTTGTAGTCTATCGAGAATGTAGCGAGTATAGTGATAGTGGAGATGGTGAGTGGAAAGCTATTTCAGAGCAAAAATATGATAAGGCTGTTAAAAAAATGAAATTCAAAACACCTAAATGGAAGTCAATTTCATCATTTAAGCGATAAGGAGGTAGCTCAGTATGAAGAAGATAATATCTGTATTTTTGGTGGCTGTTGTGTTGTGCATAGGATTTCTCCCCGGTATGAATGTCAATGCAAAAAGCTATTCGCAAAGTGAAGTGGATAAGGAATTTGAGGTGATTGAGTTGAATACTTCTAATTACAACAATGGAACTTATACTTATGGAATGGTGCCATACGAATTCAATAAAAAAGGAACAAAACTTACGGTTATCGTTGATGGTTCAGTAAAAACTTATAAGATTAAGAAGAATATAAAGCGGATGTATTATCAGTATGAGAAGGCTGATGCTTATGGAGATTTTTATGTATACGATAAATATGATGCATTAAAGAGTTCTCGAAAAGAGTTTAAGGAAGGGCTTTCCATGATGGATGGTAGCCTTGGATTTTTGATATTTGTGAAAAATGACAAGATAGTAGGTTATGGATTTATGAGTTAGAATAATTATAGAATTATTAGCATGTGACAATTTAGTAAAAATGTCTTGTTGAAACAATGATTTGGGAGATAAAAGATGAAACATGCACTTGATTTTTTGGAATTAACGATAGAAAAAATATATGAGTGTTTAGTGCATAATAAAAATACCCAAAGTTGCAGAACCAATTCCCAAAAGTTGCAGGGGGAATTTCCCTATTGTTGCATCACGGTGTTTGGTATTTTCCTAAGCCCATACTAAGCTATGGATTTAAGAAAATACCAAATGCCCATTGCAGACATACAACACTATTCGTTATCCTTAGAAATGTTGTTGCAGACAATAAATCTAAGGAGGAAGAAAGGAGTATGCTTGCAATGGACAAAATACATTTTATCAGAACGCTCTATTACGAGCAAGCAAAGGACATACCAACAATCATCAAAGAGACCGGTTATGATCGTAAGACAATAGTCAAATACCTCGACATGACTGATTTCAACCTTCCGGAATCTGAACCATCCGATCCGGAAGCCATCTGTCCCAAACTCGATATTTACAAACCAATGATCGATGAGTGGCTGATCGGGGACAGGAAAGCACCGCGCAAACAGCGCCATACAGCAAAACGTGTCTTCAGGAGACTCGTTAAGGAAGTACCGGATTTTGACTGTTCCTACAGGCTTGTCGCTCAGTATGTCGCATTTAAGAAGAAACAGCTGAACCTTGATAACAGGAAAGGGTATATCCCTCTTATCCATTATCCCGGCGAAGCCCAGTCAGATTTTGGTGCCGCCACATTTTTTGAGAATGGCACGGAACATGAAGGCAAATATCTGGTACTGTCATTCCCGTACAGTAATGCAGGTTTCCCACAGCTCATGTACGGTGAGAACGCCGAATGTTTCATGGAATCCATGATAGCGATCTTCAAGCATATAGGCGGTGTTCCTACAGAGATATGGTTCGATAATGCTTCGACAATGGTCACGAAGATCCTCAAGAACGGCGGTCGTGAACTGACAGACAAGTTCATCAGGTTCAGTTCGCATTACGGATTCACATATAAATTTATGAACCCGTATTCCGGCAATGAAAAAGGCAACGTTGAAGCCAAGGTCAAATATGCAAGGAACAACTTCCTTGTTCCGGTACCTCGTTTCGTAAATCTTTCAGACTATAACATTCAGCTCCTAAAGGAAGCTGACGAGGATACGGATCGTGAACACTATCGCCATGAAGATATCACGATCGAAACACTCTTTAATGAGGACAGGAAAACGCTTCTTCCACTCCCTGATACAGACTTTGACTGTGCGAGATACGAGACAGCAAAGACAGACAAGTGGGGACGGTTCACACTTGAAAAGGGAAAGCATGAATACTCTGCATCCCCTGAGTCATCGGATAGCAGTGTATGGCTAAAAATCACATCCGACAAGGTTTTCGTGATGGATATGGAGCAAAAGCCGATTGCGACCCACAGAAGGCTCTACGGGGACCGTACCCAGTCCTCTATGGACTGGGTACCCTATCTCACCACTATCTCAAGAAAGCCGCGCTCGCTGTTCAACAGCGGCATCTATGATATGATGCCAGCACCGATGCAGGATTATGTAAAAAGCTGCAGCAGTTCCGACCGCGGTCGTGTGCTCAAAGTTCTTGCGGAACAGACGAAGCGTACAGGTTTTGACAGTGCCATACAGACAGTCGAGCAGGCACTTCTTTACCGGGCGACAGATCCAGACAGCCTGCAGAATCTCTACAGACGTCTCTTCTCAGATGTTCCAGTTCTGCCTCCGATGCCTGCTCAGAAGGGCATACCAGGAGTGATACAGATGCCTGTAAATCTGAAAGCATATGACACAGCCTTGAAGGGAGGTGTCATGAATGGATGACTACAAAGATGCTATAGCATCCTGCTGCAAACAATTAAGGCTATCTGTAAACCTTGCAGAAAACGCAATGGTACAAACCGGCTCTTCCAATCAGGAGTATCTTTTCAATCTCCTGTCAGAAGAACTTAACTATCGAAGGGCAAGCCGTATATCAAAGTATATCAACACTGCCGGATTTCCGTATACGAGTTCGTTTGCGGTCTTCAATCCATCTGAAGTACAGTTTCCTTCGGGGGTTACCATAGATGATCTCAAAGCACTCAAATTCATTGAGTCTGGCAATAACATTGTCATGTATGGTGGAACCGGCACAGGCAAGACCATGCTTTCCATATGCATAGGCATCGCTGCCTGCAACAAATGCATACCCGTTAAGTTCTACAGGACAGCATCACTCATAAATTTGCTGTCAGAGGCTCATGAAAAGGGAAATGTATCAGCTTTCTACAAGAAACTCAATACTGCTGACATTCTTATCCTTGACGAGTTCGGATATGTACCTTATAACCGTACCGGTGCGCAACTTCTCTTTGATTATCTCTCAGAGATACATGAAAAGAAGATCATCATTCTGAACACCAATCTTGAGTTTTCGAGATGGGTGAATGTCCTCTATGACGAGCAGATGACTGCGGCACTGATAGGAAGGCTCATGCACCACTGCCACCTTATCCTGTTCCCAGGTGAAAACAACCGCCTTAGGGAGTCGAGCATAAATGACCTCCTTGATACGAAGGGAGGTGGCATGAATGGAAAATAACAGTATACCTAGCACTTTAGACTGTCCGTTTCCGTTCAGTGAAGATGAGAACGAAACATATCCCACGGAAACACCGGAGATGCCTCCGATGGATTTCGATGAACCCTGTGAATCCCACTGCAAGACTGTGGATGATTTTCTCAGGCTTACCGATGACATGATCAGTGATATCATCTCCCTTGAGGAGGAACTGGTCAGATGGCGGCAGGTTCTCATAAAGTATCTGCCGGAGCGATGGGCTGACGGCCTGAGACAGGATATCTTCT
>JAILBP010000189.1:0-2482 GCA_024680835.1 Lachnospiraceae bacterium | reverse complement strand
TCATACTCGCCGTCCCCGTCGGAATCCCTGAATATTTTTATAAACTGTTTGCTCCTGATGTCATTCGACAGGGGCCACAGGCGTTTGCCCGAGCCACCGGAGAGTAAGATTATGTTCAATGATATGTCCTCCTGCACTTGTGTAAATAAATACCTGTTAACGATTTCAGTTACTAATTCACCCAACTATTAAACGAAATCCATACAATGCCCGGATTTAGAAAGATAGTAATCAATTTCGTTCAATCGTATGGCTCATTTTGTCATGTCCGATCGTTCTGTTTCTACCTCTCAGCCCTCATGGGGTTCTCCAAAAAGTCTTTATACGCCAGCCTTATACCATCCTCCAGCTCTGTCTTGTAGGTCCAGCCCAGCTTTGTAGCTTTTGACACATCCAAAAGTTTTCTCGGAGTTCCGTTGGGTTTTGAAGGATCCCACTCGATCCTGCCTGTATAGCCCACCACCTTTGCCACCAGCTCCGTCAGCTCCTTAATAGTCAGCTCTTTTCCGGTACCGGCGTTGACAGTCTCATCCCCGCTGTAATTATTCATCAGGAAAACACAGAGGTTTGCAAGATCATCCACGTATAAAAACTCACGCAGAGGTGAACCGTCTCCCCAGCAGGTCACAGATTCAAGTCCGGCTTCCTTCGCCTCATGAAACCGTCTGATCAGAGCCGGCAGTACATGGCTGTGCTCCGGATGATAATTGTCATTTGGTCCGTAAAGATTGGTAGGCATAACGCTGATGTAGTCTGTTCCGTACTGTCCGTTCAGGTATTCACAGTATTTTAACCCGCTGATCTTCGCAAGGGCATATGCCTCATTGGTCTGCTCAAGACTCGATGTCAAAAGACAGCTCTCCGGCATGGGCTGGGGTGCCATCCTGGGATAAATACAGCTGCTGCCTAAAAACTCCAGCTTTTTACAGCCGTTTTGCCATGCGGAATGTATTACATTCATCTCCAGTATCATGTTGTCATACATGAAATCCGCCTTGGCAGTGGCATTCCCCATGATGCCGCCCACTTTTGCGGCAGCCAGAAAAACGTACTCCGGCTTCTCTTCCGCAAAAAACTTCTCAACCTGATCCTGTCTTGTCAGATCAAGCTCCGCATGTGTGCGTGTTATGATATTATGATATCCCTGTCTCTCAAGCTCTCTGACTATGGCAGATCCCACCATGCCACGGTGACCTGCGACATATATTTTTGCATTTTTCTCCATCATTTCACAACACCTTTCTCAAGATACTCGGCGAGGTTTGTCTTGATATGCTCCTCGGCGCGCTCCACCGCAACCTTTTCCATATCGTGTCTGGTCATGATCTCCACCAGTTCCTCAAAGCTCGTCTTCATGGGATTCCACCCAAGCTCACGTTTAGCCTTGGACGGATCACCCCAGAGATTTACAACATCGGTAGGTCTGTAAAAATCGGGGCTGACAGCCACCACTTCCCTGCCTGTCGCCTTGTCTATACCGACCTCATCAATCCCTTCTCCCCTCCATTCCAGCTCGATACCGGCATGGTGGAAAGCTAAAGTTGCAAACTCCCGGACGCTGTGCTGAACTCCGGTAGCTATGACGAAGTCATCAGGTTTGTCATGCTGTAGGATCAGCCACATACACTCAACATAATCTTTTGCATATCCCCAATCACGGAGTGAATCCAGATTACCGAGATACAGCTTATCCTGTTTGCCTTGTGCGATACGGGCAGCTGCCAGAGTTATCTTTCGCGTCACAAATGTCTCGCCCCGGCGCTCAGACTCATGGTTAAACAAAATGCCCGAGCAGCAAAACATATTGTAAGCTTCGCGGTATTCTTTGGTGATCCAGAAGCCGTACTGTTTTGCCACGGCGTAAGGACTGTAGGGATGGAAAGGTGTCGTCTCGGACTGAGGTACCTCCTCCACCTTACCGTAGAGCTCTGAAGTGGAAGCCTGATAGATACGGCAGGTCTCTGCAAGCCCGGTTATGCGCACTGCCTCGAGAATACGCAAAACGCCGGTGGCATCGATATCCGCCGTAAATTCAGGTGAATCAAAAGACACCTGCACATGGCTCTGAGCGGCCAGATTATAGATCTCATCAGGTCTCACCATACCGATGACCTTCACTAACGAGCTGGTATCACTGAGATCTCCGTAATGGAGATGAAAATTGGGAGTTCCCTCAAGATGAGCTATACGCTCACGAAAATCTACCGATGAACGTCTTATAATGCCATGTACCTCATATCCTTTTTCCAACAGGAATTCTGACAGATAACTGCCGTCCTGTCCCGTCACTCCTGTGATCAATGCCTTTTTCATCAAATGTCTCCTCTCTATATTTGTTCTCTTCACCACTTATCTTACAACCTTCTCAAAATCCGATGCCGGATGTTTGCACAGCGGACAGATAAAGTCCTCCGGCAACTCCTCTCCCACATACTCATATCCGCATATGGTACAGCGCCATACCGTCTCGCCCGCAGGAGTC
>JAILBP010000136.1:0-3708 GCA_024680835.1 Lachnospiraceae bacterium | reverse complement strand
GGCATCCGAAGAATCAAATGCCACATATATCGGAATATCACCGATGATCTTAATGCCGTTGTCATTGGCGTATTTTTTCAGCTTGTCCCACTGGGTAAAGAAAGAGAACTGCATGAACTTATAGTATTCGATCTCGCGGGCGTACTGCGCAGTCATCTCTTTCACTGCCGCTTTCTGCCTGTTGCGTATGGGCTCGTCCCACTCGATCCAGGATCTGCCGTCATTGGCATCCTTTAACGCCATGAAAAGAGAGTACTCATCGAGCCAGTCAGAGTTTTCTTTTTTGAATTTCTTATATGCCCGGTTTTTCTTTAAGGATTCCTCGGCGCGGTCGAAGGCCTTATGCAACAGCGAAAATCTGGTATTGTACAGTTTACCGTAATCCACATACCTGGGGTCTTCACCCGCATCGTGGGCTTTGCACTCTTCCTTTGTGAGTAGCCCTTCATCCACCAGCATATCCGGATCGATAAAATACGGATTACCTGCAAAGGTGCAGAAGGACTGATAAGGCGAGTCACCGTAACTGGTGGGTCCCATTGGCAAAACCTGCCAGTATTTCTGTCCTGCTGTTTTCAAAAAATCCACAAAATCATATGCCGCTTTGCCCAGAGTACCAACTCCGTACGGAGACGGAAGTGATGCCACCGGCAGTAGTATTCCTGATGATCTCATATTTTCCCCCTCAGTCAGCTTCGCTGACAGCTCCCCCTGAGGGGGAGCCTTTGTCTTAAAGCTTCCAAATGTCTTTATTGTACTGCTCTATAGTCCTGTCTGAAGAGAAGAACCCGGCCTTTGCGATATTCACCAGCATCTTCTTCGCCCAGCTCATCCTGTCCTCGTAAGCTTCATATGCTGCTTCGCGAACCTTTATATAATCCTTGTAATCCGGGAAGGTCATAAACCAGTCTTTATTCAGAAGCTCCTTGTACAGTCTCTCAAGATTCTCCTTGCAGCCCACCTCTAACATCTCGTCAGATACTATGAAATCAACGGCTGCAGCAAGATCTTCATCCTCATCATAATAGTCCTTTGAAACATAGGATGCGTCTGCGTAACGCTTTATGACAGTATCGGAATCCTCACCGAAGATAAAGATATTGTCATCACCCACAAGCTCTGCTATCTCAACGTTTGCACCGTCCATAGTGCCGAGTGTCACCGCACCGTTAAGCATGAACTTCATATTGCCCGTGCCGCTGGCCTCCTTGGACGCAAGGGAGATCTGCTCTGAAATATCGCAGGCAGGTATCAGCTTCTCAGCCATGGTGACATTATAATTTTCCACCATCACCACATTGAGATAGGGTGAAACCTCCGGGTCTTTTCTGATGACCTCGGACAAACATAATATAGTATGTATTATATCCTTGGCTATAATGTATGCAGGAGCCGCCTTGGCACCGAATATCACGGTAATGGGCGTCTTTGGCTTTTTGCCTGCCTTTATCTCCATGTATTTGTGGATGGTGTACAGAACGTTCAGCTGCTGTCTCTTGTACTCATGGAGCCTCTTGACCTGAACATCGTAGATGGAGTCAGGATTGATGCTGATGTTCTGTGTTTTCTTGAGATAATCCGCTATGTATTTTTTGCGGATATCCTTTATCTCTAAGATCTTATTCAGTACAGCGGTATCATCCTTGAATTTCAAAAGCTCCTCAAGCTTGTCCGCATCCTTTTTGAAACCAGGTCCTATGAGGGATTCGATGTACTCAGACAGTTCGTGATTAGAATACAGGAGCCATCTGCGGAAGGTTATACCGTTGGTCTTATTGTTGAATTTTTCGGGATAGAGCTTGTAAAAAGCATTGAGCTCCGAATCCTTGAGGATCTCGGTGTGGAGCCTTGCCACGCCGTTTACGGATATTCCGTAGTGGATGTCCATGTGTGCCATGCATACACAGTCATCTTTATTGATGATGGCTACCGCCGGATCGTTGTATTTTTTGTTGATGCGGTTATTCAGCTCATAGATAATGGGCACAAGCTGCGGAACCGCGCGATTCAGGAAATCAAGGGGCCACTTCTCCAGAGCCTCTGCCAGGATCGTGTGGTTTGTGTATGCCGTACACTTGCTCACTACCGCGATGGCCTCATCCATTGTGAGCCCCTCTGTGAGTAAAAGCCTTACCAGCTCCGGGATCACCATGGAAGGATGGGTGTCATTTATCTGGATCACCGCATATTCGTCAAGATCATAAAGGTTTGATCCTTTTTCCTTTGCCTCGTCCAGGATCAGCTGTGCAGCGTTTGACACCATAAAATACTGCTGGTATACGCGCAGGATACGTCCCGCATCATCGGAATCATCCGGGTACAAAAACAGAGTAAGGTTTTTCGCGATATCCGTCTTATCAAAATCTATGCCGTCCTTCACTATGGATTCATCCACTGTCTCGATATCGAAAAGATGGAGTTTATTTGTGCGGTTCTCGTATCCTACCACATCTATGTCATACATACGGCTCTTTACCGAAAGTCCGCCGAAATTCACGGTGTAGGTCTTCTCCGTATCTATGAGCCAGCTCTGCTTATCGATCCAGGGATTGATGGTCTCCTTCTGAAGATTCTTTTCAAAGACCTGTTTGAAAAGACCAAGATGATAATTTAATCCCACTCCGTCTCCGTTTAATCCGAGGGATGCAATGGAATCAATAAAACAAGCCGCAAGGCGTCCCAATCCTCCGTTTCCCAAAGAAGGCTCATTCTCCAGCTCTTCAATATCCGAAAGGTTTTTGCCGCATTTTGCAAGGTCATCCCTCACTTCATCATATAAACCAAGATTTATCAGATTGTTTGACAGGAGCTTTCCTATCAGAAATTCAGCAGATATGTAATACAGCTTCTTTTTGCCTGCCTCTTTCACTGTCGGCTCTGCCGCTTTAGCCGCTTCCTTTACGTATTCACACAATGCGGCGTAGATCTCCGCGTTTGTGCACTGATCCATAAACCTTCCAAACTTCTTCTTGACAAAATCATTGACAGTCATCGTGCTCAATCCTCCTGTAATGCAAATAATAAAATGATTACTTCGCTATCCTGTCCTATTGCATGCCACCTTAGCTCCGTGACATATACACACAGAGTTAATTGTTTCACATTTTGCCCAATTAGTCAACAATTCTTGTATTGTTTTTACTGTTTTTTATCACTAAAAAAGGCTGTAAACTATAAGTCCACAGCCTTTTTTATACCACCCTGTTCTCAGCCTGATTTTCAGCCCACGATTCTCACGGTTTTTGCCACACCGGATTTTTCTATGAGCTTTCTCGCCTTGTTTTTCTGTTTCTTTGTTCCCTTAAGCCTGATCACCGCTTTTTCGGATATTCCTCTAAAGGCTTTTTTTCCAACCTTTTTCAAACTTGAAACATCGATAACGATCTTTTTAAGCTGCTGTGAACCATCAAATGTATTGGCACATATCTTTTCGATTCCGCTGCCAATTTTAACATTTTTCAGATTGTCGCAATCAGCGAAAGCCGAAGCACCGATTACTTTCACCTTATTTCCGATAACAAGTTTTTTAAGGTTTTCGTTGTCCTTAAACGCTTTAGCCGCTATTCTGGTGACATCTCTTTCCTGTTCATCATTAGTGACAGTATCCGGGATCACAGCTTTACCCGATGTTATTTCAGCATCATTAAGTGTGGCATTTTTGCCATCTACAACATATGTATACTCATCTTCCGCGCCTTCTTTTCCGGT
>JAILBP010000131.1:0-2395 GCA_024680835.1 Lachnospiraceae bacterium | reverse complement strand
CAATGAATATCTTTTTTTACAGCCCGCAGCTCCACGTAGCATCCGCATACACGGCAGGTTCCCTCCAGAAGCTCTGCACACTGCCTGCATAGCAAAAGCCTCCTTGAATACTCCTCGTCGCTCGCCTTCTCTTTTGCCGGGATAAGGTCTATGAGACGTTTTATATCTTTATATGTGTCGGAAAAGTCCATATCGCTGAGCAGGCATTTTCTGCACAGTGGTCTTGTCATTTCAATGTCACCTCACAGACTGAGCATGCCGGAAGGGACAGCTTCAATACACCGTCCTCAAGCTCAACCTCGAGACCCTTGATCACAACCTTGTCAGAGTTCTCAAAATCATTCAGGTCATGGGGATCGCCTGTCAGGATCCTTGCTGTGGCGCTTGTCGCATTGAAATTGCAGACATCACAGCTGATCTCACAGGCTTCATCATATGAACAGTTTGCTACTGTCAGTGTCAGTACGCCGTCTTTTACCGATGCGGAGCTTGATATCATGGGAACATTCTTGCCCTCCGCAAGGTTTTCGTTTTCAGAGAAGCAATATACATTATCGCCGTCCTGATGTGCCTTATAAAGATCGAAAACATGATAAGTGGGCGTTAAGAGCATCTTCTCGCCCTCAGTCAGGATGATAGCCTGCAGCACATTCACTGCCTGTGCGATATTGGCCATCTTCACACGCTCGGAATGTCTGTTGAATATATTCAGTGAGAGGGCTGCCACAATAGCATCTCTCATTGTGTTCTGCTGGTACAAAAATCCCGGATTGGTGCCCGGCTCAACATCAAACCAGGTTCCCCACTCATCCACGATGAGAGCCACCTTAACCTCGGGATCATAGCGGTTCATGATCTCTGTATGACGGGTTATAAGCTCATCCGTGAAGTTCGATACAGACAGAAGCTCATAATAGCGATCCTTGTCAAATTCAGCAGCAAGTCCCTTGTTATTCCAGTCGGGAATAGAATAAAAATGCAGTGACAGACCTTTGACGAAGTCTTTATTGAGATTCTTCATCATAACCTCTGTCCAGTTATAATCAGACGAATTGGGTCCACACGCGATCTTGTACAGTTCATTTCCACTGTAATTCTTACAGAATGATGCGAACTGCATATATTGGTCAGCATAATACTCCGGACGCATGTTGCCGCCGCATCCCCAGTTTTCATTGCCGATACCGAGATATTTCAACTTCCAGGGCTTTTCACGACCGTTTTCTTTACGAAGATCAGCCTCCGGTGAGATCCCGTCAAATGTCATATACTCAACCCACTCGGAGAGCTCCCTCACGCTGCCGCTGCCCACATTGCCGGAAATATAAGGCTCACAGCCCACCAACTCACAGAACTCCATAAACTCGTGTGTACCGAAGCTGTTGTCTTCCACAACACCGCCCCAGTTGGTGTTTACCATCTTCTTGCGGTCGGATTTCGGACCGATACCGTCTCTCCAATGGTATTCGTCTGCAAAGCAGCCGCCCGGCCAGCGCAATACAGGAAGCTTTATGTTCTTCATGGCATCTATGATATCTTTTCTGAGACCGTGGATATTAGGGATATCCGAATCCTCACCCACATAGATACCATTATAGATACATCTTCCCAGATGCTCCGAAAAGTTACCGTAAATCTCCCTGTTGATGTGTCCCTTTTTGTCTGCTGCATTTATCAGCATCTTAAATGTCTTCATGTGTAATCCCCCTGTGTTTTTTTCCAAAAATATAAATGACCCAATTTTACCTATGATTGCTAAATATGATTTGAAGGTCAAAAGGTGATTCACGGATTGTTTCGTGCTTCGCACTTATGTCATAAGGAATCCACCGCAAGCGGTACCCCTTATGACGAATACCCACAATCCTGCCCGATATTCGCAATCTCGTGTGACTTCGTCCCACTTCTTGCTCATATCGGGGCGGGTCAATAAGCCTTGAATCATATTATAACTATCTTCCGTTTTTTTCAGGACTTAGAAGAAAATGAAATCAGCTCGCAAGATATCAAATCATGATATAATATCATTAAACATCTTTGTTTTATCAGTCTGTCAAACACTTTTGCCAGACTTTTTTTCACGAAAAAAGCCCCATGTCAAAGACCTTGTATAGACGAATGGGCGATATTTTTTTAGGATGATACCGACACAAGGAAAACCCGGTGCGAATCACGGGGGAGATTTACGACAACAGGCACGGACATACGGAAAGCTTCGATGCCATAACACATGCAGAAAAGGAGAAAACAAAAATGTTAACAGAAATCGTAAAAGTTTTAGTCTTCGCTATCATCGCTTATTTTGTATCTACCATCGTCCACGAACTCGGACATGTGGTCTGCGGACTGTTGAACAAATGGAAATTCTTCATGTTCGTGGTCGGTCCGTTTAAGC